>CAWDXL010000012.1:0-24952 GCA_963806325.1 Candidatus Parcubacteria bacterium
ATAATCGGATATTTTTAGGCGGCAATGTGAGAGGTGTAGCCACATTGCCATTTTTGCGCGACACGAGGCCTAGTGACATTGCCGTCCTTGAGCTCGACTCATGGCAGCTCCAGGGCTTTGGCGAGCGGAAAATAAGCCCGCATATTTCTATTTTCACTACATTTTATCCTGATCATCTCAATTATTATAAAAATAATCTCGATTCATATTTAAACGACAAGGCAAATATTTTTAAATTTCAGACAGCCGATGATGCGCTTGTGGTAGGCGATCAAGCCACATCTTTTCTTGAAGAAAAATATTCAGACGTTTTTAGCCAGACTCAGGTAAAGAAAATAGTGGTAGGTGGGAATGGTGTGCCGAAAGACTGGCAGCTCAAAATCTTGGGCGATCACAATCGCTACAATGTTGCGCTTGCCATAGCCGCCGCTCGCGCATTGAATGTGCCGGAATCCTGCATCAAAGATGTATGTGAGCATTTTTCCGGCGTGCCGGGGCGACTCGAATATCTTGGTGAAAAGAAGGGAGTGAAAATATACAATGATACGACTGCTACAACTCCCGATGCCACTATCGCAGCTCTTCGGGCTTTAAATTCTTTAAAAGTTTTGGATCAAAAAAAAGGCAGCACAATTCTTATTTTTGGTGGTGCCGACAAGCAGCTTGATATGCACAATCTTTTACAGGAAATTAAAAATTCTGTGCAGTCGACGGTGCTATTGAATGGAACAGGCAGCGAAAAAATCCTTCCTTCATTGCAGAAAATTTTTGGTACAAATCTCCATCAAGCCGGCTCCATGAAAGAAGCAGTTGAACAGGCATTTGGCCTCGCCAAAGCAGGCGATACTATTATCTTAAGTCCTGCATTTAGTTCATTTGGCATGTTTAAGAATGAATTTGATAGGGGAGATCAATTTGTGAAGGTGGTGGAGAAAATATACCAACTGTGAACGGCCAGGTAGCTTTCTTTTGAAAAAATACTATACTTTAAAGATGCATCAACGCCAGCAAGAATGGTCGGAAGCGCACAATGCGTGGGGCTGGGAGCAAGCCTATAAAAAATGGTTTGCCCTCCGCTTTTTTCTGCTGCTCATCGCTCTTGCTTTGTCTCTGTACCTTGCCTATCTCTACTTTGTGAAAATGCCTGAGCTTGAAATGGCAGCGGCTCTCCAGAGTGTGTCTGGACAAGTATACCGCTAGGCGACACAGAGCACGGATTGTTTTTATTATGACCACTACACTTCCCGAAGATTTTACAAAAAATAAAAAAGTGCACTTCATCGGCATTGGAGGCATTGGTATTTCTGCTATTGCTCGAATGCTTTCGCTTGAAGGGAAAAGTGTCACTGGCTCTGATCGCTCGGAATCGGAAGTGACGCAGGAGCTTGAAAAAATCGGTATCAAAGTTTTTATCGGCCAAAAAGCCGGCAATATTTCTGCTGGCACCGATCTCGTGATTTATACTATCGCCATTCTCGATGATAATGAGGAATTGGCGAAAGCGAGGGAATTGGGAATCGTGTGCATTACATATCCTCAAGCGCTCGGCATTGTTTCGAAACATAAATATACGATTGCGGTGTCTGGTGCGCATGGCAAGACGACGACGACTGCCATGATTGCAAAAATGCTCATTGATGCCGGCAAAGATCCGACGGTGGTTGTCGGTAGTATGCTGAAGAAAAACCTCCCCCCAGCCCCCTCCTTGAAAAAGGAGGGGGAGCAGCTGACCAATTTTATTGCAGGTAAAAGTAAATATCTTGTCGCTGAAGCCTGTGAATATCGGCGTTCATTTTTAAATCTCTCTCCTTCAATTGTTGTGATTACAAATATTGATGATGATCATCTTGATTATTATAAAGACATCGAAGATATTAAGAGCGCTTTTATCGAGCTTGTAGAAAAAATCCCGAAGGATGGATACCTCGTCTGTAATTTGGAGCAGTTGCACATTGCCGACGTGGTAAAAAAAGCAAAATGCACGGTGGTTGATTATGAATTGTTTGGCGATCAAAATTTGAAATTAAGCGTGCCGGGCGAACACAATCTTTCTAATGCGGCAGCGGTGCTTGCAGTCGCCGATATTTTGAAGATTGACCGCTTACAGGCCGAAACATCGCTCCAGGAGTTTGCCGGTACCTGGCGGCGCTTTGAATACAAAGGCATGACAAAAAATGGCGCCCGTGTATATGACGATTACGGCCATCATCCTACCGAAGTGCAGGCGACAATTCGCGGCGCGCGATCGCTGTTTCCCGATAAGCGAATTATTGTCGCATTTCAGCCACATCTGTACAGCAGAACCAAGCAGCACCTCACTCATTTTGGTACGGCATTCTCTGATGCTGATGAAGTTATTATTGCTCCAATTTATGCTGCCCGCGAGCCGGAAGATAAAACAATTTCTTCAGGGATTCTGGCTGCTGAAATTTCTCAGCACGGTATGCCCGCATCGGCGCTGCCGAGCCTCGAAGCAGTGGCGTCATGCCTCGCCGGCTGTGATGAAAATTCTGTCATTATCGTCATGGGAGCAGGGGATATTTATACGGTCGCACAAAAAATTACCGAATCGGCCGCTGTATCGGTAGCGGGAATATAATACATTCAATGGTTGATCAGGCAATTTACGGTCTTTCATATGTTCAGCATCTCTCTTACATCGGCATATTTGTCGCTGTTGCAGCGAGCGGCTACCTGATTCCGATTCCTGAAGAAATTATTCTCATCTTGGGCGGCTATCTCGCTGCTGAGCATCTTTCTCATTTGCCGCTCATTATGCTCGCAAGTGTTTTGGGTGCGATTGCCGGCGACTCTGTCATCTATTATCTGAGCGGACACGGCAGCCGCTTTACCCACAAATACCACGCCAGAGTGGAAGCGAGCCATGTGGGCTGGTATATCCGGCATATGCGGGAGAATCCGATGCGTACCATATTCTTTTCCCGCCTTATCATTGGTATGCGTTTTTTAAATCCTCTTGTATCGGGGCTATTGCGTGTGCCGTGGAGAAAATTTTTAACAGCTACAGCTCTGTCGGCCTGTGTCTATATTCCGATTGTCATCATGCTTGGATTTATTTTTCATACGCAGATAAATTTCGTACTGCATATCGCCTATTCAATCCGCAGATTTGTGGTGGCGCTTATCGCTGTCGGATCAGCCGCGCTCATCATTCTTTTCTTCAGGGATCTTGTCGAAAAATGGAGATAGAAAAAATACTGCTTGCAACAAATTCGGCAACGCTATACTATACGTACTACTATGACCCGCAACAAAATTGAATTTTTTCTCGGTATCCTTGTCATTCTTCTTACATTGCCAAGTTTCCCGATCGATGTGAAAAATGTTTTTTACATGCTGATTGGAGCAGTACTCATTGTGTTTGCGGTGATTGCTCATTTCAAGCGCCGTTTGCGCGCTGTCGCTACAGCGCCTTCAAAGCATGGGCAGGATGCGGTATTTGTTGAGAACAAATAATCTGGTATACTCGAGTCAGAACTCGGTCTTTTTTGGAGGTCAGGCAATGGGAGCAGTTTCACTTTTTGAAGTGGGTGAAGAGACGGTTATTCTGACTATTCACTGGAATTCTGCATACGAAGGTGAGCCTGGAGTCTTTTCTGACATGGAGGGTCCGCGTGATTTTTGTGAACTGCGTCGTTTGGTGCGTGCCAGAGTTGCGCTTAAAAAGTCGGAGGGCTGCTGCTGGAGAGGCCGTCCTATTTCATACATTGATCAGTTAGAGGGGCCGCGTATGAAATTGCCGGATGGCCAGTGGTGGGAGTGAATGTTTTTTGGCCGGCGGATATTATAATTATCCGCCGGCCTCCTTTTAATTATTATTCGGAGTATTGTATACTATAGGCGTACTTTATGGCTCCTCTCAGACCCGAAGATATCATTACCTATTTCGCTGAAACAGACGCCCGCAGCAAACGGGTGCAATTTGGCATAAAATCTTCCGACCGGACGCGGCACATGTATATCATCGGAAAGACAGGTATGGGCAAATCGACCATGCTTGAAAATATGGCTATCCAGGATATTAAAAACGGCGAAGGTTTGGCCTTTATCGATCCTCACGGCAAGACCGCTGAACTTCTGCTCGATTATGTCCCCGAGCACCGCACACAAGACGTGCTCTATTTTGCGCCGTTCGATCTTGAGTACCCGATTTCTTTTAATGTTATGGAAGATGTGGGATATGAGCGCCGGCACCTTGTCGCCAACGGTCTCATGAGCGCCTTTAAGAAGATTTGGGTGGATGCCTGGAGCGCGCGCATGGAATATATCTTAAATAATATTCTGCTTTCTCTTTTGGAATTTCCTGATTCCACGCTCATTGGCGTCAACAGAATGCTTGTCGACAAAGAGTATCGCAATAAAGTAGTGGAAAATATTTCTGATCCGTCGGTCAAGGCGTTTTGGACAGATGAATTTGCAAAATACGGCGAGCGCTACATGCAGGAAGCCGGCGCGGCTATTCAAAATAAAATCGGCCAATTTATTTCCAATCCTTTGGTGCGAAATATTATTGGTCAGCCGAAATCGACATTTGATATCAGAAAAATTATGGATGAGAAAAAAATTCTCATTATTAACCTTTCAAAAGGAAGAGTGGGCGAGTCGAATGCCAACCTTCTCGGCTCTATGCTTATTACCAAAATCTACCTGGCTGCCATGAGCCGCGCTGATAGCTCGCAGGCGATGCTTAAGGGTATGTCAAATTTTTATCTCTATGTCGACGAGTTCCAGTCATTCGCCAACGAATCATTTGCGGATATTTTGTCTGAGGCGAGAAAGTATAAGCTCAATCTCACAATTGCTCACCAATACATTGAGCAAATGAGCGACGAAGTGCGTGCTGCTGTTTTTGGTAACGTAGGCTCAATGATTGTCTTCCGTGTCGGCGCGATTGATGCGGAAGTATTGGAAAAAGAATTTTTCCCGACATTCACCAAAGAAGATCTGGTAAATCTTGGTTTCGTACAAATTTATTTAAAGCTCATGATCGACGGCGTTACATCCGCGCCGTTTTCGGCTACGACACTGCCGCCTATCGAACGCCCCGATATTTCTTTTAAAGAAGATATTGTCGGCTATTCGCGCGACACATATGCACATCCGCGCGCAGTCGTTGAAGAAGCTATTAAAAAATGGCATGAAGCTATTACGCCGCAAAGAAATCGCAAGCCTGACGAAAATAAGAAGCTTGTTTTTCCAAAACCTGCCCAAGAATCTGCTTCAGTTTCTGCTCCTGCCGCGACTGTTGCAGCGACACGGCCTGTTCAGCCTGTTTCTCCGAGTGTGCCAAGCCAGCCGACCGCACAGAGTGCTAAAGACACTTCGAAAGAACGAGCACAGGCGCAAGTGCAGGGCAATAAAGAGCTTGAGCTTCGCAGTGTTATTGCGAAGAGCTACGAGACTCATGCAGAAACGACCAAGCCCCAGCCGAAGCGGGATGATAAGAAAAGTCCAACGCCGCAAAATATATCTGCCCTCCGCGACGCGCTTGCTGCAGTTATAAAAGATGTTCCTCAGGCCTCCGTTCCTGCACCGCGTCCAGCGCCGGTCATTGTGCACGCGGAAACAAATAATGTTCAGAATATCAAGCAGTTTAACCAAACAATTAATAATAATCAGCCAGCGCAGAAAGCTACCGTCCCACCACTATCTCCTCGTCCGCAAATTCCAACGGCAAAAAAAGAAGCAGAGTCCACTCCTCAAAAAGCTTCTGAATCGAAAGCTCCAGCAAAAGAAGTGCCTGAGCATGTGTTGCGTAAAATTCTAGAGCTCTGATATCCGAATTGTTTTTCTGAAATTAACCATATGAAAAGAATACTGATTTTTTCCACAGCATATCTTCCGTTTGTTGGCGGCGCTGAGATTGCCGTCAAAGAAATTACCGACCGCTTTCTTGATAAGAAAGTTTCCGGCAGCGAAAAATATGCGTTCGATCTCATTACCGTCAATCTTGATGGCAGGCAGAAAAAAGAAGAAAAGATTGGCAACGTGATGGTGTATCGTCTTGGCAGAGATTCATTTAGCAAATTTCTTTTGCCTTTTACCGGATATTTTAAAGCTAGAAAGCTCATGAAGAAATATGAGTATGACGCGATCTGGTCTATTATGGCGAGTCAGGCGAGTGTGGCTGCGGCATTCGTAAAAAAAGCTTTCCCCGAAATTCCGCTTCTTCTCACGCTCCAGGAAGGAGATGAAGAGACACACCTCGAGCGCTACGCATTCGGCAGCCCTTTTATGTACACGTATTGTATCCGGCCATTTTATACTATGGTTTTTAAAGAGGCCGACCGTATTACCGCTATCAGCTCCTATCTTGAAAAAAGAGCGCGGGATATCAATTCTTCCGTTCCAATCGACGTGGTTCCCAACGCTGTTGATACTTCTATTTTTTGTCAGGAGATTTCGGATGCCGATCGTGAACGTGCAGCAGTAGAAATAGGCAAAGAAAAAGGGGATAGGCTTATCATTACTACATCCCGCCTCGTTGAAAAAAACGGCATTGCTGATCTTGTTGCCGCACTCCAGTATTTGCCGCACTCAATCAAGCTTGCTATTGTCGGTACTGGCGAGCTTGAACAGGCTCTGCGTATTCAGGCGAAAGAGCAGGGAACCGCCGAGCGCATTTCATTTTTAGGATTTAAAGCACATCCTGAAATTCCGCGATATCTTTCCGTTGCTGATGTGTTTTGCCGGCCATCGCTTTCCGAAGGCCTCGGCAATTCATTTATTGAAGCAATGGCCGCATCGGTGCCTGTCGTTGCAACGCCAGTTGGCGGCATTCCCGATTTTTTGAAAGACGGCGAGACTGGAGTCTTTTGCGAGCCGGGCAATCCAAACAGTATTGCCGCAAAAATTCAGGAAGTTCTTGCCAATAAAACATTGGCAGCATCTATGGTTAAAAATGCCAAAAAACTCGTCGCTGAAAAATACAATTGGAATATTATTGCCTACGAAATGTGGGAGGTATTTGAAACGCTTTGGCCGCACGAATCAATATCTATTGATGCAAGTAAAAATAAACTAAAAGAAGTGAGTGTAGAGCAGTCGCGGCAGTACTGAGATCAACAAAGTGTTTCTTGTGGATAACGTTTCACCCCCCCCATTGCTGTGATATGATAATAGCAATGCAATTTATTACATCGTTTTCTTTATGAATAAAAAATTCTTCTCTTCTCTTCTCTTCTCTTCTCTTAGCTAGTGTTGCGGTTGGGGTAATAATTTATTCTCCTCATAAAGCTGAAGCATCTCAGTATAATCTTGTTTTTGATGACAATTTCCAACGCGCGGATACCTCCTTCGGTTCAGGTGCAAATTCAACTACGGGTATAGGTAATGGTTGGGTAGATTTTATCGGAGATATTTACAAAATTTCAGGCAACATAGTTGTTGGTAATTATCTTAGTCCTCAAGGCTCTGTTGTTCTAGATGGATTTTATCATGATGCTAGCACAACAGATAGTTTCCAGAATGGCAAGGTGAGAGTATACGTTGCGGGTGGTAATCCGAGTGCAATAGCTCGTTTTAATCCTTCGAATGGGGGAAGTGGTTACGCTTTCGTGCTTTATACTGGTAATCAGATTTACCTCTATAAAGCTGTAAATGGTTCACTTCAAGCCAATATCACTGGAGCTACCTTAAGTGGTATTCCCTCAAATCCAATTATGGAATTTATTGTACAAGATATTGATTCAAGCGATACTCAATTAACTGTTAACTTCTATAATCAATCAGACCCTAATACTATTGTGGCTACTTATAGTTATACCGATAGTTCTTCGCCAATCCAATCTCCTGGATATTGGGGTGCAGGGGAATATTCTGACATGTACACTAGTAGAATTCAGACATATGTCTATGTGCCAGGAGGCCCAATAACTCCGGGAGCAGTAAGTGTAAATTTTGGCAGTATATATAAAACACAAGCCAGTTTAACTTCAGCTCTTGCAAGCGGTGGGGTGGGTCCATTTACATATCAATGGCAACGATCTCTCGCGTCGACCACTGGATTTACTAATATCCCAAACGCAACAACCACCTCGTATACTGACACAGGCCTTACTCCAGGAACAACATACTTCTATCGAATGGATATAACTGATAGTACAACTCCTACACCACAAGAAGCTACATCAACTACCCTTCAAGTTACGACGGTAGCTTCAAACGGACATGTGATTGGATATATTGGTGATTCAATCACGACGGGTTTTGGTTCTAATAATGGAACTACTTTGAGCGACGGTCCCGGTGCTGTTATTGAGTATTTGACTCTTCAAAATGATGGATATTCGGTCGGGTATAATAATCAGGGATATCCTGGAACTTCTGCGTCAGACTGGCAGCCTGGTGGAGGTTACCTGCCAGGAGTGCTGACTTCTTTCGAAAATACGGGGGTTGATACTGTGTCCATTATGATTGGAACAAATGATGCTTCAGAGACTTTCACTTCACCATCAACATATCAAACAAATTTACAAAATTTGGTAAATGCGTTACTTGCATCAGGGACGGGAATAACACGAGTTATTTTAAATTACTCACCATATTTAAATGCTCCAGGGAATGGGCAAGCCACCACTACTCCAACATTAGCTCAAGCAAATGCTCTTATTGTCCAATATGAATCAGCAATAAATTCCATTGCTAGCTCGACCCCTGGTGTATATCTTGGCGATACTACGCTATATGCTGCATCTAAGAATAATGCAGATACCATAAACAATTGGGGTTTTGGTCCACACCCTTATGAAGCTGGCCACCAATACATGGGCGCCGCTTGGTACGACGCCTACGTCGCAGACTTTAGTCATCCATACTCAGTCACCGCAACATCTACAAGCAACGGAGCAACAATTTCATGGAACACTGATGTTGATGCATCAACTATCCTCAATTATGGAACTTCAACCTCATACACAGCAAGCACCACAGAAACAGATATATCACCGAGAGTGACGAATCATACAGTGGTTCTCTCGAATCTGAATGCTTGTACGACATATCATTACCAACCACTATCAAAAAATACATCAGGAGCACAACAAACTGGATCAGATGCAACATTTACAACCACCGGCTGCGCACCCTCTTCCAGCACCCCCACCTCCACCGGTGTTGGCATCCCCTCAAGCAGCGGCTCCTACGGCATCTCTCCATTCACCCCAACACTTCTACCTACTCCATCACCCCTCGCTTGTATAGCCGGTGCACTATTCAACACCCACACAGGTGCACCATGTCCTTCACTATCAGTACTACCTTCTACACTACCTATTCCTACTCAATCATCAACAACACCATCTATATCTCCATCATTCACTCTTAACCTCCACTACAAAATGACCAATTCTCAAGTCAAAACTCTCCAGCAGTATCTCAATGCTCATGGATTCACCGTTGCTACTACTGGAGCTGGATCAGCAGGGAAGGAAACCGACTACTTCGGTGCTGCAACGAAGGCTGCACTGATCAAATTCCAGAAAGTTCATGGCATCACTCCTTCTGTGGGGTACTTTGGTACTATCACAAGAAAAGCTATCTCTACTCAATAACTCTCACAATCAGAATGCTCTGGATTCCCGCCTGCGTGGGAATGACAGAAGGAGTAGGAAAAAATATTGCTGTTGACAAAAATCAAATTTATGTGTATTATGTAAGAAGTTGTTTTGGTATAGTACACCGGTAAAATTCCACGAAAGGGAAAACGCCATGGAAGGATATCCTGACTGGGTGCTCAAGGTTATGCATCCAGAACTTGATAATGTCGGGCCCACGCACTACAAGCTTCCTACAGACGTGGCACTTTGTTTCTATCCTGGTCAGGAGCAAAGGGTAGTGAAAGGCTACGTTATTTACCTTCACCTGGTGAAGGGGCGGAGCATGGGCAACTACCTTGGTTATCGCGACGCTGTGGCAATCCAGAAGATGGATCCTGTTGATTTCCGAAATATATTTGGGCTCAAAGCAATCTTCTTCTGGAAAACGGTTGTGCATGATCGTGCTGATTATCTTCTTCCTCACGACCACTACATACATCTTTATGTTCCGTGTCTGTACATCAGTCCTGTTACCGGAGAGCTGTTGATGTGCTGGCGCGCACTGTCTCACGATTGGGACAGCTGGAGCCCTGCAATACGCTTTGTGCGCGATTGCACTCAACCTATGAAAGGAGAATTATGTTTGAAGGAACCATCGGGGGTATTTTCTTCATTGTCTGTGTGATCCTATTGGCAATTGCCACTGGATTCAACACAGGCTATCTGCATTCATCTGCCGTACCAACGGGGCATATGGTTTGGCAACAGGAAAGAATTGGTAATTCTTTACAGCCTGGGCCTGCCGACCTCTCTGTTTTTAGGGATGAAAAGGGGAAACGTTTTGTGAAGGTTTCGGTAAACGGCAAGATTGAGCGCAGGTATCTTCCTGAGCCAGCCTTTGCCGATTGAGGAATTTGTAAAATTCCATCTGCGCTCTGTGAAATATCGGAGCGCATTTTTTATACAACATATTTTATTATTCTGTACGCCTAATATTTAGTATACTTATCTTATGAAGATTCTTATTACGACCGGCATATTCAGGCCGGAATTCGGCGGCCCCGCCACGATGGCTGTAGAGCTCGCGAGCCGCCTTCAGGCCGCCGGACACACGGTGACCGTCATTACATACTCCGACAAGCCTTATTACGATTTTGATGCAGAGTACAATTTTAAGCTCGTGCGGGTGGTGCGCTCAAGCAAGCTTGCCAATTACGCAAAATACTTTTTTGCGGTCTTGAGGCATACTTTTAAAAATGATTGTATTTATTCGTTGGATTGGTTTTCGGCAGGTATGCCGGTATGTGCCGCGGCATTTGTTGCCGGTAAAAAATATGCGGTGAGAGTCGGCGGGGGATATATCTGGGAAAAATATCTAGCTGAAGGCAGACCGCCGGTCACGCTCCGGCAATTTTATGAGCGGGGTCTGTATCGCCAGTACAATCTTATGTATATGATCATTAAGATCGTGCTGCGCCGGGCCGAAAAAGTAGTTTTCAATTCTGATATTCAGAAAGAGCTCTATATAACTTATTATGGCCTCAAACCCCAAAAGACTGCTGCTATTTTAAACGCGGTACCGGAATATATGCTCAGCACGCTCATGAAGAGCTACAACAAAACTCAAGGTCTCGACGTGCGGGACAAGGAAATAGTGTTTGTCGGCAGATTTATAAAAATGAAAAATGTCGAGTCTCTCATACAGGCATTTGCCAGGCTCGATGATTATTCCTACAAACTTTTGCTCATCGGCGAAGGGCCGGCAGAAAAGATATTGCATGAGCTTGTTGATAGGCTTGAAATTTCCCATCGGGTTATTTTTATCAAGCCCATGTCTCAAGATGAGGTGTTTAAAAGAATATCAAACTGCGCGTATGCAGTCATTCCGAGCTGGACCGACGTTTCGCCTCACCAGGCCTACGAATATCTGGCTCATAATATTCCGTTTCTTTTGACGAAAGAAAATTATTTAAGTATCAATAAAGAAGATTTTTTGAAAATAGATCCTTCGTCGGTAGATGATATTGCCGAAAAAATGAATTGGCTGCTTGTATCCAAAAATTATGATAGCTTTAGGAAAAGCTTGGCAAAAATAAAATTTACCCACAGCTGGGATGATGTTCTTGCAGAGCATCTGGAACTTTTTAAAACTCTTACGTAAATGCAGCCCCTAACTATTATCAGCATAAGCACGGACAGGAAGATTTTTGAAGCGGGAAGCGATGTCAGGAAGCGCATGATTGAATACGGAGCTATTTTTTCTGAACTCCATATTATTGTTTTTTCAAAAAAGAGCCTGGGCTATACACAACAGAAAATTGCGGAAAATGTGTGGGTGTACCCGACCAATTCATCATCAAAGTGGCTCTATGTACGTGATGCACGGCGATGTATCAGTAAGATCATTGTTGTTCAGAATATTAATTTGAAGAAGGCTGTGGTGACAAGCCAGGATCCTTTTGAGACAGGTATTGTAGGTACGTATATCTCAAAAAAATACCATCTTCCTCTCCAGATTCAGGTCCACACTGATCTTTTTAATCCTTTCTTTGTTTCAAAAAATTTTCTCAACAGGGTGCGAGTAAGAATGGCTCGTCGTATTCTGCCAAAGGCAGATGAAATACGCGTGGTCTCAGCACGAATCAAAAAAAGTATTCTTGATAAGATTCCGGCAATCTCGGAGAAAAGAATAGATATTTTGCCTGTCTTTGTGGCTGATCCTGCTCTGTCGGTACAATCTGAAAATGTGGATCTGAAAAAGAAATACCCCGCCTTCGGTCATATTATACTCATAGCTTCGCGGCTCGAGCCTGAAAAAAATATTGATTTCGCGCTTGAAGTTTTTAGAGATGTAGTAGCGCGTTATCCGAAAGCAGGGCTCGTTATTGCCGGCACCGGTTCGCAAAAAAGCTTGTTGGAGAAAAAAGCATACAAGCTTGGTATCAGTCAATCAGTTGTATTTGAACCATGGCCCAACAATGTTGCTTCGTACTACAAAACTTGCGATATTTTTCTCATGACATCATCATATGAAGGCCATAGTATGGCTCTTGTTGAAGCGGGGCTTTCTGGGGCGGCTATTGTAACCTCGGATGTTGGCAGTGCTCGGGATTTTCTGGAAGATGGCGTCAGTGCCCTTTTTGCTCGGGTAGGTGACCGGGATGCTTTTACTAAAAAAATTTGTTCCGTGATTGCTGACAGGAATTTTCAGAGAACGTTGCAGATAAAAGCTCGGGAATCTTTCAAGAATAAATTGGTTTTAGATAAAAACGAGTATTTGAAAAAATACGCGGAATTGGCAGTAAAAGCTTTCAGTAAAACATTTTGATTTTTATGAAAATCCTCATTTTGACTCAGGTTGTAGATGACAACGATTCTGTACTGGGTTTTTTCCATGCATGGCTCAAGGAATTTTCTGTCCACTTTGAGCATATTGTTGCGGTATGTCTACTCAAAGGTGAAGTAAATCTTCCTGGCAACGTCACTGTATTTTCTTTGGGTAAAGAAAAAAGACATTCAAGAATCCATTATATCTTCAATTTCTATAAGTATATTTGGAGGGAGCACAAAAATTATGATGCGGTATTTGTTCATATGAATCAGGAGTATGTGTTGCTTGGAGGAATTATGTGGAAGCTTATGGGGGAAAAAGTCTATATGTGGCGCAATCATCACTCAGGTAATTTTATTACAGATAGTGCGGCCTTTTTTTGTACCCATGTATTTTGCACTTCGAAGTTTTCTTATACCGCTAAATATAAGAAAACTATTTTTATGCCGGTCGGCATTGATACGGGGACGTTCAAACCCGATGCAAGCTCTGCACCCGTCCCGCGATCTATTCTTTTTTTAGCACGGATAACGCCTGCAAAGTGCCCTGATGTTTTGATCGAAGCTCTTGGTATCCTTAAAAATAAAGGCATTGAATTTTCTGCCGCTATATATGGCGATGCTCTACCGAAAGATATGGAATACTACAAACAGATCAAGCAGCGCGCCTCGAGCCTCGGCCTCGATGATCATCTCGGCCGCTCCCGCCTCACTTTTTACCCAGGCATTCCAAATCGCGAAACGCCAAAGATTTATTCTAGTAATGATATTTTTGTAAATAACAGCTCCAGTGGAATGTACGACAAGACAATATTTGAAGCAATGGCAAGCGGTGCTCTCGTGCTCGCTTCAAATGAAAATTTGCGAGGAGTCATAGACGATTGTTTTATTTTTACGCAGAAGGATGCACATGAGCTTTCTCAGAAAATATTAACGTTGCTCGAATTGCCAGTAACCGCAAAAAATACGTATCGAGCCCAGTTTCGCAAGCTTGTTGAAAATCAGCATAGCTTGAAGATGTTGGGAGCAAAATTAAGCTCTGTGATGAGCGGAAACATTTTATTATGAAAAAAGCCAAGATAGCCTTTTTATTTTCCGGAGCAAAAAGACAGGATATTCTCAAGGCAATATCGAGCGGAATTTCACCGGATAGTGTGCTCTATGGTGCCAATCATGCAATACAGCAGCTTGGTTCTGAAAATTATTCCTGTGATTTTATCGATGTTTCAAGTTTTTGGCAGGCGTTTTTTAAAATTAAAAAATATGATGTTGTCGTATCGGCAGTCGGCTTGCCGTATATTCTTTTGCAAAAAATATTTTTTTATAAAAAACCATCGTGGATTTTTATAAATATAAATATGACGAGTGTTCTTTCAAGCTATTCTCGCTATTCGTACAAAAGAATGCTTATTATTCAAGCTCTCAAACGTGCGCATTTTATTGTTTGTCTGTCAACGCCTCAGAAAGAATATCTCATCAGACAGGGGATTTCTGAGCGTGTGGTCATGACAATACCTTTCGGCACAGACAAAAATTTTTATACCCCTCAGGATACCGATAAAGGCTACATTCTTTCGGTTGGCAGAGATAGTGGTCGCGATTATCGTACGCTTATTGATACTGCTCCATCAATAACGGCCCAAATTATTGTCGTGGCATCGCGCAAAAATATTGAAGGGGAGGGTATTATCGATATTCCAAAAAATGTCACGGTCAAATATGACATGCCTTTTAAGGAATTACAGAATCTTTATTATGGTGCGCTGTGTGTCGTGGTGCCTTTGAAAAAAAAGGACAGCTTTGGTGTTTCAGACTGTTCCGGACAGACGGTGATTCTTGATGCAATGGCATCGGGGAAAGCTGTTGTTGTCAGTCGAAAATCATGGACAGACGAGTATGTGCATGACGGCATTACAGGAATTCTTGTTGATCCGGAAAATGCAGATCTAGTATCTCAGGCCATCAGCCGCCTGCTTGCAGATACATCACTCAGAAAAAAAATTGGTGTAGCGGGCCGAGTGTCAGTTGAAGAAAGATTTAATACCGCAGAGATGGGCAAAAGAATCGCTGATCTTATTGTAAAAATTTCGTCTTCACAAAAAGAGCATCTTCATAGATAAGCTCATTGGTTTTCATATTCCAGTGCTGGCCGTGATTGCCGTAATATGAAAAACCAAGATTTTTCATGAGCGTGTAGATATCGTCAAATAGCGGCTGGCCTTTATATAATGTTTTGAAAGAGGTTTCTACCAGCACAAGCGAAGCGTTTTTTATTATTTCCGAACCGCCCTTTATTGCTTTATCTTCGTATCCTTGAACATCAAGTTTTACGAGGTATGCTTTATTAAGAATAAGTTCGTGCGAAAAAGAATCTAGCTTTTTAATACGTATTGTTTCTTTGCGTGATTCGGCACTTTTCGGATACAATTTTTTATGAAGTTCATCCATGGGAAGGATAGATGAACTTGGACTGAAAGAGTTTCTGTTTATTTCCATCGCACCTTCGCTATCGCCGAGGGCTATATTGAATGATTTAAAATGTGCAGCCTCTTTCATCCGAATATTTAGTTTTTCAAAACAGTCCTTGAGGGGCTCAAAAGAATAAATGTAAGCTTTCGGCAGCCGCGTATGGATGTCTTCTGCAAATTGTCCGTCGTTTGCGCCGATATCAAGCACGATTTGTACATCAAGATTTTTAAGAAGTGTATCAAGATGAGGGTGGTAATATTTAATATCATATCCTCGGCGGTTTAAATATTTTTTGACGATCCAGAAAAGTTCTTTTTTCATACTATATGAACTTTATGATAGCATAAGACCGTATGAACGTGCTTTACCTGCTGAACCGTGTCCGCGACGATCTTGTAGAGAAAATCAGGATCGGGAAGAGTCATGATAATCATTTCTATGGCATGCTTCGTCTGCCGCAATACGGTGTAGAAGCAAGCTATATTGAACTTGAGCAATTTTACCCAAAGCCGGCCGCCGCATTTTTGCGGAAACATTTTTTGAATATTTATTGGGCTCATGCTCCGCTTTTCTTTAAATTTTTATCATACGATATTGTCTTTTCATCAGCATCGTTTGGAAGCCAGCTTATTCATACACTATATCCGTTTAAGAAACCAAAATGGGTAATGTTTGATTTCAGTATTACCGGTCTTATTGGATCTGGGAGCACTCTGCGGCAAAAAATATTTAGGTGGATGACGAAAAAATCAGCGGGTATTGTCACGATAAGCTCGTGGGAAAAAGATTTGCTTCTTTCAAAATATCCTGAGCTCAAAGGCAGAGTAGAATTTATTCGTTTTGGTGTTGATACGGAATTTTTCAAGCCGCAGCGTGGTATCAACGAAGAAAAAGAAATTCTCACCGTCGGTTTTGATTATGGCAGGGATTACCCCGCTTTTTTTGCGGCTACCGAAGGCTTGGATGTAAAAGTTGTAGCGGCCGCGCGGCTCGCGAAGCTCCAAAAATTTGCTCCTATTCCTACATATCTTGAGGCCCGGGAATTTAGTCCGGAGGATATGGTTAAAGAATTTGCCAAGGCGCAGATCGTTATTATTCCGCTCAATACATCAGGCGGTACCAATGACGCCATGGGGACCTCAACGCTTGTGGAAGCGATGGCCATGGGCAAAGCTATAATCATTACCGATACACCGACTATCAGATCATATGTGGAGCACGACAAAACGGCGATTCTGGTTCCGGAGGGTGATCCTCAGGCGCTGCATGAGGCTATTATTTCTCTTATGGACGATCCAAAAAAGAGGCAAAAACTCGGCAAAGCTGCCCGGGAATTTGCTGTGGCTCACTGTACGTCTGATATGTTTGCAAAAGAACTCGCTGAATTTTTTAGGAACATAGCTACGCAATAAAAGAACGCGCCTGTTTTTTAATGGGTATACCGTCAACGATTTCTATGTATTCTTTATTTCTATTCCAAAAAATGATGCGATAAAGAGCCAAGAAAAATTTTTGAAAGCGCGGGTACAGGCGCGACTGGGGGCTGAAAAAAAGTCGTGCACAGAATGCTGAAAACCCGGCCGATTTTTGAATATCATCTTGTTCTTTTTTGTACGCCGGAATATCTGCGCTGATCTGCCCCGGCCTTTTTCGAAATGAACTGACATGGACATTGAGTGACCAAAGTGATGCATGCTTGGCAAAGTGTGTCCATAGCCAATAATCACCGGCCCGCGTGTATTTTTCTGGAATGCTGCCGATCTTGTCCCAGAGCAGTGAGCGCCAAAAGACGCCATCTTGCTGAATAAAATATGATTGCTGGCCGTAGATGCCTTTTGCGATCCAAGCCTGATTGTAAACATAGCACCTGCTTTGTTGTAGTGTTGCACCTTCTATATTAATAACAGAGGTGTTGCCCTTGATCCAATGTATATCAGAAAAAGTTTCAAATGTTGAAGCGATTGCTTCAAAAGCCCCTGGCTGGTACACATCGTCGGCATTGATCCAGGCACATATATCTCCAGTAGCTTTTTTAAAACCTTTGTTTATCGCGTTGTACATGCCAGTATCTTTTTCCGAAACAAAAATTATTGTCACGGAATTGCAAAATATTTTATACTCTTTAGAAATAAGCTTGGCCTGATAGCTTTTTATTATTCCCAATGTTTTGTCTGTAGAGAGGGCATCCTGAAGTATATATTCAATAGAAAAATTACCAGCCTGGGAGATGACACTCTCGATGGTGTGCGCTATAAATTGCTCGCAATTGTATACGGGCGTAATGATGGAAAATTTCATGCTAATCGATAAGATATTTTTCATAACCGATAAAATCGGGATTTTGGCTCTGTGTCCGATATAGATATAAGGGAAGTGCAGCCGAGATGCTGTTTTTGAATGTTTCAGCCACCTGAAAATTGAAATCACGATCGGCGCCGCGGCCGCTCAATGCGCCCCACACGCGATCATTTATTTTTCGAAATTTTACTTTTTCGAATACTTCCCGTTTGACGAGCGGCGCTCCGCCAGTGCCTGGATATGGAATAGCAGTGCGCCAAAAAAGTCTTCGGGCACCCGGAAACCATTTCTTTACCGTGAAAGGAATGATGTTATGCGGAAACCATGAGCTCATAGAGTACTCCTTTGGCTGCCTTTGCCAACGATACAATTTCTTCAGGCCCAATTATTATTGTTTCTTGACCTCTCTCTCTGAAAATTTTTTCTATATCAAGTTTTTTATTGGCTAATTCTTTTATAAACTGCTGCCATTGGACTGACACATGGATGGCCTTGTATTTTTTTGCTAGCTCATATTGAGCCTCAATTCTATTAAGAAGCGAACCATCATCAGCGTCCTGAAATGTAATCCATTCGCCGGTTGCTTTTTCAATGCCGTAATTTCGAGCCATGTATCCGGCATTAACATTGATTCCACGCCAGTCTATCCGATGCGGATCTTTGTACGGCAAAAGAATATATTTTATACGGGCGTCTTTTTTGCCGATTGCCTCGACAATATCTTTGGTGTTGTCGGTACTGCCGTCATCAATGATTAACACCTCCAAATTTTTATACGTTTGATCTGTCATTGAACGGATAGCCTCGGCGATTGTATTCGCAGAATTATAGCTTGGAATAATGACAGAAATAAGAGGCCGTTCCATATATGTTTAAAAATGCAGAGTCGTTTTTATTTTATAGACTGCTCTCCTGAAAAATAGATCTGCTTCATATAGATATGAGTATAGCAGTATTTTATAATAGGGGGCAGCAGGGCGATGTGGTTCGAGGAGAAATGATACAATTTCTTTCTTGTGCGCATCCCATATCTCATGGCCTTGGTGATAGCGCTCCTCACAATTTCTGCGGATTACCGCAAGCTTCTGTGGAGATACATCAAGATATTTTTTTGGTCCCGCTTCATCTATAAGATAGCCATCAACAGTATCAGTTATATATTCATTGAGTGTGGGAGTGTTCCATCCTATGACGCACTGGCCTCGGGACAGCGCCTCAATGAAGCTCATTCCGATCCCTTCTTTTTTTCGCGGAGCGATAAAAATTGTTGCCTGATTTAAAAGCTTCACATAGTCCTCTTGCGGCATAAACGAACTTTCAATAATCTCCACTTTATATTTTTTGATATCCTCTTCTGAAATCTTCAGCGCTTTTTTTGTCGGGTCTGGATTTGAACGGTATACAAATCTATCGACCTGATCGGGATTGATGAAGCCTTTTATGTCGTCGAAAGAAACGTCGCCGCGGTACCAGAAGAAAAAATGATTTCCCGTCGGGGCTCTATAGTCTGAAGGCGGCATGTAATATTGAGCGGTGTACATATCAAGATCAAATTTTGAACACCACTCTGTCAGGTGTTGTGAAAACGAAATGATTTTTATAGGGAAGAGCGAAATAGTTTTCCAGTACAGCCATCTGAATTTAACGCTGTCATACATGGGTGCCCATATGATTGGAATATGTATTTCCCTCAATTCCTGAAAAGGGCTGAGTACCTGGAGATAGAAAACGTATTCGTGTTTATTGATATCGTCAGGCGATACGGTCGGCCCTCCTTCAGAGCTGTAGTCCCAGTAATCGTGAATTTCAAATTCTGTTGAAAGCAGCTCTCGCAAAAAATCTCCCGAATGGGATTTTTTATGGAATGAATGATCTACAAAAGCGAGCGTGGGTTTTCGATTCATGAACGCTGTAAAAGATTTCTGACAAAATCTGCATAGGCTTTCGAAAAAGTTTCTCGGGTATGGCGGGTATTTGCATAGTGCCAGGATTTTTGTGAACGTCTGAAAGATCTTCATCTGATAGAGAAGAAACGTATCTCACTGTTTTTTTTATTTCCTCAACCGTGTTTTCTTTCAGTACAATGCCAAAATCTTCAACGTTGACCGAAGCCTCCCGGCTGACTATTGGTATAAGTCCGGCGTGGATAGCGGTGATTACGCTGCCGCCGCCTCCCTCAGAGCACGAAGGAAAAACTGCAGCGATAGATGAATCAGTAATTTCTCTGAAAATTTTTTCGCCAGGATCAATCTTTCCGAACGTTCTAATATTTTTAGTCTTGTAAAGCTCTTTCCAATATTCCTGTTCAAAATCTTTTTCGCTCGACACAGGCCCGCAGACTGACAGATTGAATTCAGGCATGGATGCAAATGCTTCAAGGACGAGGTCGAGCCCTTTATGCACCATGCCAGCTCCGCCAAGCCATATAAAATTATTTCTGGCTACGCTATAATTTTTTTTCTCAGGAAAAGGATAAGTATGAGTAGTTGATATTGGAATACTCACGATATTTTTTTTGGCATAATCAAATGTGCTCGTGGTGAATTTGTTGCCGAGTATTGTGGCGATATCCGCGTATTCAATACCATGCGACGGTGCCGCGATTCTTCGGGGAACGAGGCTTATGTGTCGGCGAGTCTGAAGGTCGAGCAGGCGCCGGTATTCGGCGGTATTTTGAAAAAGCCAGTGGGCGCCGGTGATGTGTAATATTTTTATGCAATCTTTTGAAAGGAAAGGGGACAAGCGTTCAAGGTTGTTGTGGATATCTATAAAAACCGCGTAGTCTTTTTTTGGAATAAAAGAAGAATTTTTCCAGTCAATAATATCTGCTGAATATCCGAGATCAAGAAAAGTCTGTGCCATTTCTCGGCACTCCCAGATATTGCTGTGGGTATCAGAGGGCGTGACGGCTCTAAGAAAGGTTCTGTGATATATGAAATAAGAACGCTTTTGCCCGTTGCGGTTGCGTTTTTTCCAGGTTCAAGATGAACCACCCCGCCGCTTAGCGCGCTTCTGATTTTTTTGATACTAGAGTGCATGGAGGTTTTCCAGTTCATTTTTTTAATGATGTTTTTCTGGTTCGCAGCCACATTTCAAGAGCAAGGAGGGCCCATATCTTATATTGCAGGGACGAATCCCCGGCATAAAATTTTTGTACCATATTGTGGATATATTCTACATTGAAAAATTCTCCGATGCGCGGATTTTTCATAAGCGTTCCGTCGATATAATTTTTTATTTCTGGTTTTCGGAGCCAGTGCTGGACCGGAGCGTTGAAGCCTTGTTTTTTCTTGTGAACACACCTGCGGGCAGAATATCACCGAAGGCTTTTTGCAAAATTATCTTGCTCTGTTTTTTTGTCGCCTTAAATTCTTCCGGAAGATTGTAGGCAAATTCAGCAAGCTTATGATTGAGGAACGGGCTGCGTACTTCCAATGAATTCATCATTGCGCTTGTATCTACTTTTGCGAGCATGTCGCCTGGCAGTGCCACGTAAAAATCGACCACATTTATCTTTTGAAGAGGCGTCTTTGCTTCAGAAAAATCAATGTGAGATAGGGGATCTTTCTCGATGACTTTTGACTCTTTCCAGAGCTTGGCGCGCTCCTCGGCGTCCAGGTGCGAAAATGATTTCTAAAATAGGTGAACGGGTCAGAAAATATTCTCTGGAATAGTCTCTTATGCTTTTGAAGATGCCAGTGCTTGCGGTGATGTCCGTACCCATAGAAAAGCTCATCGCCGCCGTCGCCGCTTAATACGACCTTTACTCTTTCTCGTGCAAATTTTGAAATAAGATGCATGGGAATATTTGATGAATCAGCAAACGGCTGATCATAGTAGCTTGAGACCGTGATAAATGACTCAAGCAAATCAGTCTTCATCTGTTTTTCGTAGTGTTCTGTACCTGCAATTTTTGCAGCTGCCCGTGCGTAGGGAAGCTCGTCGATAAAATCTTCAAAACCAGCTGAAAAAGCCTTAACTTTTCTGTGAGTTCCATTCTCATTCATGGTTTGCTGAGCGAGGCAGGTAATAATACTTGAATCAATTCCGCCCGAGAGAAATGTTCCCACCTCTACATCTGCAATCATTCGGCTCTTTACAGAATCAGTCAAAAGTTCTTTTACGCGCGCTGCGGCATCTTCTATAGAAATTGAGAGAGGCTGATGCTTGAGCTGCCAGTAGCGGCGTATCGTTAGTTTTCCATCCTTAAAAATTGCGCTATGGGCCGGCTCAAGCGGGTGAATATTTTTGTAATACGTTCTCCATGGCGGCACACACAACAATGCCAGATAGTTATCAAGAGATACCAGGTCGATATCGGCTGATACGCTATCTGTGGCAAGAATAGCTTTTATTTCCGACGCAAAGATGAGCGTCGGTGCGGAAGCGGTCTCATCCGTGATTGCGTAGTAAAAAGGTTTTTCGCCAAACCTGTCTCGGGCCATAAAAAGGGTATCGGTGCGCGCATCCCAGATTGCAAAAGCAAACATACCGTCAAGATACTCAGTACACCGTTCCCCATACTCCGCATAAGCCTTGAGAATCACCTCAGTATCGGAATGGGTCGAGAACACGTGGCCCTTTGTTTCGAGACTTTTTCTTATCTCCGGATAATTATAAATTTCGCCGTTAAAGGTAATGGTTAAATCTTGCGCATTATCTTTCATGGGCTGGTGTCCGCCTGAAAGATCGATAATTGATAGCCTGGTCTGTCCAAGAATGCACCCGTTTATTTTTTCAATGCCTGTATCGTCTGGCCCTCGGCACGATAATTCCTGCAGCATGCTTGCAAGCGTTGCGTCCTGTATTTCTTTACTGTTGTTTCCGGCAATGCCTATAATTCCGCACATATTATTTTTTTTCAGCTGATGCGATTACCTCCCTGAGCGTTTGCTCAAGATCGTATGCATAATGCCATTCTGGATAATCACTCTGAAATTTGCGTACATCGCTTATATACCATATGTGATCGCCGCTGCGGGCAGTATTGTCTAGGGTGTAGTCGAGTTTATATCCCGATATTTTTTCAATAAGATCTATTGCTTCGAGAACAGAAATATTTGCGTGGCGCGATCCTCCCATGTTGTACACAGCACCAGAACGCGGTTTATTGAAAAAATACCAGAACGCGCTCACAAGGTCCTTGCTGTGGATATTATCACGCACCTGCTTCCCTTTGTAGCCGTAGATGGTGTACGGCTTATGTTTGACTGCGCAGAGTGCAAGATAGCTCAGAAATCCATGAAGCTCCGTGCCGCTGTGAGTTGGGCCGGTCAGGCACCCTCCTCGAAAGACAGCAGTTTTCATGCCGAAATATCTGCCGTATTCTTGCACCAAAACATCTGCAGCCACTTTGCTTACTCCAAATAAACTGTGCTTTGATTGATCAATACTCATAGATTCATCAATGCCGTAGCGAGCAAAAGGATGAGAGGAGTCAAGTTCAAAACGTGTTTCTAATTCTACAAGCGGGAGAGTGTTGGGCTTGTCTCCGTATACTTTGTTGGTACTCGTGAAAATGAACGGAGCATTGGGAGCATGTTTGCGGGCTGCTTCGAGCATAGTGAGCGTACCAGTCGCATTGATTGAAAAGTCAGTAAGAGGTTCCCGCGCAGCCCAGTCGTGTGAAGGCTGAGCTGCTGTGTGGACAATTAATTTTATCTCGGATGAGTATTTGGAAAAAATTTCCTCAATCTTTGCAGTGTCGCGTATGTCTGCCTGATAATGGGTGTAGCGGGGAAGTGTCTCTTCAAGATTTTTTCTGTTCCATTCGGTACTTGCGTCTTTGCCGAAAAAATATGCCCGCATGTCATTATCGATGCCGGTTATAGCAAAGCCCTTTTCGTGAAAAAATCGTACCGCTTCTCCTCCAATAAGGCCGCCGGATCCGGTAACTATGACTCGTTCCATGGAAAGAGTATAGACCTAATGAATAAAAATTACTAATAGCTGACGAGCTTGCTGATGTATCGTTTTGTCTTGCCTAAAAATCCGAATAGTATCTTTCGCACCTCTCTTTTCACATCGTACGGAAATTCTTTTTTAAAATACTCAAGTTCAAAATCTTTGTTGGGCGCAATGACGGCGGGATGTATCAAGCGGGCGGTATCGATTGTCTTAGCCTCTTTGATTTCCAAAGGGTAGGCATGTACACCCTCTACTCCTATATTTGATATCAGATTAACCTTTGGGAAAATGCAGAGCCCCCTTGCCTGCAGACATGTAAAAAACCACTGAGTGTCCCATGTTTTTTCGCGGCCGGTGTATACGTTGTCGAACACCTCGGTGACATAGGAGATAGCGCCATTATGATTGTAAAATTTCTTGAGCCAGTGTTCTTTTTTAAGTTTCGGCCAATCAAGCATTTCTATATCATATGCTTCCAGGCGCGGCGCCAGGTAGCCCATCCCCAGATTGAAAAGTATCTGCAGAAATCATATGAATAATCCATGGAAAATTCTCCAAGCGGGTTGTGTCCGGAAATCATCATTACTTCCGGACAATCCTCATATTTTTTCAGAAGTTTTCCGCAAAACCGAAAAAAAAGATTAAATAGGCAGGCAGTAAGTTTCAAGTATTATTCCTCGCTCTACGTGATCGAAAAACAGATTCAGACCCGAAACAATTCTGCTTCGACCCGAGATTTTTTTCTGCGTAAATTTTCTTTGACGTCGCATGGCCAATCAATGCGTTCGGTGATGGCGCGCGACTCCGCACAGAGCGGCTCATCGGCAGCATAGCACAGATGTTAAGTCAGCAACAATAAAAAGCTTTCTTGGCTTTGCCTTCCGTATTTCTGCGAATACCTTCTCTGTGTATGCAGGGCGGTTGAAGATGAAGAAAGCGACAGGAGTTTCCATGGTTTTCTAACTATACGCTTCCCTGGCAATTCTGGTGCACAAGTTTTTAATAGAATGTGAAATCAAACAACACCTGGCTCGGGATGGGAGGCGAGACCCGAGGTTTTGTAGAAGCCACTATTTTCAATCTCGACAATGCACGCATCCTATAAATACAGTTAAAATTTTGAGAGAATTTGATCGGACGCTAAGAGAGCGAAGCAAATAATGACCAGTAGTTAAGATGACATTGAGATATCTAACTGATAATGCCTTCATGTGGGGGATCTGACATATACTTCAAGCACTGTAGTAATATGGCAAGGTAATATTTGTTTGATTTTGATGATATCAACCGATATTTTAAGATTTGTATACAGTGCCGGTGGTATTATGCTAATAAAAATATGACAAAAATCGTTTTCCACTGGAGATCAATTATGGCTTATTGATTGATAT
>CAWDXL010000013.1:0-6491 GCA_963806325.1 Candidatus Parcubacteria bacterium
TCGGATGTGAAGAAAAATCTTATCAGGAAACAAAGCGAGAACTCTGGAATCTTGATGATGCGGAAATAATGATTGATGAGTGGCCGTTTATCGAACCGTTCGTCGAAGTTGAGGGAGTCTCCGAAGAAGTCGTTAAAAAAGTTTCCGCTAAGCTCGGCTTCGATTGGAGCAAGGCTAGATTTGGTGCGGTGGATATTCTGTGTTCAGAAAAATATAATATATCGGTGGATAGAATAAATAACCATACGCCAAAGATTGTGTTTGAAATGGAAAATCCTTTTTTATAACATTTTTATGCTCACTGAAGGACAAAATAAATATCTGGCGACGATACCTGATGATAAGAAAATGGTGGTGAAGCCTTTCAATCAGAAGGGATTAGATATTGCCAGTAAAATAATGGCTGACATTAAATCAGTCGAACCACATTTAGAGGTTATGCTTTTGGGCTCATTGGCATTGGGAATTTCCGGACAGGAAGATGTTGATATAAGTGCTTTTTGCCTAAAAGCCGATCAGCCACATCATCTTGATAATTTTAAGAAGCTTTTTGGTGAGCCTGCACGGCAGGGTAAAAATTCTACCGGCTGGGATTTTGAACGAGGTGGATTTAGTGTCAGTGTTTGGCTTACCGATCCGACCGCTGAAACAACAAAAGCTCAGATACAAGTATTTAATCTTTTAAAAAATAATCCTGAGTTGCTAAGGGAATATGAAAAAATTAAGGAAGACGCAAAAGATTTGCCATATAAGCAGTATCAGATTGCCAAGTATGAGTTTTACAATAGGATTTTAGGGCTTAGATAAAATGCAAGATTTATTAACCCACATCAATACAATCTACGGTCTAAGTCTTGCCTTCCACGAAAAGGTGGCAAAGGGATTTTTATCAGAGAATTTTATTCTTGTTGGTAATGGTACAAAGTATTTTTTGAAAAAGTATCGCTTCGATAATAAAGAAAGAATAGAAGAAGTACATTTGGTTAAAAAATATTTTGCTGATGGAGGTATTCCTGTTATTTTGCCGATAGCTACTACTGATCGAAAAACATATTTCTTTTTTGACAACAGTTACTACGCGCTTTTTCCGTTTATCACCGATAAGCAATTGGAGAGAAAATCACTCACCGATGAGGCCATAGCATCTCTCGGCGAAATGCTTGGAAAAATACATTTGTTGGGTGAAAAAGCAGACCTTCCCATCAAAGAAAGATTTAAGCCATGGAATAAAGAAAAAGCTCTTTCTAAGATTGATGCTATTGAAGCAGAGCTCAAGAAAAAATTTCAACTGAATGATTTTGATGAGTTGGCTTTGAAGAGTATAGAAACAAAAAAGAATCTCATTGCATCCAATGTAATACACTATGAAGATTTTGCTCTTCCAAGTGATCACTTAATACATGGGGATTATCTTGATCATAATGTATTTTTTAATGATCGCGATCAGGTATCATATGTTTTTGATTTTGAAAAAACTGACTATTCGCCCCGAGCATATGAATTATTCAGATCAATGACGTATAGTTTTTTGGGTGGTGATACTAATGATGAAGATATGGCAAAGGCTAAATTATATTTAGAATCGTATGCCCGTATCTATCCAATTTCAAAAGAAGAGCTGCAGCGAGGATTGAAGTTATTCTATTTAAAATCAATTCATGCGGTTTGGGTTGAAGAAGAACATTATCTAAAAAACAATGCTCGAGTCGATGAATTCCTTACTAGTGATTTCAAACGTATTGAATATCTTTCACAACATTATAAAAAGTTTGAAGGGGAATTGATGGGATTTTTGCTATAATTCATAGCACATGAAAAATACTAAAAACCAAATTGTTACGTTTGTTGTCGATAAGGATATTGATATCGCCAATCATTTTATTGGTCTTAATGCATATAAACGGAATAAAGACCGGGGATTTCAACAAAACACGAATAGCACTGCTGAAAATCTTTTAAAGCTTAACTCTGATGAAGAAAGAAAGCTTGAAATAGAAAAGAGCATCGAGCCTTATTATAAAAAAGAAGAAAAATTAGTATCTCTTGTCCAAGATATTAATGATGCGTGGATAAAGATCGAGAAAGATTTCATACACAAACTGGAAAATGTTCACAAATTTCCTTTTCCGTATGCATCGGTGCGAGGAGTACTCTCTTCGGCGAGCAGGTGGGGGTATAACTTGGAAAACGGCTGGTTTGCAACGAGTATGTTTAGAAACAAATTTAGCGCTATCGATACAGCCACGCACGAACTCATGCATTTTATGTTTCATAAATATTATGATGCTGTGTGCAAAGAAAAAGGACTAACCACCAGTCAGATGTGGGATGTTAAAGAATCTTTTACCGTTTTACTCAATCTTGAATTCGACGAATTTAGATTTCAACAAGATGATGGCTATGCCCCGCATCAAAAATTGCGAGAAGTCATCAAAACATCGTGGCAAAAAGATCATGATTTCAATGTGGCTTTAGAGAAGGCGATTGAGTTTGCAAAACAATAGAAAACAGCATGGATTTCTCCATGCTGTTTATATCGCTATGATCGAACAAGAATCTCCGGGAAAAGACGTTTGTAGCGCGCATAGCTCAGCTTTCCAAGAACAAGAACAACAGCTCCGAGCACGACGAGGGATGAGAGAAGACCAAGGCGTTTGTCCATGAGCCCAAACCACGACAGCGAAAGAATCGATACTATATCAGTGAGCGTCGAGCGCACCGAAAGCGTGGTGGCGCGTATCTCCTCCGAATCGATATGTCGATTCATGAAATTTCCTACGAACGGTCTCATGAATCCGCGCACAACATTCTGGACAATGACAAGAAATGCCATCGGCCAGCAGGGAAAGATTCCCATGAGCAGAATTGGGATTCCAACGCTGAGGATCATTACGAGCACACAGCGTTTTTCTCCAAGACATTCCTCAATGCGGTGCGCGTGGTGGCTGCAGAGCCACGCTACAACATTGAGAAAGAAAAAGATGACCCCGTAATACCGGAGATCTATCCCAACTTTCTCAAAATACGGATTGTAGGTGAAGAACCAAATCTTTGATGCTCCCAGAACGAGAGCGCAAAGACCGATGACCCAGCGCACTTCAGGCTTTCGAATCGCAAACACGACACCTTTTTTCAAGATATCGATTTGTTTCTTGATGTTGTAGTCGCTCGTTATTTCTTCTTCCTTCAGGAAAAAAGAAGCGACGAGAGGAATCAGCATAAAGGGAATCGACATGAAGAGCGGAAGGCGCATATTGATTCCTGCCAAGAATCCGACGGCGAGCGAGCAGAAGGCGACGAGGATAAGTCTTGATCCTGTCGCACAGCCCTCGATTTTGAAGAAGCTCTTTTCAAGTCCTGCGCCTTTGAGGGTGTTGTAGAGCAGCGCCTGGTCTGCTCCCGACTGAAATGAGAAACCAATGGCCCATAGGATATTGGCCACCCAAGCTCCGGTAGGGGAAGACATGATCGCAAATCCAATACTGCTCCCCAAAAGAAACACTCTTCCTATAATGAGCGTTTTCTTCCTTCCGATGACATCCGCAAGCGCTCCTGTTGGGATGTTGAGAACAACGCAGATCACCATGACTGCCGATTCCATGAAATAGATATCGGGCAGGCTCATGAGTCCGAGCTTCTGAAGCGAGATGATGAGGATCGGTCCCCAAAACAGAGCTTCGTTAAACATAACGAACAGCTTGTAGAGGGCGACATTACGGCGAGCGTGGCACGTTTCCATAGCAACTTCCTTTCTTGTGGGTTGCTGGTGCTGTGAAAGAACTAGAACACATTTTGCTAAACAAAAATCCCGGCTTTTGTTCAGCCGAGATTTTTCTAGAATCTATGTTGTGAGGAGTTTATATGCCAAAACGATCACGGCTGAATAAAAGATGGATATGTCCATAGGCAACGGAAAAAATTCCCGCTGTGGTTGGGCAATTCATATTTTTATTAAGCTGTGCGTGCATGTGATGCATGAGTAGGATTATGTACCATGCTGATGAGTGTGTCAAGTCAAAAATGGCACAAAATCTAGATATCCAAAGTAGTGTCCCATTTGTCTCATTTTATAAAAATACATCAGCGACCCTGAGGCATCTGTTTGGCTTGCTCAACTGTGCTAAAATACCCTTACATGGCCTTGAGGTATGGGTACCGAACCCTGAGACACCGCCTTGACAAGTCGATATTTATATCTATTTATAGATTCTGAGATACCGCATTTTGTTAAACACTATCTGTGTGGAAAATTCTAATCCAACTCGAAAGAATAGGATAATGGTCTATCTTGCATTGGTTGGTTTTGGTTTCGCGGGTCTTTTTGCAGGTGTGCTTATTGGTTATATCGGGCGGATTGTATACCTCGCGATTATTCCATCGGTGCCCGAAAGTGATCCACCGTATCATGCTATCAGCCAGCCGCTTGCGGTCGAGCCAAAACAAAATATAGATGATCCTGTCGACATTCTCGCATTCGGCGACCTGATGCTCGACCGCAATGTTCGTGAAAAAATAAATCAATACGGCGCAGAGTACCCGTTTATTCCTGTTGAAAAATTTTTGACTGGCCATGATATTGTGGTAGCAAATGCGGAAGGTGCGTTCACTTCGTATCAATCCCAAACAGTGGGCGTGCCCAATGCGCCGCTCGTGTTTACATTTGATCCAGCTACGTTGCCCACGCTAAAAAAACTTGGCTTCACATTGCTTAGTCAGGCAAATAATCACTCCTATAATTTTGGTGCTGAAGGATTGAAACAATCGGAGGACTATATTGATGCCGCCGGACTCAATTGGTTTGGTGATCCACTCAATCAAAATGTGGGGCCATATGTTGTCACGATCAAGGGGCAAAAAATTGCGTTTATCGGTTACCATCAGTTTGTACCGGGAGGATTTGATAATGTTCTCAATGCTATCACATCGGCCAAGCAGCAGGGTGCGTTTGTAATCGTGTATCCGCACTGGGGGATTGAATACAATGAAGAAATGACACAAGATCCAAATCGACGATGCGCATCTGTTTATTGATGCCGGCGCCGATGCTGTTTTGGGCGGTCATCCGCATGTTGTTGAGCCAATTGAACTATATAAAGGTAAAATCATTTTTTATTCAATGGGTAATTTTATTTTCGATCAGTCATTTTCTGGTCCGACAAGCGAGGGATTGTCGATAGATATTTCTGTTACATCCAGGAGTGTATCCTATTCTCTTTTTCCTCTCGATATACGCCAGGAGCAAGCGTCTTTGATGAATGACACTGAGCGTACCGTCTTTCTTAATGATATAGCTGAAAAATCAAATGTTTCACCGTATCTCAAAAGCGATATAAAAAACGGAATTATCGTGCTCGATAGGTGACAAGGCTATTCCGTGCTGATGACGAGGCAGTATGCTAAGATAATTTTGCCGGCATATTTTGGAGAGATGGATGAGTGGTTTAAATCAACAGTTTACTAAACTGTCGAGCCCTAACAGGCTCCGCGAGTTCGAATCTCGCTCTCTCCGCCATTGACAGCTAGCACTATATATGTTTTGATGCTAGCTCTAGGAGCTAGCACGACGAACGTTTTGATTCTAGACAGTCAACATATAATTTGTGATGTCTGATAGAATGGTGAAATGAAAACTATTGTCATATCCGGCAGTGCTACACTCTACGACAAGATGGATAAATGGCACGACTATTGGGAATCACAGGGTTATAGCATTAGCGCATATCCGGAGCCAATCAATGAAAAAGATTTTCCTCAAGCCTATCCAGTCATTCATCAGGAATTCTATATTCAGCTGGCAAAAACTGATCTGCATTTCATAGCCAATGAGGAGAAGAGGGGAATTGTAGGATATGTTGGGCCTGGAGTATTTGCTGAAATAGCCTTCAGAGTCGGTCTAAATCTTACCAGAAATGAACATGTTCCCATTGTTCTTCTTACAGAACCAACATCCCAGGTTTGTTTCTATGAAGATCTAAAATTATGGCTGTCTCTTGGCTGGATACAGTTGTTTGATGATTTTAAAAAAATAATTTTTATATAAAAAAGGCACCGGAGAATCTCATGGATTCAAGAACGGTGCCCATGTCGAAGCTTTTCTTCGGTCGCGTGGTGTTCTAGCTGCTCGTGTTAAGTCGTCTCATAGAGGGACCTCCTTTATGTAGGCGGGTGAATGAAATAACTCGAACCCAATAAATACTAGCACACAACTCATCTTTTCATCAAGCCGCTTTGCGGGCGCGGATTTCGAAACCTCGACGTCAAGCTGGTACTGAGATTTGGTCAGTGACTCCAGGATAGCTGACTCTATCATCTTTCCAGGATTCCGGGCGGCCAGAAACGACATGTGTTCCCACGTGGTTATTCCATACTCGCAGGCAATGTAGGCGAGGGTGAATGGGTTAAAATCCATCGGTGCAATCATCAAGAGCTTGTCCCCAAAATATCCTGAAGGCCATACTACCTAAAAAGAGGGGAAAGGCAAGACTCTAAAG
>CAWDXL010000014.1:0-5253 GCA_963806325.1 Candidatus Parcubacteria bacterium
GTCCTGAAGCCGAGCAGGAAAAAGTGTTCAATGCGATCGAAAAAAACCCCGATTTGTTCCAGAAGATCGGTATTGAGACTCAGGAAAAAATAAAGCAGGGCAAAGACCAGATGGCGGCAGCTATGGAAGTCATGCAGAAATACCAGAAAGAATTGCAGGATGCAATGAAATAAGCAGAGCTTGATTTAAAAATATAAAAATGCTCTTATAGAGCCAGAATTGTTTTTTTCTAATCTTTTTCAATATGAAAGGAGGTGATGGTATGTTGTGTGGAAAATTACGCGATGCAAAGCTGAACCCCGATGTGTCTTGGGACAGTGTGGAGCTTCTCCGTGCATATACGGAGATGACCGTGGACAAGGCTCGAGAAAGCGTGAGTGACATGGAGGCATGGCGCAAAGATGAGCGCCCAAGGATTATTTGTGGGAGCACAAAGGCTCGGACTTGATCCGCAAGCCTTTCTGGAAGAGGCATGGAAAGCATGATGAGCGTATCGTAAGAGTCCTGTACTACGGAATGGTACAGGCTCTTTTTTGTAAGCAATGGCTTTAGTTGGCGTCTTTTGAGGCGAATAGAAAGAGTTGTTTTTTACGTATCAGTTTTGTGATATTATTATGACCAGAAAATCAGCTTTGATGCCATATCGCCATAAGCGCCATGAAGCTTATCAGCACAATACGGCTCCGCGGCTCGAAGGAGTCATTAAAAACCTTGGTATCAAGCCGATTAAGAAAAGACAGAAAGCACACGTCAGAAAGAAAAAATAATTTTATTCAACCATGAAACAGATTTCTAAAAATACGATCGGGGTTTTGCTCGGAATAATGTTTGTTGCGGGTGGGGCTGTTGCATGTGTACCGGCGCAAGCTAAGGCACAGACATATTATGACGGCTATGAATATACAGCTCCTATGTATCCGCCGTATAGCTCTGGTTATGGCTACTATCCTTCCACTCCGTATTATGTTCCGCGCCCTCACATATATCGTCAGCCCTATTATCAGCCTCAGCCGGTATATCAGCAGCCATACTATAGCTACAGTCCGCTCAGTGTTTCGTGCAATACCGCAAGCAACGGATCAAATACAGGTATAGGAAACTACATCACCTGGACAGCCTACACGACCGGCGGATCTGGATATTACACGTACATTTGGACCGGCACTGATAGCCCGACAAGTCTTGATATGAGCAGTATTGGCGTAAGCTACAGCGTGCCCGGTACAAAAACAATGAGTGTCACCGTCACTTCAGGTGACGGCCAGACTGCTACGGCGTATTGCGGCTCGGTCTACGTAAACGACTACAATTACGGCTACGGCAGCTACTATCCTTCCTACAATTACCAATATCCGTATCAATACTCAACTCCTCAGTATTCCACACCGGCCTATCCCTACAGCACCTACTAATTAAGCCTGATTTCTGCTAGTCTATAAGGTGTGTTCAAAAAAATAAAAGCCGATTTATTTTTTAGCCGCTTTGCCATCTATTTCTCCGGATCGATGGTGGCGGCTTTTTTGAACTATCTTTTTTATCCCTTTCTCGGCCGCGTCATGAATGTTTCGGATTTCGGGGAGGTGCAGGTGATTGTCTCGCTTCTGGCGCAGCTCGGCGTGCTGTTTGGGTTTTTTGGTACCGTGGTAGTGAATGTCACGACCAATGTGGAAGATCCCGGCGAGCAGCGCCTTGTCATTGCCGAGCTCAAAAAAATCGCGCTCATTATTGCCGGCTCCATTTCGGTGATTGTGCTTGTCTTATCAAATTACCTCAAATACTTCTTTCACTTTTCTTCAGTGCTGCCGTTTATCGTGCTTGCCGCCATTCTTCCCGTATCCATTGTCGGTTCATTTTTATCGTCGTATCTGCAAGGCAAAAAAGAATTCAAGAAAATATCAATCGGAAACATTCTCACGTCGTTTGTGCGTCTCGCAGCGGCAGTAGTGCTCGTCATGCTTGGCATGAGAGCCTTCGGCGCCGTCACCGGCCTTTTGCTTGCACAGGCGGCATCGTATTTTTATCTTTTAAAGACAAGCAGAGCTCGCACACGCGATGATATAAAAAACAGTGCAGAGCTCACCATGGGCTCGACCGATATGACCGTTCTTGAAAAGGGGAGAATTATCAGAGAATTGTGGTTTGGCTTCGTGGTGCTCTGCATGACAAGCTGTCTGACGCTTTTGTATACAAGCGATGTGCTCGTAGTAAAGCACTATTTTCCGCCGGTCTTTTCCGGCATCTACGCCGGCGTCTCTACGGTGGGCAACATTCTCTATTTTGGTTTGGTGCCAATCAGCGGTGTGATGATTGCCTTCGTAAAAATCAAAAATTCTCCGGAAGAAAACAAAGCCTTTTTCCTAAAATCACTCGGCATCGTGGTGAGTGCCGGCATCGTCGGCCTCTTGCTCTTCTGTATATTTAATAGTACAATAGTGCACATCCTCATCGGTACAAAATACCTGAGCGCGGCGTATTTGCTGCCTCGAATGGGAATTTCAATGTTTCTGATAGCAGTTCTTAATATTATTTTCAGCTACTACATCGCTCTGCGAAATTATTCCGTCTTTCCGATCGCAATTGCCGGTGTGGCGCTCGTCCTCATTCTGACAATTCTGCGCCATGCCACGCCGGTCGAGATTATCGATAATTTTATCATCACCACCTCGTCCATTTTGATATTTTTCATTTGTTTGTATGCCAAAAACCATTTCAGTCGTCGTGCCGGTGCACAATGAGGAACAAAACATCCCTCTTCTTTTTGCTGAGCTCTCGGCAATTTTTACACTCAATCCCATTTATCGCTTTGATGTTGTGTTTGTCAACGACGGCAGTACCGACCGCAGCCAGACTGTACTTGAAGATCTGGCGGAGCACCATAAAAATGTGAGGGTCATAGAATTCTCAAGGAATTTCGGCAAAGAAGCAGCTACCTCAGCCGGCCTTCATGCTTCAAAAAGCGATGCGGTCATCATTATGGACAGCGATCTTCAGCATCCCACCATCCTCATCCCTGAATTTATCAAAAAATGGGAAGATGGTGCAGATGTTGTCATTGGTCTCCGCAAAAAAAATAAAGGTGCGGGGATCGTAAAGACCTACGGCTCGCATCTTTACTATTGGTTTATGAATAGGATAGGCGATACGCCGATTGTCGAAGGTGCGACCGATTTTCGATTGCTCGATAAAAAAGTGGTTGTTGAATTCAATAAATTTACCGAGCACGATCGCATGACCCGCGGCCTCATTGCGTGGCTTGGCTTCCATCGCGTCTTCGTAGAATTTGAAGCCGACAAGCGGCGCAATGGTGATGCGAGCTACTCGTTTGGCAAGCTTGTTCATCTTGCGCTCTCATCTTTTATTTCCCACAGCCTCTTTCCGCTCAAAGCTTCCGGCTACCTTGGATTTTTTATTACTATCGTTTCATTTTTTGTCGGCCTGTTTGTGTTTACCAATCGCTATATTTTCAATGATCCGCTCAATCTTCACGTTTCCGGCAGCGCCCAGCTTGCTATTCTCATGGTCTTCTTTATCGGCATTGTTCTCATGAGTCTCGGTGTGATTGCGCTCTATATTGCCAACATTCAAAACGAAGTCCTTAATAGGCCGCTGTATATCGTGCGGAGTGAGGTTGGTACAAAAAATCCGCGCACCTCTCACAAAAATGTATTTGGTGTGGCTGCCGGTGATATGCGTAGCAATGTGCCGGCATAACCTTATTATTGCGATATAAAATAGAAATATTCCTTCAGATAATATAAAAATGAAAATTGTTCATGTGTCCATCTATCCCCCAAAAGGTGAAAAGCATTCTTCTGCAGGAGGAGTTGCGAGTTATTCAAAAAATCTTGTAACAAATATTCCTTATAATAAAAATGACAATATTTTTGTTCTGTGTAATATCATAAATAATGTTGAAACGTATACTGAAGAGGGTATAACAGTAAAGCGTTGTTTTAAAAAAAATATTTTTACATTTTTAAAAATTTATAAGAATATAAAAGAAATCAATCCTGATATTGTACACATCCAACAAGAACTTAATTTATACGGAGGATTTGTTAATGCTTATCTGTTTCAATGGATGGTTTTTTTATTAAGACGCTATAAAATTATCGTTACTTTACATGGTGTTGTATCTTTAAAATTAGTAAATAAGAATTTTGTTAAGGAAAATAACTCTAAACTCCCTGTCTCATTAGTCAAAAAAGCTTTAAGAATCATTTATAAACCGATCTGTTTCTTTTCCAAGAAGATCATTGTGCACGATGATTATTTTAAAGAAATACTAATCGATGAATATGAAGTGAATGCAGATAAAATAAAAGTTATTCCTCATGGTGTAGAAGAATTAAAAAGAATTCCAAAGGAGGAAGCACGTAGAATATTGGGATTTGATTTAAAAAAGAATATAGTTTTATTTATGGGTTATGCGACTGGATACAAAGGAATGGACTTATTGATAGAAGGATTTGGACAATATGCGAAATTAAATTCTAACTCGTTTCTAATTATTGCAGCAGGGAAGCATCCTAAATTGTTACATTCGAAAGAGTATCTTGTAGAGTATGAAAGGTTGATGAAAAAAGCAGCAGATATGATTCCTTCAAATCAATATACATGGAGAGGATTTATTGAAGAAAAAAAAGTTGGTGTATATTATTCAGCGGCAGATATTTCTGTTTATCCGTACACAATTCAAATGTCAAGTTCTGGACCAATGGCAATCTCAATAGGCTACAATGTTCCTTTTTTGTGCAGCGATGCCTTTCAAAGCCACTTTATAAAAGATATTTTTTCCTTCAAAATATTTTCAAATAGTCTTTCAGAAAAAATCGGGCAATATTTTGGGAATGAAGAAATGTATAATCAAATGCTTTCTGAAATTCGAATTGACTTATTGTGGTCAGTGCTTGGTAAAAAATACGCTGAAATTTATTCCTCATTCTTACAAAATTAATATATGAGTCAAAAAAGTAAAACAATATTAGTGTTGGGAACACATGGACAAAAGAATTTCGGTGATGATTTGTTGCTCGAGTCTTTTCTTTTGGGATTATCACAAAACACTCGATTTAATTTAAATTTTATTATAAATAGCTATGATTATCTGAAGTATTAAAAAAATATGAAGATAGGTACTAGTTCAATCATTTCATACTACTCGTAATCTATACAAATTACCCCTCTTTGTTTATCAGGCCAATATTGTTTTATTTGCAGGAGCAATCAACTGAATGAATAAACTGAAAAAAA
>CAWDXL010000015.1:0-17391 GCA_963806325.1 Candidatus Parcubacteria bacterium
TCTCCAAACCGCGAGAAACTATGGCCGTCGAGCCCGACCGCTCCGCACTTTTCATGGGTGCACAGAATCACCCTTTCCGCTTTGTGCAGTTTTATCGCCACCCCCAGCCCCCTAAAAGCAGATTGGCAATCCGCTTCCCAGTCCAGGAGACGTCCTCGCTCGTTGGTATGCGGCCGCACGATGCTGTATGGTCCTCCCGCGTTTGCAAGCAAGTCCATCTGTTTGAGAACACCAAAATGTTCTCTGACGGCATGCCTTACTCCGAGACAAAAACGGAAATCCATACAGGTGAACACCACATCCCGCACGCTCTGCTGGCCGATCACTTTTTGGCACTGCGGGTAAGCCTCTCCTCATCACCTCTATCGACACTTCCATGTGACCTCCATCAAACAAGCCCTAAAAAAGAACACGCTCGTCATTTTATACGCTCGTTTGTGCTTAAAGTCAAACCACGAAAAGTGTTGTAGAAGATGTTGTTTTATGATAACTTGGATAAGCTACGAGAGGTAGCAGCCGAGACATGCGTAGGTGGTAGAGTGGTCAATTACAACAGACTGTAAATCTGTCGGCCTATGGGCCTACGAAGGTTCGAATCCTTCCCTACGCACATCATTATTAAATAGAATAAATTGCAGCGTGTACATTATTGCTGCAAATGCATATGAATAATCATAACGAAGAGATGCGTGCGTTTGATGAGAAAGAATATGTAGCAAAGGAGGCATGCTTGATTGAAGGTAGAGAAAACGAAATTATACATGCAAAAGATCTTCGATGTATTGATGATCGCGATATGCGGCGTGGGGATGATGTACCACCCTATGCCATTCCCGGAGCAGGGCTCGGTGCTGTTATGGATATGATAGCTGCCGCATATAAGGCTGCTAAAGATGCTGGGAACAGTGAAGCCCTTGATGTGAAAGAGCTTTTTCAGGCGGGAAAGAAGGTTCTGGAGGAGCTGTGCCATTTCACACCGATGATGTTCATGATGGTTTTGCCTGCGCCGGCTGCGGATATTGCGCGGCATCGCTTAAACATCCTAAAGAAAATAATTTTCCGCCGTCAGTGGCAGATTTTTTCAAATATGAAGTGCTTGATGAGTGTGCGAAAGATATGAATGAAAAGGGTATTGATGTGCCCGTCTATAAAGGCTCTCACAATGCAAAAGCGGTGATGATCGTGGAGGCTCCTGCTGTCAGTCTAAATTCAACTGGTGAAAATGGAGATAACGTGTTTGTGTATTATCCGCAAATTCGCAATAAGCTTTTGAAGAGTCTGGCAAAAAGTACATATCAGCAGATAAAGCGCGCTAGTTCTGATATGACCGAAAAAGAGTGGACAGAGCAGATTATTACAATTGCCGATCGTCGTCTTGAAAAGGTGCTCCAGCATCTTGGTGCTGATACACTCCCGACATTTATAGTGACAGAAAAAGACGGCGTGATACATGTTGATTTAAAGAATTGTTCGAAAGATACAGAAAGTTCAATAGATGAGGAAAAGCAGGAGGAAGTTCTTGTATAATGTTTAATAAAAACAGAGCTTTTAACTAGAAGTTAGAGGAAGCCGTGGTTATTAAAAGCTCTGTTTTTTGCTATAGTGTATCTGCCAATTATGCCACGCTATTGCTACTTCAACGGTAAAATAATTCTCCAAAGCCGAGCCACGGTGCCCCGTCACTGACATCGGCCTTTTGCGGGGATATGCCATTTTTGATTTTGGGAAAATATATGGTGGAGTTCCGTTTCTTTTGAAAGAACATATTGAGCGCTTTAAAAATTCCGCGCGCAAAAATGAATCTGAAAATTCCGGTGTCCGACAAGGAGCTAGAACATATCATCAATGATCTTTTGAAAAAGAATAAGATGCGCGATGCCAACGTCCGCTTCTTTTTGACGGGTGGGGGAAACAATAAGCGGTTTGCAGTTTGATCCGAAATACGGCACGTTCTTTATTCTTATCGAAGAAGCCAAATCATTGCCGGCTGCTTTGTATGTACAGGGAGCAAAACTCATCTCATACAATCACCAGCGCGCATTTTCAGACATCAAAACCACCAATTATTTGACCGCTGTCAATCTTCAAGACCGTAAGAAAAACAGGAGAAAGCTGTAGAGATTCTCTACACATTCGACAAGAAAATTCTTGAATGCTCGACCAGCAACTTTTTTATCTTTAAAAAGAACAAGCTCATTACGCCGAAAGACGATATGTTGATCGGTATTACCCGTAATTTTGTAATTAAGCTTGCACAGCAGGCGGGTTTTGTAGTTGAGGAGCGAGAGCTGAAAATTTCCGAGCTGCAGCAGGCCACCGAGGCCTTTATTACTGCAAGCAACAAAGAAATTTTACCCATTACGGATATAGATGGCAAAAAAATTGGTATAGGTAGTGTGGGTACACATACTAGAAAACTCATCGACATGTACCAGCAGGCCGTTGCTGATGCTGTCATGAAAAGTAAGAATAAAAATTAGAAACAGAACGTAATTTAAACCACTATGCTTTCAAAAGAGGACCGGGCAGGTTTGCGAACATGGATTGAAATAGACTCGCAGGCAATTGAAAATAATTATAAGGTATTTCGCTCGCTCATTTCTTCAGAAACGAAACTTATGTCTATTGTGAAATCAAATGCCTACGGTCACGGCCTCGTAGATTTTTCCCGGCTTGTCAGTAATCTTGGTGTTGACTGGCTCGGTGTGGATTCTATTGTGGAAGCCCTGCGGCTTCGTCAGGAGGGAATTAAAAAGCCGATACTCGTTCTCGGTTATTCGTTGCCGGAGCGTGTGGAAGAAGCTGTTCTCAATGATATCAGCATTACGCTTTCAAGTATGACGGGTTTAGAAAGTATGGTCGCTCTTGCGCTCGATAAACCAATCAAGGCTCACATAAAAATAGACAGCGGCATGCATCGGCAGGGATTTATGGAGCCTGAAATGCCATCAGTCATTGAATATTTAAAAAAACATTCAGACAGGATTAGTGTTGAGGGTATGTATACGCATTTTGCCGCGGCAAAGAATCCCGCTGAGCCCGAATTAACGCACGAGCAGCTCGCGGTATTCAAAAAATGGGTCGCTGCGTTTAAAGATGCGGGATTTTCTCCGATTATACATGCCGCAGCTACCGGTGCCACGCTGCTTTTCCCCGAAACGCATTTTGATATGGTACGCGTCGGTATTGGCTTCCACGGCATCTGGCCTTCAAAAGAAGCAAAAGAATTTGCCGAAAAAAAAGTAATGATGAAGCCCACGCTTACGTGGAAGACGCTTGTGAGCGAAGCCAAGAAGCTCAATAAGGGAGAAAAAATCGGCTATGATTTTACTGAAACTCTTACTCGTGACAGTGTTGTGGCTATATGCCCGATCGGCTATTGGCACGGCTTTCCACGGGCGCTTTCAAGCATTGGTCATGTGCTCATTCGCGGTGCCAAGGCAAAGGTTTTGGGAAGAGTAGCGATGGATATGATTGTGGTTGATATTACTGATGTTGCTGGTATCGATGTTGGCGATGAGGTGGTGGTTATCGGCCGCAGCGGAAGTAAAATTCAGAGCGCAGATATGATCGCTGATTTGTTGTCTATGTCTGTATATGAATTTATTACCAGAATCGATCCGCTTATTAAAAAGTTTTATATTTCGAGTTCCTCCCTCCTTATCCTAGGAGGGGACAGAGGGGTGGTAGTTGCTTTTTCCTGAGGTTTATAGTATCCTTTTCAACCTAACACAACAGCCATGTCACAAGACCGACTCATAAAACTCGCCTGTAAGGATTGCAAACGCATCAATTACTGGTCATCAAAAAATAAGCGCAAAGTCGAACGAAAAATCGAGCTTAATAAGTGGTGTAAATGGTGCAAGAAAATGACGGTCCACAAGGAAGCAAAGAAATAGTCTTGCTTCAAACCCTGTTGTTTAAAAGGCCAGGCCACCCCTAACCCCTTTTAAACAACAGGGTTTTTGCTTGAATAGGCTACTATTAAAAAATAGTGTTTTTTGCTATAGTTTGCTGGAAGATAATATAGATGGGCCTATAGTTTCAATGGTAAAACATTCCTCTCCAAAAGGAAGGTTCGAGGTTCGAGTCCTCGTGGGCCCGCCCTGTCGTGATGTGCTCGAGAGGCGTCTAAATAACATTTTTCTGACTCTGTATAGAGCGCACCCCACGAGGACTCGAACCGTTAATGAAAGTTTACCCTGTCACTCGAGCATATGAAACGTCTCAAAATGATGTTTTTAAACTCGCATCATATTGAATATAAAGTGTCCTGTGGGGTATTGACAAACGACATGTGTCTGCACCAATACTGAAATCAAAATCGTACTACAACGGTACTGTTTATATTTTTCATTGGTCATATGATTTATGGTATCGACAACATCTTCGGTGTCTATCGGGGAAACAATAATTGCAGTTGACGTAGTCCGGGATACTGCGTCAATTCGTACAGGCCTTTCTGGTAGAGAATCACTTCCATTGAAAAATGGTATGCTCTTTATTTTCCCGCGGCCGAAACAATATCGTTTTTGGATGAAGGACATGTTATTTCCGATCGACATTATCTGGATACGGGGAAACTTTGTGGTTGGTATTACTGAATACGTTGAAAACATATTTGATCGCTTGCATCCCCGTTTTTATAAAGCGCCAGAAAAAACAGATTGTGTGCTCGAAGTTAATGCGGGCTTTGCAGAAAAGAAAAAAATCCACATTGGAGACAAAGTTATTTTCAATAATGTCTATCGAGATTTTTTGATTGTACAAGCCGGTCAACATGAAAAAAATGTCTGGAATATTTTTATAGAAAAAAATCAACCAATTGTGGGAGCATTTCTTGAGACATGGGAATGGGGCGAGTTTCAAGAAAAACTTGGCCATGAAACGAAGTATTATTTTGTAAAAGAAAAAAATACTGTTGTGGCTATTTTTATGCTCACTTTCTATCCATTACCGTTTGGCCTATGTTACGGCTATGCATCTCGTGGGCCTGTGATAGCAAAAAATCGTGTGGAAGAAGAAATAAAATATTTCGAAATACTTAAAGCTATACAGCGATGGGCAAAAAAAGAATTACCATCGCTTGTTTTTTTACGGCTGGAGCCATCACTTATATCTCTTTCGGAAGACATAGCCTATTATGGTTTCAGGAAGCCTTCATACCATGTTCAGCCGCTTCGCAATACACTTATTTCTTTAGAACAGACAGAGGAAGAAATATTGGCTCGGTTTCACTCATCGACCAGATCAAATATCGGGCGCGCTGAGCGGCGGGAAGTAACTTGTGAAATAAAAAATACATTTACCGAGCAAGACTATAGGTATTTTTTTTCGATGATTAAAAGTACTATTTCTCGAAATCATGGCAAAAAAGCCTATCCAACTGAAAAATATTTTCGTGCACTTCTATCCGGTAGCCGGATTCTCGGTAGTCATGATATATACAATCCGGCCGGATTATCGCTCGTCATTTTTTGTGGATATCATGCCGGCAAGCCTGCAACGACGCATATCGTCATTTTCTGCGGCACGACAGCAACATACCTTTTTGGGGCATCTCATGCCGAGCATTTAAACTCAAAAGTAGACACCTATCTTCATTGGATAGCTATCCGTGAGGCGAAAAAACGAGGCATGCTGTATTATGATATCGGCGGAATCGACGAAAAAATCTGGCCTTCGCTGACAAAATTTAAGCGGCAATTTGGGGGCGATGAGATTAACTATGTAGGTAATATTGATATACCGCTTAATCAAGTTCTATATTATGCCTATAACTTTTATAAGAAAACATTAAAAAAAATACACAGACAGGCTTAAAAACGGTAGAATAGCCCAATGCCATTCGATGGAAAAATAAAAAAACAAAAATTATTGTTTGGTCTGGGTGCAATATGTGTGCTTCTGTACGTCATGTTTATTTTTGTTTATATTCATAAATCTGAAAAGGGGGAATTTATGAAAATTGCGACAAAGCCTACGGAAACTGTTTCCTATGCCGGCGCTATTACAAATCCACAAATACTGCCCGTCAAGGTTCTTTTAAATGATAATTATTATGTTCCGCAGACATTCAACAATTGCGGTCCGGCGGCACTTTCCATGGATCTTTCATATTACGGTGTGAATGTCAGTCAAGAATTGTTGGCAGATGAGTTGCGTCCCGACCACAACAGTACCGGCAAGGATGATGAAAAATCAACATCGCCGGAAGAGATTGTTGGGCAAGCTGAAACATATGGACTTATCGCTATTATCGTCCAGCAGGTAGCATTGATCTTTTAAAGCATCTTGTCGCCGCAGGCTTTCCTGTCATAGTTCGGACACTATTTATGCCGACCGACAAAGTTGCACACTACCGCGTTATAAAAGGATATGATGATACCACGGGTACGATTATAGATGAGGATGGATTTCAGGGACCGAACGTTACCTATTCGTATGATAATTTTTTGGCGCTGTGGAAATATTTTAATGATGAGTATATTGTTCTTGCGCCACCGGATAAACAGGCTAAGGTTGTGCAGATTATTGGTGCTGATGCCAATGTGTTTACTGCTTGGCAACACGCTATTGATAATGCTGAAAATAACTTAGGTGAGAATTCTAAGGATGTGCTTGCCCAATTTAATCTTTCAGTCGCGGATTACTATGTGGGCAATTATGCTCAATCCGCGGAGTCTTTTGAAGTTGTGCAATCAGCACCTGCACTTCCTCTTGATACATTATGGTATCAGCCGGAGCCGATAGAAACATATTATAAACTTGGCGAATACAATAAGGTCTTTTCGCTCTCGCAACATATTTTCGATAGCGGGGATCCGGCATATCCTGAGCTTTATGTTGTACGTGGCGAAAGCTATATACAAGAGAAAAATTTGGCTGCGGCAAAAGCTGAATTTGAAAAAGCACTTTACTACAATAAGAATCTACAAAGTGCCAAAGATGCACTCTCGAGTATACATTAGTTAGATAATGATTGATCCATTTCTCAAAAACCGCAGCAAAGACTATACTTAACTCAAATGAAGAAAGCCATTAGCTATAGCATTGCTTTTGTCACACTTGCACTAATAATCTTGGTTCTCGTAGTAATATATTCTCCACCAGTTCCAGAAAAAATAGTGTTATCAGAACCATCAATCTCTCCGGATGTCGGTACACCTGCTTTTTGCAGGCAGTATCAGTTCTGACACGCTCTCCGGTTGAAATGGGTGGAAATGTTCAGTCAATCATTGATGGCAAAACATTTTCAACAGAACTCATAAATGATATCAATCAAGCTACTAGTTCAGTAATGGTCACCGACTTTCCTTGGGATAATGGTTCGTTTAGCAAACAATTATTTATAGCTTTAATTAATGCTGCAAACCGTAAAGTGTCAGTGAGAGTATTGCTTGATGGGTTTGGCGGAAGAACTGTTCGTTCCAAATGGATAACAGAACTTAAGAATGCAGGAGGAGAAGTTAAAATGTATCATTCTTTCGATATCTTGAATCCCTTGCAATACAACGTACGGGATCATGAACGCTCGTTTGTAATTGATGGCTCCACTGCCTTTACCGGTGGTGTGGGGATTGTTGACTACTGGATTGAAAATGCAGACGGTTTCCCAGAGTGGCATGATTTGATGTTTGAAGTACATGGAAATATGGCAGCAAGTTTGCAAAAAGATTTTTCCGATCTATGGACTGCTGCTGGTGGTCAAACTCTTCCCAATGTTGCTTTTTATCCAGTTGTTAATTCAAAAACAGAAACCACTCCTTACATCTCAATTGGTGGGGCACCATCTGCCAATCTTCAGCCTGTTCGTGATACATTTATTCTTACTGCTCTTTCAGCTAAAAAAAAGCTATACATTGAAAGTCCATATATCATCCCTGATCAGCAGTTTCTCACAATACTCGAGGATAAGGCACAAGCTGGCGTTGATGTTCGTATTATCTCTCCTGGGAGTATCACATCAGGACCACTTCTTCGTTCCGCCTGGCATGCTGATTATGAAGCTCTCCTCGAGGCCGGCGTTCGTATTTATGAATATCAACCTACCATGATTCATTCGAAAATCATGGTAGCTGATGATATTTGGTCAGTCATTGGCTCAGCTAATTTAGATAATCGCTCTCAATCTATTAATGCAGAAGATATTATGGGTGTTTCAGATCCCGTTCTTGCCCAAAACCTTGATACCATATTCGCGAATGATATGGCGTCATCGAGTGAAATAACCCTTCCAGCTTGGCAGAAGGAGTACGGTTTTTTTGACCGTGTTGTGTCGGAATTTGGGCTTATTTTTTGGAGAGAGTTGTGAAATTAACCACATGCTCGAATTTATCAATAGCTTATTTTAAAAAACTTTTATTTTTTTAAAATGACTTTTCAGACAGCCATCAAGCTTTTAAAAATCTCTCTCAAGAAAAAACAGCCCAAAACATTTAGTAGTACGTGGATATGTATAGAGGCACCTTCTGCGTATCGTTATATCTGGAAAAATATCAGAACTGAAAATAATGATATCAACTGGGATAGAGTTACACAAAAACTTAGTCGAAAATTTCAAAAGCGCTGGATTCGATATAGACGAAAGTTTATAAGGGAATATGAGAATCAGACTGAAGTCGATCTTATTCTTGCAAAGCATCGACCAAAACTTTATACAATCATCGCTCCAACCACTCCTCAGGAACGACGTGTTCAAGAAAGAATTGTTGTTGCTTTGGTACGTATTGGTCAGAAAGGAAATCTATCGGCTCAATGTGAGCTTATTCACTGGCTCACGTTTATTATCGAAGAGTGGATTGAGCGACGGTGGCAAGTGTATAAATGGAAGGGTTATACCGATGATCTCGAAGACAAGATAAAGGGCTGTATCAGAGGGTACAAATATACAGGTACATTCATCGGTTACCTGTTTAAAACTCTCCATTATTCGTCACGGGCATTACGCCCCATGGTTAAATATTCTTTAGATGCTCCCGTATTTGATGGTGATGAATTAAAAATAAATTATATCATACACGATCAGCAAACGTTGTGAAATAACAAATGGTTACAGGAGTGTGTAACTTTTATCTCTCATTCCATGTCACTTTTGTTACTATTTGAAAAGAACGAGCGCACGAGACGCGTCGATTGAGATAAGGTAAAATAGTAAAAATAACGTTACAGGGTAAGGCCGAGCTGGGTTCTGGCTCGAGTCAGCCCGCTTTCGGCTAATCGAATAAACTCTCATTAAAAACCTCCGCAACAATGGTTAATGGTTGCGGAGGGGTTCGCGCGGTGTTTTGATATTGTGTCACCAATTCAGATCTGGATTGCAGAGATCGACTGGTCCAATCTCATCGAGATACGGAATGATTTCGGCGATCGCGGTCTGGCCAATGTGCTCGTAGGTAATGAGCGGCTGCTGCGCGAGAAAGATCACATCCTTGTCGGTCATGAGCGAGAGGAGCAGGAACTCGCTGCCAGGCCGAAGCTTGGCAAGATAAGAAAGTACGGGCTCCATGATTTTCCGCGGGTCTTGCGAGGCGACGCACTTGTAGACTTCGTACATGAGCGTCCGAATCCTTTTAAACTTTACGGCAAGCTCAGACTCATCAAAGCAGACCTTGCCGCATGCTGCCGATTCGATCATGAGTCCACAAATCGCAGTATTGGTGCGGGCACGCTGATTTTCGCCAAACTCGTTCATGAGGCTTGCAAGCTCGGGCTTGACCTGGTACCTCACGCGCATGAAGTCGTTGTAGTCGTGAAAGAGATAGGCAAATTTATCTGCATACCTTACGACCCAGGCTTCTGGCATCATGCCTTCTTTCGCCATATCCCCGCTGTGTCCCATCATTCCCTCAAGCGTTTGAAACGACAGATTGAGTCCGCGTCCGCGGCGTTCAATCTTTTGGGCAATGATGGGAGCCATGACTTCATGACAAAAACTTGCTAGACCCATCGCTTGCGCCAGATACTGTTCGCCTTGATGGCCAAATGGCACATGGCCAATGTCGTGTCCCAAGGCAATGGCCCGCGCAAGCGACGTATTGAGGCCGAGCAGATCAGCAATGACGACACTGCACGAGACGACTTCGTGGGTATGGCTCATGCGCGTCCGAATATTGGTATTAGTCGGCGCTGTTGCCACTTGGGTTTTATAGCCCATATTACGAAACGCTTTTGAACTCAGGATCTTGACTTCGTCACTAGCAAACGGATCATGCATTTCAAGCGGATCTTCAACATGGCTATTGAGATGCTGCCGCCGTGCTCTTTCTGGCTTAGTTTTTAAATGACGTAAGCAATCACGAAAAGTCAGAGCCTTTTCAATCAATAGCTTGTCCATGTGTCTCTCCGGTAGAGGTGAAAAAATGATCGGATATTCCCAGTCTTTCTAAAGCTTATATTTTTCACTAGGTATGTCAAATTCAATCAGTGTTCCGTTAGAAAATTCTCTATAAAGAGTCGGATTTCTTTGTGAGATGTTGGGGGAAGCCAGAGAATAGTTTTGTCACGCTTGAACCATTGTCTCTGCCTTTTGGCGTAGTGCCAGATTTCTGATTCCAGCTGCTTCAGCATTTCTTCCTTTGAAATTATCTTTTGAAGATAGAGGGCAAGATACCTATATTCCAATCCGAGCTCGTTCATTCTTTTGTATGACAACCCGCCTTTGTGAAGAGTTTGCACTTCGGCGAGCATGCCGGCACCCATTCGTTTTAAAAGCCTATCGCGGATTCTTTGTTTGAGAATAGGATCAGGAATTTTTGTGCCTATTTGCAAAATATCATATGCACGATTTTTTTTAATATCTTTCTGGGTAGGCAGAGAGGGAACTTTGCCGAGTGCTGTTGCTATTTCAATTGCACGGATCAGGCGGACGGGATTTTTTCTGTCTATAGTTTTTGCCCTGTCTAAATCTAATTTTTCAAGAATTTTAAAAAGCGTGTCAGCGGTTTTTGTTCCAAGCTTTTTTCTTAATATCTGATTTGGTGCAACTTCCGGAAATGAAATATTATCCACGAGCGCCTGGATATAAAATCCCGTGCCCCCGCAAATGATTGGAAGCTTGTTTCTGCTTAACATATCGGCAATTATTTTTTGTCCTTGATTTTTATATTCCTGCGCCGTGAATACTTTTTTCGCTGAAGCAACATCAAGCATGTGATGGGGGATGCCGCGCATCTCCCTCTTCGTGATTTTTCCTGTGCCGATATCCAATCCTTTGTACACTTGTCGAGAATCAGCGGAAATAACCTCGCCGTTGTATTTTAGAGCAAGCTCTACAGCAAGGTCACTTTTGCCGGAGGCTGTAGGACCGAGAATGACAAGAATTTTCGGTTTGGGTTTGTGAGTATTCATGAAGTTTTGCAAAGCTTACACCTGATACGCTTATCCGTAAAGTAATGAAATGATATAATCAGGCATATGAAAAAATATCTGGTGACGGGCGGTGATGGGTTTATCGGATCAAAAATTGTCACGGAAATCGGCGGTATTTCATTTGATATTAAGTCCGGGCACGATATTTTGAATGGAGAAATTTATATAAAAGCAGCTTAGAGGCAGCCGGAATTTTTCATTGCGCTGCAAAAATCAGCGTGCCTGAAAGCCTGCTCATTCCCGACGAATATTACCGTACAAATGTAGAAGGTATGCACTGCGTTGTTGAAGCCGCAGAAAAAAATAATTTAAAAATAGTATTTTCGAGCAGTGCGGCGGTGTATGGTGATTATGATAAGCCGGTAGCTGAGACGGATATATTGAATCCGAAATCTCCCTATGCTGAAAATAAGCGGGATGCGGAAGAGCTGATGAAGAAATTAAAAATTAAAAATATTGCGCTTCGATATTTTAATGTGTATGGTCCGGACCAATCGGCGCAGTATGCGGGAGTGATTACGGCTTTTATTAAAAATGCTTTGCAGGGAAAAGACTTAATTATCTATGGCAATGGCGAGCAGGTGCGTGATTTTATTTTTGTTGAGGATATTGTCCGTGCAAATATAGCGGCGATGCAATATGACAATGAAAAATTTGACGTGTTTAATGTTGCAAGCGGAACAAAAACTACCATCAAACGGCTCGCGGAAATAATTATCGCACTGACAAAATCATCTTCAAAAATAGATTATCAGCCGGCACGTGCAGGAGATATTCTTTATTCGCAAGCCGATGCTTCAAAAGCAAAAAAGATGTTTGGCTGGGAAGCAAAAATCTCGCTTGAAGAGGGCTTGCAAAAAACTATCGAGTCGTTTTAGAGTGCCGGGAGAGAGACTTGAACTCTCATGGATTTCTCCGCACGATTTTGAGTCGTGTGCGTATACCAATTCCGCCATCCCGGCATTATGTGCCAGTTTACCAAAAAAAACTCAGAAATCAAATGCCGGCAAGAAATAGGTGTACGAAAAGCATGCATAATTTTCTGCTGAAAATGTGCTCACGCTCGGCTCGCCAGCCCGCACGAGGCCTTTCTTTACACCTATTTCTTGCCGGCAGGTAATTATGTTAAAATATCCCTATGTCACAGTTTTACCAAGACTCTATTTTTTGGATTGAAGTAGATAAAATTAAGCCGAATCCTTTTCAGCCGCGCCGAGATTTTGATGAGGCTGCGCTCAAATCGCTCTCCGACTCCATCCGCCAGTATGGTGTTCTCCAGGCGCTTGTAGTGACCCGCAATGAGATTGTGAAGCCTGATGGAGGCTTGGCTGTTGAGTACGAGCTTATCGCTGGAGAGCGCCGTTTGCGTGCCTCCAAGCTTGCTGGTTTGCGTGAAGTACCATGTCTCATTAAGACCGGCGAGGATAATAATTTAATGAAGCTTGAGCTTGCAATTATTGAAAACGTTCAGCGTGAAGACTTAAATCCTGTCGACCGCGCCCGCGCGTTTGCCCGGCTTGCCAATGAATTTGGTTTTAAACATACAACAATCGGCGAAAAGATAGGCAAGAGCCGCGAATATGTTTCCAATACACTGCGTCTTCTCGCGTTGCCGCAAGAAATGCTCGACGCTCTTTCGGAAGGCAGAATCAGCGAAGGTCATTGCCGTCCGCTTCTGATGCTTTCCGATCGTCCGGAAGAGCAGGCGACTCTTTTTTAAAGAAATTATTTTCAGGAAGCTTAATGTGCGCGAATCGGAGCTCATTGCCCGCAAGATCGCGGTGGAAAAAGTCAGGAAGAAGGATTTCAGCTTTGATCCGGAGGTTCAGGATATCGAAGACAAGCTCGCGGCATCGCTTGGCACCCGCGTTCATATTGAGCGAAAAGAAGTCGGTGGCAAGCTCCATATCGATTTCTTTTCAAAAGACGATTTGCGCATGATTCTCGATTTGCTCGATAAAAAGAGAGAGAAAGGAATCGGCGAACAGCTGCAGGTAGAACAGATTTCAGCTGCTACTCCAATAGAAATATCTTCACAAACTGAAACAGAAAAACCAAAAACAGATAAGCTCGAAGATGAACGGACACCTGCAGAAATCAAGGAGGAAGAAAATACCGATGGGCTGTATTCAGTGACAGGGTTCAGTATTTAGTATATTTAGTATGCGTAATGTTGAGTCTGGATGAATAATTAAAGAAATGAGCTGTCTACCCTGAATTTCTGTCATCCCCGTGAAAACGGGGATCCAGACCCTACAAAACATGGATTCCCGCCTACGCGGGAATGACACGTTGTGTATAGAGTTTTACTCAGCTTTTTTCCTTCTGCCAAATCTTGATTTTTTCGGTTCTTTGAGGATTTCGAGTGCGCGATCGAGACTCACCTTATAGACATCGTCACCACTGCCTTTTTTTAGAGATCTGAAATCACCATCGTGCATTACATATGGCCCGAAGCGTCCGACGTTTGCCACAATATTCTTGTCGGTCTCAGGATGAGTGCCGAGTGTGCGAGGCAGGCTTAAATACACAAGTGCATCCGCGAGTGTGACAGTTGCTGGATCCTTTTCTTTTGGAATACTCGACATTCGCGGTTTTATTTTCTTCGGCTTGGAAGCCTTCTTCTTTTCTGTTGGAAGGTTTTTTCCGAATGCTTCAAGCGTGGTGGCGTCGCCAAGCTGGACATAGGGTCCAAACCGGCCATTTTTTACATATACAGGAAGGCCGGTAGCGGGATCAGTGCCGATCGGTTTCAAATCCTCATCACGCTTTATTTCTTCACCAAGCTCGGTCAGGGCGCCAGTACATTCCGGGAAGCGAGCGCAGCTCATAAATTTGCCGCTTCTTGAAAGTTTCCACACCATCGGGCCGCCGCAGACTGGGCATTTAAATTCTTCCGGCGCCGGACCGATATCGGTAATTTTTTCAGAACTCTTTGATTTTTCTTTGACGTCTTTCAGAAATGGCTTATAGAAATCAGAGAGGATTTTTACATACTGCTTTTCGCCGTTTGCAATTTCATCGAGCTCGTCTTCCATGTGAGCGGTAAAGGTGTCGCTGATATAGTTTGAAAAATTCTCCTCGAGAAATGTACTGACGACGATGCCTGTATCGGTCGGCTTCATCGCTTTGCCTTCTTTGTCGACGTATCCGCGGTCAAAAAGAGTCTTTATAATAGAAGCATATGTTGAAGGGCGGCCGATACCGCGTTTCTCGAGCTCTTTGACGAGGCCGGCCTCTGAATAGCGTGGTGGTGGTTCCGTTTGCTTCTCATCACTTTTTAGTTCAATGAGCTTTAGATTTTTCGCCCGCAACAACTTTTGGCAATTCTACGTCGTCTTGCCGAGCTGCAGGATCAGCTTTGAGCCAGCCGTCAAAAAGTACGCGTGAGCCGTTGGCAGAAAATGTGGGAACTTCGTCGGAAACATGAGCTGTGATTTTTGTCCTCAACACTTTTGCATCAGACATCTGTGATGCAATGGTTCTTTGCCAGATGAGTCGGTAGAGTTCTTTCTGATCCTCGGTAACGCCGGCTGAATTTTTAACGACGTTTGTCGGACGAATCGCTTCGTGGGCTTCCTGAGCATTTTTACTGGTTGTGGCATAGGTGCGCGTCATAACATATTCCTTGCCATAACTTTTTTCGACGGTCGAAGCAATTGCAGAAAGTGCGACAGCGCTGAGATTTGTGCTGTCGGTACGCATGTAGGTAATGAGACCGGCTTCATAGAGCTTCTGAGCGATCATCATGGTGCGAGCAGGCGTGTAGCCGAGGCGAGTGCTTGCTGCCTGCTGGAGCGTAGACGTGGTAAAGGGTGCGCGCGGTGAGCGTTTGACTTCGGTTTCTTTGACATCCTGCACCGACCATATTGTTTTCGGGTCATTGCCTATCTCAAGAATCTTTTCAACTATTTTTTTATCGCGAGGCTCTTCGTCACACACAACAGTAAGTTGTGTTTTGGTGAGTGTTTCAACGACAGCGGAAATGACCCAGAATGTTTCAGGAATAAAAGCTCTAATCTCGCGTTCTCGCTCGACAAGAATTCTCAGGGCGGGGGATTGAACGCGCCCGGCCGACAAGCCGATAACGGACTTTTTTCCAAATTAATCCTGACAAATCATAGCCGACGAGCCGGTCGAGCACTCGGCGCGCTTCCTGGGCTTGGCGGAGATTTTCATCTATTGCGCGCGGATGCTTGAGTGCTTCTTCTATAGCGTCTTTTGTAATTTCGTGAAAAACGATGCGCTGTGGATTTTTGAGACCAGTCGCTTCTTTGATATGCCAAGCAATGGCTTCACCTTCACGGTCAGGGTCGGTTGCAAGAAGCACTTCATCGGCTTTTTTCGCGAGCCGGCTGATTTCGTGGACAACACTCTCTTTACCTTTTGAGATTTCATAATGCGGCACAAAGCCGGCTTCGATATCGATAGCCTGCTTGTTGCTTTTTGGCAAATCTCGAATGTGTCCGACGGATGCAATGACCTCATAGTCGCTTGCGGATCCATCAAGATACTTGGAAATAGTCTTTGCTTTTGAAGGGGATTCGACGATAAGAAGTTTCATAGATGTATATAAGTAGTACTACATGCCCAATTCTTTTGCAAATTACAACAATCGGAATGTGCCTAATTTTTCTTCAACGTGGCCTTTCATTTCAAGCAGCGAAAGAACGGTATTTGTCATTGAGACGGGGAAGCCGGCCTGCGCGATGATGTCGTCGCGCGTCGGCGGATTTTCCCGATCCATTTCACACAAGAGCGCAATGACAATTTTTTCTTCCGGCGTGCAATTGTCATATCTCTTATTATTTTTATCCGGAATACCGTTTGAAAAATCAAAGATCAAGGCGATCAAAGCCGAGCGCTTCATGGAGATCTTCAGGACAGGTGATCGGCGTGGCACCGAGGCGCATGAGGAGATGCGGTCCTTCAGAATTTTTTGAATAAATAGAACCCGGCACGGTGAGCACATTCCTATTATATTCAGTTGCCAAGCGTGCAGTAATGAGCGTACCCGATTTTTTCTCGGCTTCTATTATAAGTATGGAGTGTGATAGCCCTGCCATGATTCTATTGCGCTTCGGGAAAGCCCAGGGCGTAGAAATAAATTCCGCTTCAAACTCCGACAATAAACCTCCGCCTTTCTCGATAATAGTATCTGCAAAAGTTCTGTTAACGCTAGGATAGAGTACTTTTCTGTCGAGACCTGAACCCGGCACGGCAAGCGTGTGCAGCCCAGCCTTAAGCGCGGCTTTGTGCGCAATAGTATCGATGCCGATGGCGAGGCCAGATACTATAGATACATTTTTCGCCGCACAGACTATTAATAAGCATGTTGCACGTATCTTCCCCGTATCGCGAATATTTCCGCGCCCCAACAACACATACTATTTTTGCATCAGCCGGCGGCAGTGTGCCTTCAAGGAAAAGCTTGTCGGGCGGGTCGGGAATCTGCAAAAGTTGCTTTGGAAATTCTGAGTCCGTATGAACTAACTCCTTATATTTTTTAGCAAATATATTCATGCTGGTATTCTAAAACAGCCGACATGAAATTTTGATTAAGATTAGTTAAATTTTATTTCATAAAATCTTGAGGCAATTTTCATCTTGGGTGTGGAATAGTAGGGAGGTGGAAATTATTTATTGTCATTCAGATATTAGAAAATTTATTAGAGCTTTAGACAAAACTACAAGCAGAAAAGTCATTCGCACCATTAAAGGTGTTACAAATGGAGGGTTACAATATAGCAATGCCTTATAGTAAAATGATTGAAAGAGATATTTATGAATTACGGGTGAAAAGTAATCAAAATATTAGAGTATTCTATACATTCATGAGATCAATAGGCTATGGTGCTGCATGTCATAATTAAAAAAACTCAAAAACTGAAAAACATGATTTGGAAACTGTTGTATGTTTAAAATATTTGCAAAACTTATAACGTATATGTTATATTAATCAGAATGAAAAATATTGATAAAAAATTAAGAGCCAAGGGCTTTATTCCATTTAGTGAAGTT
>CAWDXL010000016.1:0-142907 GCA_963806325.1 Candidatus Parcubacteria bacterium
TTCCAAATTTATTTTTCCCAAAAAACTTCTGTCGAAGGCCATAAAACCTGATGTCATGTCCTTTATTGGAATCCCGGTAACAATCCGTGCGTACACATTTCCCCAACGACTCAAAAGTTCACGGTGCAGCGGCCAATGGAGTGTGCGGCCGCCAGGTATATAGCGTGATCCCACTACAAGATCATATCGCTCACGCTCACCGAGCAATGTCTCGAGAAAAAGAGGATCGTGTGATCCGTCGGCGTCCATAGTGATAATCGTCCTAATAGTTGGATCGAACGCAACATATGTCAGCGCATATCTATACGCCGCGCCAAGACCTTCTTTTTCCTCTTTTATGATAAGCCCAAGATGGCGGTATTTTTTCGCCATCTTTTTTACCTCGGCAGACGTACCGTCGGGAGAACTGTCATCAACGACAAGAATAAATACGTTTGGCGTACGAGCAAATATTTTTGGATAAGCAGGCGGATATTGTCCCGCTCATTGTATGTAGGAATAATAATAACGTCGTGCATGTATTGCTATTTGTTTTTAGAATGAAATTTTTTGTGGATTTCCTTGAGATGCTTGTCGGTCACGTGCGTATAAATCTGGGTGAGTACCGATATTAGCATGCCCGAGCAGCGCTTGCACCGAGCGCAGATCCGCGCCGTTTTGTAAAAGATCGGTGGCAAAGCTGTGGCGCATGTACGTGGGGCGTCACCGTGCGGGTAATGCCGGCTTTTATTGCATAATGTTTTACGATCCGCTCTACCGATCGGGCAGTCAGCCGGAGTGAATCGCGTTCGTGTGCCTTAGCATTTTTCCCAAACTGAATAAACAGCGCCTCATCCATATCAGCCCGCTTTTTCAAATAAGAATTGAGCGCAGTGCGCGCGGAATCGGTGATAAACACAACGCGCACTTTTTCGCCTTTGCCGCGAACAGAAAATTCATCTTTTGATATATCAATATCGCGGGGCAAGGAACAAAGCTCGGAGACACGAAGCCCGGTAGAAAATAATAATTCAAGTATTGCCCGGTCACGCAGCACTTTTATATCGCTGCCTTCGGGCGCTTTAAGCAATCGCTCAAGCTCCTGGCTTGAAATAAGGTCGATGGAGCGCTCCGGTACTTTTGCGAGCTCGATCCGCTCCGGCGGCATTGAAAGAATACTTCTTCTCACTAAATACTTAAGAAAAGCCCTAAGAGCAATAAGATAATAATTTTGAGTTCTCTTCTTAAGGGTGTCGTTCCTGCCGTCAGTGCTCTTGCCGGAATACTTCCTATTGAGCCACAAACGATATTCCCGAAGGATATCATCGCTTATATCAGCAGGTTTCCTGATTTTTGACACTTTTAAGAACGTATTGAGATACAGTTCATAGTTTTTAATCGTCTTCAGGCTCCGGCCCCGTTCTATTTCGAGATATTCGAGAAAATGGCGTTTTAGCGTCTCAAGATCCATATGTATAGTATATCATCTTGCATCGTTTTACGTTTTATGCTATTATCCTAAATCATGTTAACCAAAGCCGTAAAAACCAAGATTATAAAAAATGTCGGGGTTCACGAGACCGACACAGGTTCTCCTGAAGTCCAGGTGTCGCTTTTGACAAAGCGCATCGAAGAATTGACTGGACACCTCAAAGAACACAGCAAAGACAAGCACTCTCGCCGTGGCCTTTTGCAGATGGTGGCTGATCGCCAGACCCATTTAAACTATCTTCACAAGAAAAGCCCCCGACGCTACACCGCAATTTTGAAAAAGCTCAATCTCAAGAAGAAAGCCTAAATCATCACGACCCGCCACATGCGGGTCGTAGTTGTTTTTGTAGAATATGGTAACATGATACGTCGCAACGTTTTTATACAAACGGAAGGATAGAAGTGGGAGTCAGAATTTAATTTTAATAAGAAATAACTATTATATGTCAGCAATCAAACACACGGATCAGCGTATCGGTATTTTCATCGACGCGCAGAATCTTTATCACAGCGCAAAAAATCTCTACCAGGCAAAAGTAAACTTTGGCCAAGTCGTCAAAGATGCCGCGGCCGGACGATCTATTATCAGAGCAATCGCTTATGTCATTACTACAGAATCAGGAGAAGAAAGAGGATTCTTTGATGCGTTGAGTAAAGTCGGTATTGAAGCAAAAACAAAAGACTTGCAGATTTTTTCAGGAGGAGCCAAGAAGGCCGATTGGGATGTCGGTCTCGCGGTAGATGCCATCACCATGGCGCCAAAACTCGATACGGTTATCATTATTTCAGGGGACGGCGACTTTGTACCGCTTATTGAATATTTACGATTCAGCCAAGGCTGTCAGGTAGAAGTCGTTTCATTCGGCCAATCATCATCACATCGCATCAAAGAAGCGGCTGATGAGTTTATTGACCTCTCCGAAAACCCTCGAAAATACCTTTTGGGTGCTCAACATCATAAAAATGAGTCAAAAACGTATAAAGTAGTCAGAAAACTTATTCCTAAAATAGAAGATTCTGCAAAAGAAGAAAGTCCAAAGGAAGAGTAAAAGTAAATTAAAATCAGTATCCAAAAATACCCTTATTTTAAAGGGTATTTTTGTTATTACACTCAATGAAATTACAGAAGTGCTTGACATTGTATACAGGTATGCTATGATATCCAGCGAATCGTTCTTCACATGAGAAGGTAATTCCACAACTTTGTGGAACCCTTCAGAAAAAATGGCCAGATGGCCAAAGAAAGGAGTCGCAATCATGCGACATCGATTGAAACGACCACAACACTGTGGTTTCCAGTTTGGCGCCTACAATACAATGAGCAACACCGGCGGCGCGCCCAACAGTGGCTACGACCCCGACAACCCGGCGGCCAGCACCATGTTCAATTATACGAATTCGACGAACATCGGCGCCGGCAGCATCACCGCGACCTCCTGACGGCACGCCGCCGGCCAGGATATCGTTCACTGTTCGCTCTCCGGATTCCGGACACAACGCGGCGTCTGTCCGCCGCAAGTTCCGGTTCGCCGGCCAGCATCGCCCGCCGCTCATCACGTGATGACTTGGCGCAGCACCCGCGGCCCGGCCGCTAAATTCGGAGAGAGTTTCTCGCCCCTGATCCCGCTTTACGACAAGCAGGGCATCACGGCAGCAGGGCGGAGTTCAACTGAACTCCGCCCTTTTTCGTGTCTATTTTTTAATTAAAATCAGCAGTCTTCCCCTCCTGAGCAAGGAGGGGACTGAGGGGAGGTTGTTCTATTCCCACTTTATTAAAAACTAAGAACAAGATATAGTTGTAGGGATGGCACTTTCTACATACGATCCAAATCGGAAGCTCAATCCCGATGGTACTCCCTACAACAACGGCATTGCTGGCAAGCCAGAAGCCCCTATACTTGATGCGCAAGGAAACGTATATGAGACACTGAAATCCGCTCAACAAAAGCCCACACCGCTGCCAAGACCCGACTTCCAAGAATCAGTAGATGAACTTCATACAAATAAAAACCCCCTTCAGACACTGCGTACATACGAAAGCGATATTGCCGACGCAGTAAAACATAAAGGAGTCTCTACTATTAAAATAGCAGCGGCAGAAGCCATCCGGCAGGATGAAGAGTCGGTACCAAGACCGGCACGAGTACTATTAATGACTGTACTGAGTATTGGTTTTATAGTCGCAGGCCTTGGTGCTATTGGTATTCTTGCCGCTGCATATATTATTAAATGGTCAGCAACACCCCCTGTGGCCAATACTGTCGTACAAACAGTACTCATCACCGATACTCAGCAATCACTCCTCCTACCTATAGGCAGCACAATAGCCAACGCGCTATCAACCCAGAATTTTACTCCTCGAGGCACCCCTAATTCGCTTGTTGGATTAACAATTGTTACAGGCACTGACGCGTCAAACACACCAATTGATTCTTCATCATTTACCATGCGCCTTCCGAGCACGCTGCCGGGACTATTAAATCGCTCGCTTCAGCCAGAGTTTGCTGTCGGATACCAGCTGCTCGGCACCATTCCGCAGCCGTTCATTGTTTTCAAAACTACATCATACGACAACGCGTTTGCCGGCATGCTTGCCTGGGAACCCACACTCAGTGCCGACATGTCGAGACTTGCACTTAAAAGCGAGAATGCCGGCACAGTGTCTATGGCTGCTCCAACAAGCCAGCCCACAAGCGCCTCAAGCACTCAAAATATCTCATCATCCACCCCTAAAAATATATTGCTCAATACCCCTCTAACGTTTCAAGATGGTATTGTAGATAATATAAATGTACGAATTTTAAAAAGGACTGATGGTACACCTAGTGTTGTGTATGCGCTGCCTGATTCATCAACAATCATCATTACCACCAATGAGACTACGATGAAAGCAATTCTCATTCGCCTTTCAGCACGGCCTTTCACCCAGCAATAAAAACAAAGAAGGAAGATGGAATATTCGGTAGGTATATGTATGTAAGTAGCGCCTTGCCGATACAGCTTATAATTTGGTAAACTTCATAATATGAAAGATTTAAATTACTACAAGGAAAAACTTGAGATGGAGCGCGCAAAAATTGTCGCTGAACTCGAAGACATTGGTTCAGTGCCAGACAACCGCTCAAAAGATGAATGGCAGGCTACACCAGGAGATATTGATACAACACGCGCTGATTGCAATGAAGTCGCAGATAAGATCGAAACATTTGAGGAAAATAATGACCTTGTTGGAAAATTTGAAACAGATCTTGCTGAAATAGATCAAGCCCTTGAACATATTAAAAACAAAACGTACGGTATCTGTACTGTGTGCGGAAAACAAATTGAGGATGACCGCCTCGAGGCAAACCCGGAAGCAACAACATGTGAAGCGCACATGAATTCATAATTAGTTTATTTTTTCTTGAGCTTCATTTCATAAAGAATCAGTAGAATGGAGGGATGAGTTTTGCAAAAGTTTCAAGCGCACAAGCAAATCTCGTGCGCGCAACTATTATTTCTGTCGAAGTGGACCTTTCAAAAGGCTTGCATGCGTTTGCGATAGTTGGCTTGCCCGATAAAGGGGTAGAGGAATCAAAAGATAGAATTTGTGCGGCAATAAAAAATTCCGGCTTCACTTCGCCAAAAAGTAAGAATCAAAAAGTTGTTATATCACTTGCACCTGCTGATATCAAAAAAGAAGGACCGAGTTTTGATGTGCCCATGGCTCTTGCGTATCTTTTGGCATCTGATGAAATCAGGTTTGATCCGGATAAAAAATTATTTCTTGGCGAACTATCCCTTGATGGAGAACTGCGGCCAGTGTCGGGTGTTTTGCCGCTCGCGCGAGAAGCTAGTCTTGCCGGTTTCACTGAAATTTACGTACCAGAAGCCAACGCCCGAGAAGCTGCACTCATTTCGACAATCACGGTATATGGAGTAAAAACTCTTCGAGATCTTATCCGTCATATAAATGAAAAGAAGTCCGCTCAGAATGAAGATCAACAAATGGGGGAAAGTAGTGAGGAAATGGGTGAAAAAGTACTGAGGATAAAAAGACTCGCTGTTCAACCGCCGACAAAAATTATAAAGGCACCCAGAGTGCCAGATGTAGATTTTTCTGATATCCATGGACAAGAAGGGGCAAAACGAGGGCTCGAGATTGCTGCTGCGGGAGGACACAATATTGCCATGTATGGACCTCCCGGCACCGGCAAGACCATGCTTGCGAAAGCCTTCTCACACCTTCTGCCATCATTATCTTTTGAAGATATGCTTGAAGTAACTTCGATTCATTCGGTAGCAGGGATCGGCGGCGGAGATATTATTTCAGAGGCACCATTTCGAGCGCCGCATCACACGGCTTTATATATTTCAATTGTCGGCGGAGGTTCGATTTCCAAAACCGGGAGAAATTACGCTTGCTCATCGAGGCGTCCTATTTATGGATGAATTCCCCGAGTTTGATCGCAATGTAATTGATGCACTGCGCCAGCCGCTTGAGGATCATGTTATAACTATTTCCAGGGCTAGCGGTACAAGCACATTTCCCGCCCAGGTCATTCTTGTGGTCGCGATGAATCCCTGCCCATGCGGTAATTACGGCGTTGCCGGACGAAGCTGTTCATGTACACCGCTCTCGCTCGGCCGCTATCAGCGAAAAATTTCCGGCCCTATCATTGATCGGATCGATCTGTGGACTGAGGTTTCTATCATTAATCACGCCATGCTCGCCGAGCGTACTCAAAAAACAGAAACGACCGAAATAATAAAAAACCGCGTCAAAAAAGCTCGCGATATTCAGGCTATGCGCTATAAAAACCATCCGCGCAACATTTCTATGAATGGAGAAATGAATGCCCGAGATATTCCGATATATGCAAATATTGAGCCCGAAGCGAAAAAGATCCTGTCATCATCAGCTGAACGCATGAATCTATCAGCTCGTGCGCATCATCGGCTCATTAAGCTTGCTCGAACCATCGCCGATCTTAGCAACAAAGAAAAAACCGATACTGAAGCAGTGCTCGAAGCGTTGCAATATCGGCCAAAAAGACTTGCCTAAAAAATTTAACTAAATTGACTAAGTTAAAAAGGATTGACTGGACCGTTGCGTATCTCAAAATGCACATGGCAGCCAGTCGCTTCGCCTGTTTCGCCCATAAGTCCAATTTGCTGGCCTTGAGCAACCGTATCCCCTTCAGATACTGTGGGGTGCTCCATGTGAGCATAGAGTGTCTGCGAGCCGTTATTGTGGCTGATAACAACATAATTGCCGTAACCGCCGTTCCAGTCATTATCATCTTTACTGACAGTTACTGTACCTGCGGCAGAAGCATAAATAGAGGTGCCACACGAATCAGCTAGGTCGACGGCATTTTTACCGTGAATACCCTGGGTTCTTTCGCCTCCTTTTATAGGCCTCATATAATATCCGTCAGCAAGCCCTGATACAACTATTTTAGAGGGAGCAGTTGAATCTTCAATAGAATTAGAACTTGAGGAAGATGAACCTGAAAATTCACCGTTTGGAACAACAATCACATCGCCAATGCTGAGTGTAGAATCCGGCATATTGTTGTATGCCATAATTTCCTGAACATCGCCCTTATATGTTGAAGCGATGCTCTGAAGAGTGTCGCCTTTTACCACCGTATGAGAAACTCCTGTAATAGGAAGGATTGTGAGTTTCTTGCCGGCCTTAAGAATACTTGTTTTGCGCAAATTATTTGCCCACAAGACAGTATTCACCGAAATTCCAAACTTTTGAGCTATACCGCTCACCGTATCGCCAGACACTACCGTATATGTTGAGATCTCATTATTTTGTGATAATGCACTTGTTTCATCTGAAGTTGTATCTGTAGAAGAAATGACTGTAGCAGCCTGAACAGTAGGTGCAACAGAAGGGGATGGAGATGTTTTTGGCAAAAGACCAGTAATTGCATTTATTGCATCAGCGGTATCCGTTGTTTGAGTAGATGTGGCAGTGGAAGACCCAAGAGGGTTGGCTGGTGCCTGAAGAAGCGGCATTTCTTGGGAATTTGGAGCAGAATCATCTGAAAAGGCGAGTACTGGAGTAACGCTAGAACCAAGCATTGAAGCCACATTTGAGAGAATGCTCGCTTCGGTAATATGAACACCATTAAGTATCGGCAATGGCACAACGAGCTGCACTGCAAGCATACCGACGATAACAAACTTTGTTGCCGTGCTACCGACTCGATGATGAATACTATGCTGAGGTTCCTGAGAAAAGGGTAAAATAAGCCTAGGATTAAAGGATAATCAGTTGTTCGGTAAAATATGGCCTTAATTAGCCATATATCTGGAGTTTCAGAAAGAGAATTGAGCACTAAAAACCGTGCCAGCCGTAACTATAGACTATCCGTTGAGGCACTGCAACCACTTATCCACACCCTTCCCAGGCATGCTATAGTGTGTCGATGAAATATCTTGAAGGCTTGAACGCCGCCCAACGAGAAGCAGTGCTGACACGCGAAGGACCGCTGCTTATTTTAGCGGGCGCCGGATCAGGAAAAACTAAAACAGTCACCTACAGAATTCTCCATCTCATCAAGGAAGGAGTGTCACCGAAAAACATTCTTGCTATTACATTCACCAACAAAGCAGCAAAAGAGATGAGGGAACGAATCGAGAAGCTTATCGCTGAAAATGCCATTCTCAATCTACCCACCTCATTTTCTGAGAAGCCGTTCATGAGTACGTTTCACTCTCTCGGCGTCCACATCATCAAAGAAAACGCCAAGCTTCTCAATCTGCCGCGGCATTTTGGTATTTTTGATAAATCAGATTCCAAAAGAGCCATAAAAGAAGCCTTGGAACAAGCAGGGCTCGATCCGAAACAATTTGATCCCGGGAAAATAATGAATGCCATCTCGCGCGCCAAGGGAAATCTTGAAACGGTTGAGTCGTACAGCGCGAAAGCCGGCAATCAATATCTTCCGAGAATTGTAGCGGACATCTGGAAAAAATATGAAGATCTTCTTCAAAAAGAAAAGGCTCTTGATTTTGACGACCTTCTGTCAAAAACAGTATTCATTCTTCGCAATCATAAAGAGGTGCTCGAGCATTATCAAAACATTTGGACATATATTCATATTGATGAGTATCAGGATACCAATATGGTCCAGTACACAATTGCAAAACTTTTGGCACAAAAAAACAGAAATATCTGCGTCGTGGGCGACATTGATCAAATGATTTATTCATGGCGTGGTGCAAATATTGAAAATATCCTGAATTTTGAGGAAGATTATCCGGATGCAAAGGTCACAATTCTGGAGGAAAACTACCGATCAACACAAACAATTCTTACCGCCGCAAATAGGGTGATTCAAAAAAATAAGAACCGACGTGAAAAGAATCTTTTCACAAAAAATGATCCTGGCGAGCCGATTGGCATTTTTGGCGGCTATGATGAGGCAGAAGAAGCTGATTTTATTGCCGAACGCTCGAAAGAACTCATCCGATCAGGCGTTCCAGCCAAAGAAATAGCCGTTTTATACCGCGCTAATTTTCAATCTCGGGTCCTTGAGGAGGCATTTTTGGCGCATGACGTCCAGTATCAGGTGCTTGGTACTAAATTTTTTGAGCGAAAAGAGGTTAAAGACATATTATCCTACCTTCGAGCCGCTCTTAATCCAGAAAGTCTGACCGATATAAAGAGAGTGATAAACGTGCCGGCGCGCGGCATCGGCAAGGTAACGCTTCTTAAGGTGCTTTCAAATCAGACGGACACGCTGCCTGCTGCAACAAGAGCAAAAATAAACGAATTTTAATGCATTGCTTACCGAGATAGCCAAAAAAGCAATGGAAGAAAAACCAAGCGAAACCTTAAAATTTATCGTTAAAGCATCCGGCATTGAAGATTTTTTCAAAACAAGCGGCACAGAGGATGATCTTGAACGGCTTGAGAATACAAAAGAGCTTGTCACCCTTGCCACAAAATACGACGGACTTACGGCAGAAGAGGGAATCGAAAGTTTGCTTGCCGATGCCGCACTCGCATCAGACCAAGATAGCATGATTAAAGAACAGGAAGCAGTAAAGCTCCTGACGGTGCACGCGTCTAAAGGTCTTGAATTTGATTATGTATTTATTACTGGTCTTGAGGAGAATCTTTTTCCTCACACACGCATGAATGAAGACAAGAACGATAAAGATACCGAGGAGGAGCGGCGGCTTTTTTATGTCGCACTGACGCGAGCTCGAAAAAAATTATTCCTGACATATGCCGGCACGCGAACAATTTTCGGATCAAAACAGATGAATATTCCTTCTGAATTTATTGTTGAGATGGATGATGATATTATCAAGGCCGAAACACGCACCGGATCGAGAAGGACGGGAATTAAGACGGTTTATTTTGATTAACCTCCCTTAACTCTTCCTTGGCAAGGAGGGGAACAAAAATATGGCATTCTTCGCAAAAAAATCTCTCGGTCAAAATTTTCTCAAATCTCAGGCTGCCCTCAACAGTATTGTAACGGCCGGGAAAATTGTAAACACTGATATCGTGCTTGAAGTCGGACCGGGGAAGGGAGCGCTGACTGAAAAAATTCTCCCTTACGCGCAAAAAATAATTGCCATCGAAAAAGACGACAGGCTCATTGAATTGCTCAATGAAAAATTTTCACACGATATCTCCTCAAAAAAACTGGAAATCATTCATCAGGATATTCTTGAGTTTGATCCAGAAGAAATGAAAAAATACGGCTCAGAGTATAAGCTCATCGCCAATATTCCGTACTACATCACCGGTGCATTACTGCGAAAATTTTTAACGACATATCACCAGCCCACATGCATGGTTCTTTTACTTCAAAAAGAAGTCGCCAAAAGAATAGTGGCTCGGGATGAAAAAGAGAGCCTTCTTTCTATCAGCGTCAAGGCATATGGAACACCAAAATATATAGAGACCGTTAAGGCAAAATATTTTTCACCGGAGCCAAAAGTAGACTCGGCCATATTACTCATAGAAAATATCTCCACAAAATTTTTTACAGAGAATAATATTAATGAAGAATTATTTTTTAAAATTCTGCATGCTGGCTTTGTTCACAAAAGAAAAGTGCTTGTCAGCAATCTAAAGGGGATGCTGCCTGAGGATAATCAAGGGAAAGACCTTAGAGAAATTTTTAGTGAATTAGGAATTCCGGAAAAGGCCCGGGCAGAAGATATTACCCTTAAGCAATGGAAAATGCTTGCAGAAAAAATTAGGGCGTAAAAATTTTATCCCATCTAACTAAGGAGCCCCTGTCGGAGAAACACCAGTAAAGGGTTCGATGAGACCGAGATTTGGAACGGGAACGCAGTAGGGTTCAACACCAACAAGACAACCCGTACCGCCTCCAGGTAATTCAATTCCTAGTGCCCATGATTCAGGGTGCAGATAATAAACCGAAAAAGCTACTGGAGCCGACGGGGCAGCCAAAACCCCCTCAACAGGGAGTTCGTTGAAAAACAAAGGGACAAAAAGGTGAAAGAACAGGGCACCAGCAGTGCATGTACATGGAAATTCCCAAAGATCATAACCTCCGAATGGTATGCCAGTAGCCGCGGAAACGGTCTGCGGTATAGGGAATAGTGTGGTAAAAATTAAGAACGAGGTAATGGTAATGATTGCAAGAAAACGTTTCATATTAATAATCAAATGTTAGAATATTTTGAGCTGAAGCATAGCCATTATCATTTACCACCATGAGCGGAACAGGGTAACTCTTATTCTGATCACCAAGTGTTGATATGACCGCAAATGCCTCAGGTTTGAATGTAAATGTCAGACTTGTTCCGTCAGACGAAGACACACCGTCTATTGTAGCAAATTGGGTAATAATTTGATTGTTTGTTTGTGTAAAACCAGTGCCATAAATTGTAACGGTACCGCCATACGTGACAGTAGAGGGTGTTGCTCCTGAAACAGTAACTTGAGGCGACGTAGTGGAAGTTACGATAAAAATCTGACTATTGCTGATACCTGAAATATTTTTAACCACGATATCATAGCGACCGGGAGGAATTGCTGGTACAGCAAATGTGAGTGTTCCTACTCCGGATACATGCCGCACAACATATGAGCTGCCAAAATAAACTGTATTATCGGAATCAAAACCAGATCCAGTTAAAGAAAGAGTGACGCCGGGCATACCAGTATGACTTGATAGAGAATAGATGAGAACAAGACTTGGCGCAGAATTGAAAAGATTTGTAGGTATAACTGGCTTTTCGCCCTTTGCCAGAGCCGTATTCACAAGATTTGTAAAACTCTCCTGAAGCGCAGCTGTTTTTTTATCAGTAGTATAAATATCAATTTTTTCAGAAGGCAACACCGCAAAAGACTGCGCTGAGACGACTGGATTTAAATTTTGACCTGCCCGACTATCATTCTGAGCATCCGCCGACAAATCTGCGTTGTCTGCAGAGAGGGTATTTAGTTTTTGTATAGTGCGTTGTCCAACGAATCCGGTTCCGGACGAGAGTCCTGCAGGAACTAAAATATCAGCACTATATTTATTTTGAAACCGAATAACCGCTTGCTGGGTTAAAACCCCAAAATAGGATGTTTCCTGGCCAGGCGAGCCTGCTCCGCTTGTCGCAACCATTGTATCTGGATCAGAATTTAAAATTTTTTGGAGAGATATCACGCTCGGATCAGTATCACCAAGTTTTAAGGATATAGAAAATGGGGAAGAGAAGGATGGAGAAAGAATTGAACTAGATGTATCAGCAGCCACAACCGCAGAAACAAAGAAAATCAATATGGACGCTGAAAAAACAGTAATTTTCTTTAACACACTCATGCCAAAAGTATATCATATTAACTTATCCCCACATGACTCATAGTGCTTCAACATTTAACCCAAGAATATTGATATAATGGTTTAAATATTAGGCCAATCGCGTGCAACTTCCATCAAAAAAAATACTACCGGTTTTCCTAGCTTGCGTCATCGCCGGCGGAGGCGTTGCTGTCGCGGCTGCATACAAGACGCCAGCTCAGCCAGATCCTCGTTTAATTGTTGAAACACCACAAACTCAGACACCAACATTTCCAAACGATGACAGCTGGAAAAAAACACTTGCTGTCGTTGCAACAAGCACTGACGCAAGCACAGATGATGCTTCGAGTACCGACTCAGCCGCAAGCACAACTCTCACAGAATCGATCAGCAAGGAGCTTTTGTCATCATATCTTGAACAAACTCAGAATGGGGGACAGGTAACGGATGATTTTGAAAACAATCTTGTTAATAAATTGGTAGACGACAGCAGCAATAGTGTGGCAGCGACCAATGCAAAAGTATATACCGCAGATGATATAAAAGTATCGAACAATAATAGTATTGCTGCAATCCGACTCTATGGCAACGCCCTTGGCGAGGCAATAATAAAAAATACCTCTGCAACAACAACCAATGAACTTCTCATTTATGATAATGCTGCCAATAATAACGATCCGGGATCTGTTAGCGCGATAATACCGATTATAGAGTCATATCAAAAAACACTTACGGCATTTCTTTCTATAACGGTTCCATCAAATGCTGTTAATTTGCACATCAATCTCATCAACAGCTATAGCCAGATTATTGCGGCTGATGAAATGCTTATAAAATATCCGACTGATCCTGTATTGAGTATGTATGGACTTAAGCAATATGATGATGCGTCAAAAATGCTTTACAGTAGTATTCAGGCATACCCAGTTTTTTTCACGACACAAGGTGCGCTTTTTTCTCCAAATGAAGCTGGTTATATGTTGAGTAGTTTAAACAGCGGGAGCAATTAGAAATTTATGAAAATAAGTTTACTCTATAAAAAAATAATAGCCGCCACACTTATTTTAGCTTTTATTGTGCCTGCCACTTTAGGCTACAAACCAGCAGATGTTGCTCATGCTGATATAAGTACATGTGCCGTTAAAATATTAGCGGCCATTGGAATAGTGACAACAGCTCAAGGGATTGCTGCACCAATAACAGTTCCTGTTAGTATCCCCGGCTATACAGCGGCAGCACCTATTGTAGCAGCCGATTCCACAAGTCAAACTATTGTGGAGTGTATTGAACACGAGGTAGCTCTTGCTGCCGGCAAATATCTTCTTTCGATGATGACAAGCGAACTCGTCAATTGGATTAACTCCGGCTTCAGAGGGGCGCCATTATTTGCTACCGACCCTGTAGGATTCTTCGAGGATGTTGCCGAAGGTGTCGCTAATACACTTCTCAATCAGCTGGGTTTATGTAAGGATTTTGGGCTCAACATTCAAATGATGCTATCGCTTAATATGCCAAATACCGGAGACAATTTTAAACCGGCAAAATGTAAAATGAGCTTCAGCTTAAATTTAAGCTTTGGTATCAATTTCGCCAAGAGTCCTGCGTCCTGGAACAATTTACTTACGGCCACGCAAGTTATACCTAACAATCCTATGGGAGCATACCTTCAGGGGCAGGACGATATACAAACACAGGTAAGCAAAACTAAAGCCATAGAGACTCTTAAGCTCAATTGGGGCTCAGGCTTCTTTTCCCAGGGAAAGAATTGTACCGGCAGTGTCTGCACCGTTAATACGCCGGGGCACACAATTGCTGCCCAGCTCGATGCTTCACTTGGAGTTCCTTTTACTCAAATGGGCGCGGCTGATGATCTTGATAAGATTTTCAATGCGCTCGAAGGACAATTGTTTAAAACTATATTTGCAAGTGCTGTTGGCCTTCTCGGCTCAAATAGCGCCACATACCACGCCGGTGTCAGTACAAGCTCAAATGGTCCGCTGGCCGATTTGGTTGCAGATGCTAAAAAAGGATCTGATACTGCAGCAGCCGGAGCTACGACACAATCAAATCAGCTTTCAACCGCAGCTGCTGGTGCATCTTCGTCAACAGGTGGTCCTCAATCATCGGCTCAGAATATTGCAATCGGAAATGGAGCATTACCTACTGCTTCCCACGCTACAAGCGGTCATCCAGCAACAGCGCTTACAGACGGGGATGAAAATCATGAATCTGACACTGGATATACCGGCTCCATATCAGCCCCTGGAGCAGGCTGCAACGCAACCACAGGCACCGCAAATTGTGCTTCAGTAGAAGTAACCTTGGGAACACCGACTGTTCTTGGAGAGATACGGATATACCAACGTTCGAGCGTACCGAGTGTTTCAGACAACGGAGTGCAATTCCATGTCGTTGTGCTTGATAAAAACGGCGCGGTCGTATGGACAGGCCCAGAGGTCACTCAAGATTTTTCAACGAATCCATTCCGATATCAGGTAGGGGATAGTTCATTGCCTCCAAAAATATCCGGCGCGGTTGTGAAGGTCCAAGCCGACACTCCTGGTCTTTTGGAAATATCGCAAATTGAAGTATATCCGGCAGTACCACCCACAATTACACTTAACGGAGGAGCAGCCATAAACCTCCAAATCAACCAGCCATATAATGAATCAAACTATGGTTTCACTGCTACCGACGCATTCGGCAACGACCTTACAAGCAAGGTGATGGAAAAACCAAGCACGATTAACACAAGTACCGCTGGTTCATATACGATTAGTTACAGTGTTACTGATATGAATGGTCTGACCGCCACAGCACAGCGCGAAGTGGTTGTTGCCCCGCCCTACACGACACCAGTAGGACAATAAAGACGTATGAATAACATTAAAAAAATCATCCGAATATTTCTACCTCTGCTCACTATTGCAATATTCGTATTGATTTTTACCGTGTCTCCTTTCGGGGGGCATGTGGCGCATGCAGCAAGCTCATGTACCCTAAACCCTTTCAGCGATGATTCATTCTCTATGCAAGCCTGTATATTTCAAGGGGTATCCTGGATTGCTTTCTATATTCTTACGGTCTGCAACTGGCTTGTGACGATAGCAGGCTTGCTCCTTGATTCTGCCATTAGATACGGAATTCTTTACATGCAGGCGGAGATTTCTCAAATCACAACCATTAATACCGCCTGGACAATATTCCGTGACCTCGGCAATATGGTCTTTATTTTCATCATCCTCTATGTTGCAGTTGCTACCATTCTCGATCTTGGCGGAATTGATACAAAGCGTGTCATCAGAAACATTATTATTGTCGGCCTTCTGGTAAATTTCAGCCTCTTTTTTACAAAAGTCCTTATTGATGCTTCAAACATTGTTACAATCAATTTTTACAATCTGATCGTGCCGCCGGGATCAACTATAAAATCTCTCTCGGCAAGTTTTGCTGGACCATTAGGTGTAGGCGGTAATCAAGATATTACAAACTTTCAGAATTCCGTTGGCACTGATGGTGATTCCAACACTGCGCTTCTCAGTTTGGCCGAGCAGGGAATTGGTGGATCAGTATTTCTCATCATGGTCGCTGTTTCATTTACATTCGCTTCGATTCTCATCATTGCGCGTTTTGTTATTCTTCTCGTGCTCATGATGCTATCGCCATTCGCTTTCTTTATGTTTATTTTGCCGCAAACAAAAGACTACGCTATGAAGTGGTGGAATCAGCTCCGCAATCAGCTTATATTTGCCCCGCTTTTTATGCTGCTCTTATATATTGTAAGCCAGCTCAATGGTAATGGCAGCAGCGGCACACTTAAGCTTACTGATGGATCTGTAGCTGCTGCTTCAGATACTAATCCATTAAAAAGTCTCCCGACTATCACGAATACTTTACCGGGAAATCCGAACCCGCTTGATATTATGTTGCATTTTCTCATTATGATTTTCTTTCTCAACCTTGCCATAATTCTTGCATTGAGTGCAGCATCGGGCTCCGGCGGTATCGTTGCAGGCGCGGTTGATCGCGTCCGCAACGGCATGGTAAGCCTCGGCAAGAAGACGGTCACTACAGCAGGGAAAGTTGCTGCTACTGGTGCATCAGCAACGGCAGGTGCAGCAGGTTATGTAGCAGGAGGAACATTCCGCAACACTATCGGCAGAGCTGCATACAATTTTAATAGAAATAATAAAGATGCGCTGCAAGATACAGCCGCTCAAGGTGGTCTTGGCGGCTGGGCAGCAAGGACAACACTCAAAGCTTCTACTGCGCTTACAAAAACAGGTGGAAAAGGTGGGTACCAGGGTGTGGTGGATGCACAAAAGGATGCTGATAAAAAACGTTCAAAGGCTCTTGGCGATAAAGGAGAACTATTCAGACAGACTACCAAAGATGCGAAGGGTAATGATGTACACACTTACACGAGCGGTGGTAAATTAATGAAAGAAGCCCGCGCACAGGCAGTAGCAAAATTAGGACCAAATGCCGATATACTTAAAGTAGATGAGGAAGCAAAGAAACTATACAAAGCAAACACAGACAAACTCGTTAAAGAACAAGGTCATCAAAAAGTGTCTCGACAAGAAGTGTTTGCAGAAGAAGTGTTGCGCAAAGGAAATTGGCTTGAACGCACATATTCAAGAGCCAAGCAAAAAGTGCCTATACTGGGCAGTGCTTCAAATGTTGCAACATACCAGAATACATTTAGCGGACATGTAGAAGCAGCACAGGAAATACTTAAAGAGGCTAGCAAGAAAAAGAATAAGGATCAGCTTCCACGACTCAAACGAGAGAGAGATCAGCTAAAGAAAGAAGCTGATGCTATCAAGAAAGAGATGGATGGTCTTAAACAAAATGCTGATGAGCAGCAGAAAAAAATCGATGAACTATCACGGATTAATCCCGATGATCCTGAGTTCCCAAAAATCATGGCAGCTCATGCTCAAACCATGAACACCTACAATGATAAGAAAGCTGAGTATGACAAGAAGATAGAAGAGCATGACAAGAAGGATAATGATGTTCGAGAAGCAGGCGAGAAAGAGAAGAAGGATGATGATAAAAAGGGTGATGACGGTAAAAAATCAACAACATAATTATGAACGACGATAAAGAATTACAAGATATTTTTGAAGAACTTCCTGATGCCATGGTCTCGCGGCTCATTTCCACTGACATGGTTGAAAGGGTAAAAAAAATAGGAGAAGCACACAAGCTTCCCGATGATCAAATTGAAATTCTTCAAACCATACTGTCTCTTGTGTTCCTAGATAAAATATCTTTTGATGATATTGATGCGGAGATTGATGATGATATTGATGCCGACGATATTCAATTGGCAGGCCTTAAAAAAGATATTGATGAACAAATCATTGCTCCTTTTATCAACGAACTTAAGGAAAATTTAAACGAAGCATCGACCGCTACACACCCAGATAGACCTACATCAAGAAAACCTCTAGGTGAAGAGGTTTCAGAAACACAGCCTAAGCCGGCGAATCTTCCCGTAGCTTCACACGAAGAAGCAATTATGCCGCTTGTAGTATCGCAGAATGTATCAACTGCAGCCACTACCCCCGTCGTACCAGTAAAACCTTCTGTGTCTGTGTCGGTATCTATTCCCGCAACTCCTGTCAACCCTCCTATCCCTCCTACTCCAACCAAACCTTCTTCAGAAACTATTATAGATTCGCGCCTTAATAATTCCGCGAGTCTGCCAAAAGAAGATATCGTGATCAAAGAAAAAACTGACGTGCCGCAGAAGAAAACATACGATGGGCAAGACCCGTACCGCGAACCGATTGAGTAGCACCAGGAGAGGGGGGGTGATGTGATATACTTTCACTAAGTATGAAGTTCCAAGTTCCTCAATTTATCGAGGTTGAAGACAAAATCTTCGGGCCGCTTACGCTCAAGCAATTTATCTATCTTGCCGGAGGTGTTGGTGTATCGGTGATATTGTATTTTGCGCTGCCAATTTACTTGAGCATTATTCCGATCCTATTCTTTCTATCATTCGGTATCGCGTTGGCTTTTTACAAGGTCAATAGCAAGCCCTTCATCAGTTTTTTGGAATCGCTGTTTATGTACATGTTCCAGCCGAAGCTCTATATATGGAAGCAGGAACAAAAAGTTGCAGCGTCGGAAAATATAACAGCTTCATCCACAAAACTTAAAGATGACACAATAATTACAGACGAAAAACCCGCCACAAACTTTATTCCAAAACTCTCAGAGAGCAAGCTTCGAGATATGACATGGAATCTAGATACCAGAAGTTCGCTCAATGCCGAAGAAAATGGCACAGATCAAACTGATAAAAATTAATCTATAGATCACGAAGTAAATCGTGATACACTACACTACAATGGCTTCTCAATCAGACAGGGCAACTCAGGATTTTGTACCTTTGAAAGAGGTGCGTAACGGCTATGCAATCTTAAAGGACGACTCGATGCGTGCGATCGTGATGGCTTCATCAATCAACTTCGCTTTGAAATCAGAGGAGGAACAGAATGCCATTCTGTTCCAATTCCAGGATCTTCTCAACTCCATTGATTTTACCGTCCAAATCTTCGTCCAATCGCGCAAGCTTGATATACGGCCGTATATGGCGCTTCTTGATGATCGCATCAAAAAGCAGATGAATGACCTTATGAAGATTCAGACTCAGGAATATATCGGCTTCATAAAAAATTTCACCGAGACAACAAATATTATGACGAAAACATTTTTTATCGTCATTCCATATTCACCGGCCGTGCTTCAAAAAGGCAATCCGTTCAAAAATCTCTTTGCTCACCGGTCGACTGAGGAAGTAAAAAAAGATAATCAGGAACTTTTCGAAGAAAATCGGGCTCAAATTGAAGAACGTGTCTCGGTCATAGAGCAGGGATTGATGCGCTGCGGCGTGCGCGTGGCCGAGCTTGGCACTGAAGAAATCATCGAGCTTTTTTATAAAATATTCAATCCGGGAGAAACCGAAAAACCAATTAAACTTACATAAAATAATATGGCACTTTTTGGACTCATAAAAGATACAAAGGAAGACCCGAAGCTCAGCACTATTTTGCCGCAGCAAGTATCGGCGGCAGCCGCTCTTGAGCTTAAAGATATTATCGCCCCATCGGCGCTAAAAGTTTCACCGCGTTCGCTCAATTTAGGCGATAAAATTGTCAGAACATTCTTTGTCATTTCATATCCGCGTTTCCTTTCCGAAAACTGGTTTGCACCAATTATCAACCTCGATCGCATTTTCGATATTTCTATTTTTATTCACCCCATCGAGACAGCTACCATTTTAAGACATTTCCAAAAGAAGGTCGCTGAGGTTCAAAGCCAAATAAATATTAGGGAAGAGAAGGGGCTGGTGCGCGATCCCGTCCTTGATACCGCCTATCAAGACCTTGAACAATTGCGCGATAGTCTCCAGCAGGCTCAAGAAAAACTCTTTGATGTCGGCTTATATATGTCCATTTACGGAGAAACTGACGCTGAACTAGATAAAATAGAGTCAGAAATAAAATCTATCCTTGAAGCGAAGATGGTGTATGTCAAACCTGCCCTTTTCCAGCAAATGGAAGGTTTTCGAAGTATTCTGCCGCTCGGAAATGATGAAATAGTAGTCAACTCAAAGATAAACTCTACGCCGCTTTCAAGCATTTTCCCGTTTGTCTCTTTTGATCTTACTTCTGATAAAGGAATTTTGTACGGCATCAACAGACACAATTCATCATTAGTATTGTTCGATAGATTTACTCTTGAAAACTATAACTCTATTACATTCGCAAAATCCGGTTCAGGAAAATCATACACAACCAAGCTCGAAATCTTGAGAACGCTCATGTTTGACACCGACGTCATCGTTATCGACCCTGAGCGTGAGTATGAATATCTTGCCGAAGCGACTGGCGGCCGGTATTTTAATATTTCCCTCAACTCCGAGCACCATATCAACCCATTCGACCTGCCTCCAGTAGGGGAAGATGAGTCGCCGGCCCAAGTATTACGCTCAAATATTATCAACCTTGTTGGCCTTTTCCGCCTCATGATGGGAGGCCTCACACCTGAAGAAGATGCAGTGATAGATCGTGCCATCAGCGAGACATACGCTCTTAAAGACATCACTCCCGATTCAAATTTTACCGACGTTGAACCGCCGCTTCTCTCCGATTTTGAACTCGTGCTCGCCGGCATGGAAGGAGGGGAGTCGCTCGCTCAGCGATTGACCAAATACACCCGCGGCACCTGGGCTGGCTTCATCAACCGACCTACCAACGTTGATATGAATAAAAAGTTCATCGTCTTTTCCGTGCGCGATATGGAAGACGAGCTCAAGCCGATTGCTATGTATATTGTCATGCACTATATATGGAACACGATTCGCAAAACAATCAAAAAAGATTGCTCGTCATCGACGAGGCATGGTGGATGATGAAATCTGATGATACGGCTTCATTTCTTCTTTCTTTAGCAAAACGAGGCCGCAAATATTATCTTGGACTCGCCACAATCACTCAAGATGTGGATGATTTTATGAAATCGAGCTACGGCTTACCGATTATTACCAACTCTTCCATTCAAATCCTTCTCAAACAATCACCAACATCAATAGACAAGCTTCAGCAAACATTCAATCTCACTGACGAAGAAAAATATCTCCTTCTTGAGTCAGGGGTAGGGGAAGGAATCTTCTTTGCCGGGGTAAAGCATGTTGCCATTAAAATCATTGCTTCATACACCGAAGACCAAATCATTACCTCCGACCCATCGCAGATATTATCTATCAAAAAAGCCAAGGATGATTTGAAAAATGGAGCAGGAGTTGCTGGCACTGAAAAGAAATAGCATACCTAAATAATAAAAATGGCAGACGGAGCATTTAAACCAAGAAACAGAATGCCTTTATGGCTTTCAACGATTCTTATCGTCATGGGCGTTGCGTTGGCATTTATCGGACTCATTCCTATAGTAGGGGATATTATCGACCCGGTCAGCGAGGCATTTTTTGATATGATATTTTACATGCGGCGTGCTCCGATGACTCAAAATACAAAGCTTATTATCACATCGCTTGTTGGCGTTATACTCGGCTTTATACCAGAAATTGGTGATTTTATATCAGATATTGGAGAATTGGCCTTAAAAATATACATTATTAGAAAGGATGATACATTATTTAACAAGCAGCAGATAGCGCTGCAAAAACAAAGAGATAGGATGCGAAAAATGAGTTCAGCCTAATGATAGACCTTTTTATATTGAAGTGAATATCACACAGCAGCTTGAAATATTTTATAGTATACTAATGAGTATGGTGCGCAAACTATTTACGTTTTCATACGTACTCTCTGTCGTAGGTATTATTTCTTTCAGTGTTATTTTCTTTAGTAGTAAAGAAGTTCATGCTATTTCATCATCTGTTTACACTTCTCCTACAGCCCTTGACTCCACAAATCTTACAGCTTCAGACTCTACGCCCAGACCTTTTGAAAGTGAGACGCTTACGCTCACAAGCTATTCGACTGATTTGACGCGGGCAGCTATCACATGGACCATAAATGGAAAAAAGGTCGCGAGCGGCATTGATGACACCACGTATACCATGACAATGGGAGATATTGGCAGTGTCGCAAATATTAATGTTTCAGTAGTTGGTTATGATGGCACAACCGTTGATCAAACTATGATTTTAAAGCCCGCAACAGTTACTATGCTATGGCAGGCAAATTCATATACTCCGCCGTTTTATAAAGGCAAAGCCCTTTTGCCAAACCAGGGTGATGTAACTATTGTCGCTATACCTCAGTTTGATACTGCCGGCCTGAGTGTTACAAATCCTAAAGACTTTATCTACACCTGGGACAAAGGGGATATGCTTATTCAGGGAGCTTCTGGCTATGGACGTGATTCAGTTACAATTCCAGGGGAACTCGTGCAGTCTTCTTTTACAATTAATGTGGTTGTCTCAACAATCGATGGTACATCCGTAGGTTCAGGCAGTATTGACATAGACTATGGACAACCAAAACTAACTTTATATAAATATAGTCCTCTGTATGGAACACTCTACAATCAAGCACTTCAATCTTCATATACCTTAACTGATAGCGATCTCACTGTGGAAGCTGTCCCTTATTATTTCAGCACACCATATCCGCACAGCATGTCGCCGTTGAGCTTCAGCTGGCAAGTCAACGGCACCCAGGCATCTGCTCAAGCAGGGAACAGCCTCACGGTAAAGCCGCCGGCAAATGTATCCGGTCAGTCGATATTGTCGGTAAGTGCAAGTAATGCTGATAAACTGCTCCAATTAAGTACAGCAAGTGTTAATGTAAACTTTGGTTCCGGACAATAAACACAATGAAACGCACATTTTTATTTTCTCTTCTGTTTGTACTCATCTTAACGTCTGGATTTTTTACCTTTGGTTCCTTCAACATGCACTATGCTCATGCTGACACATGTTCAGACGACGAAGGCTGTCAAAATGGCTACCATTGCGATGTAGGGAATACAAATACTTGCATTCAAAATCCAACATCAAGCGGATATCGAAGTGGTAGCACTGACAATTATGAGTTATTGGTGCCATTACCGATTGGAAATAATAGTCTGACCCTTGGTTCACTTCCTACAGGATCAAACGGCACAGCAGTAAGTCCAGGTTTGGCTACATATATAGCTGGTATGTATAAGCTGTTTATTGCTCTCTCTGCAGTGATTGCTGTCGTTATGATTGTATATGGAGGTATTCTTTATATGTCGACTGATGCTATTTATAATAAAACGGAAGGGAAAACTATTATTATACGTACATTGTGGGGGCTGCTTCTTATTATCGGTTCGTATGTTATTTTAAATACGATCAATCCGACACTTTTAAGCTTGTCGGGGACAAGTGTGCCAGCGTCGACACTTAGCACAACAAGTCCAGCAGTTTCGGCAACTTCAGTTTCAAATACAAGTAATGTATGTATCGATGTTCCGAGTACCGGTCTTTGGAATCTCAGACAAAGATGTTTAGGAAATACATGCTATGGGCCTTCATATATAGCTACTGATGCTTCAAATTATAATCAATTTATTAGTTATAAAAACTGTCTTTCAACGTTACAAACATGTCTTTCTTCTGGCAGCAACCCAAATACCTGTCAATCAGCTTGTAGCAGTGATGGAACAGGACACCAATTTCAAGCAGGATTTACTTTTAGAGATGCGGATGGCACTCATTCAAATTCTATTGCTGGTGTTAATTATGACAATGCTAGCTACGAAGTTGATATCTATTCTTCAAGCGGTCTTTTTATTGCAGCAGAATATCCTGCACCAGCATTCACAACTCCTGGTCCTGGATGGACGGCATGCGACGATGCAATGAAAGCACTTACCTCATCAGCAGATACTGGCTCGGATAATTAAAATTATATGAAAAAAACTTTTATTGCTTCAATAATATTCTTCCTCATCGCTATTTTGGCTTTGGGCTACTTTATTTTCATACGAAAAAGTTCAACCACATCTTCTTCACATTCACAGATCGGCAGCAGTCTGCCATTTGGTACACCTTCAAGTATTGGCCTCAATCAGCAAGAGGGCGGGGGAGAGACTAATGGACCAGGCTCGCCAGGATCAGGCAGAGTGGTACTCGCTCGCCTCATGCAACTCTCAAATGGGCCCGTTGCCGGAGCAGGATCATTTACCATCGGCAGCACTACCATTGTGCGCTATGCAGCAAAAGGCACAGGATATGTAACTGAAGTAAATCTCACCTATGGTACGACCTCCGAACTCGTCAATACCACCTTTTCAAAAATCTATGAATCAATATGGGGAAACAACGCTACTACGGTTCTTTTACGCTCGGCTGATGAATCAAATGCGGATACTATCACTTCCTACAGTGCTGTTTTGACGCCCTCATACAGCAGCGGCAATGGCACAAGCTCTCAGACATCATTTGCACTCCTGGGAACATACCTGCCAACCAATATCGAATCACTTGCTGTCTCACCCGACACAAAAAAAATAGCGTATGCTGTGCCGACTACCGCAAGCGGAGAAGAGATACAAACCTCTAATACTGATGGCAGCAAAGCATCAACCCTCTTTAATTCTTCATTTGGTGAGTGGACAATAGGCTGGCCGCAGGCAAACATAATTGCTCTCACCACAAAACCATCTTCTGGCGTTGCTGGCTACATGTTTTTCGTCAACCTAAAAACAAATCTCATGAAAAAAGTGTTGGATGGCATTACAGGCCTTGTCGCGGTTGCAAATCCAACAGCCGATCATGTTGCATACAGCGACGACGGACTCAACCTGCAAATAGAAGCACTTAATACAAAAACAGCGACAAGCACAAATCTGAATACTCATCTCCAAACATTAGCCGATAAATGTGCGTGGTCATATATCACTACTACGATGCTTTACTGCGGAGTTCCGATTTCTCTTCAACCTACAAGCTACCCAGACAGCTGGTACCAGGGTCTTGTCTCATTTACCGACTCTATATATGAAATCAATGGCACCACGGGCACCTCAACACTTTTAGCCGACATACACAATTTATACAAGAAAGATTTAGATATTATGAGTCCATTTGTAACATCCGACGGTAAATACATCATTTTCACCAATAAAAATGATTACACGCTATGGTCGTTTAGAATTTCGGCCACAGACTAAGAAAAGGGTATTTATTTGATTTTGAGTTTAGCATCAAACTGCCTCTGCATTCTGCGGCGTACAAAAAGTTCTTGGAGTATGGTAAAGATATTTCCGGCAGTAATATAGAGACCAACGACAGCCGAGATGTAGGCGATAGGGAACATGACAAGCGGCATGATATAGCGCATCTGCATATTCATATTGTACGCCAGATCATCCTGAAGTGATGATGGCTTGCCGTGTTCTTTTTTCTTTTTTTCAACCTTGGGAAGCGCGAGATTTATCTGAATGAATTGAGTAATCACCGCAAGAAGCGCGAGAATAATGCTGCCTTTAATAAGATTGATGCCAACGATAGTCATGGCTACGTATGCAGGAGTATGCACGAAACTATAGAGTGTAGCAGAATTAATTTTGGGTAATCCGCTGCGAAACACTGAGTAGAGCTCAATGAGAATTGGCAGCTGAATAAGAAGGAGCAAGAAACTTGCAAATGGATTAATTCCATTATCCTTGTAGAGTTTCATGAGGGCTTGAGCCTGCTCCTGTTTGTCTTTAATAGTCGACTGAAGCCTTTTAACTTCCGGATCAATCTGGCGCATTAGAATTTGTGTCTTAATAGCCATGCGGGAAAGAGGAAACAGGATGAGCCGGATAATGATCGTAAGTGCGACAACGGCGAGTGCTGCGCTGTGCCCCGGCATAATATCCACAAGAAAAACAAAGGCATTGTACAGCGGAGTATAAAAAACTATCGAAAAGAAAGAAGACATGAGGAAATATTTTTTATTTTACCAGATTTTTGTTAAAAGCCTTAGCAAGTAGAGAAGAAATCTCGAGATCGAAATCTTTATAACTTAATTCCAACACCCCTTTTTTAGCAGAGAAAATGCAGATTAGCCCAGCAGGCAGGGAAGCGATCTTGGGTCGCAAGCAGTTCATACAGCGACGACGAACCACATTGCGTTTTACGGCCCTTGTATCTATTTTTTTTGATACAACACAGGCAAACCGGCTCGGAATACTGTCGGAAACCCGGCTCACTTTAAGGGTAAAGTGAGCCGCATGGTAGAAAGTACCGCGTGAAGCAGAAGCAAATGCTGAAGAGGAGAGTCTTCGAGCTTTAGGCAGCATAATTACACAGAAAGCTTGGCACGACCCTTGGCACGGCGGCGCTTGATGGTGTTTCTGCCGGCGCGCGTTGCTTGGCGGACAAGAAAACCATGGGTCTTCATCCGCTTGCCTTTCTTAGGTTTGATGATCTTCATAGGTATCGAGTATATGTCAAGATGCTTAAAAAGTAAAGATTCACATTTTTTAAGACAGAACATAATTTATAGTTGTCCACAAGTTCTCCACAGCCCGCAAGCGTATATAATAGTGCGCATGGATACGAAAAAAATGTGGGAAACTGTTCTTGCCGAAGCCGAGCTTGAAGTTTCAAAAGGTAATTTCTCCATGTGGTTTAAAGAAACCTATATTATCCGCATTGAGGACGGGACAGTATATGTGAGCGTTCCAAACATCTTCGCCAAAGACTGGCTCCTTAAGAAATTCCATATTTTTATTCTTCATTCACTTCGTGCGCAGGCAGACGTGCGCGCAGTAGAGTATGTGGTCTCAAAAGAACCAGGTAAACAGGTACAGACACAATCCAAACCCGCTCAAAATCATAATTCTACCAGCGAATTACCGCTCAGTGAACACTATATAAACAGAGAAGACAACCTAAATCCTCGGTATACTTTTGACTCTTTTGTGGTCGGACCATTTAACGAGCTTGCCTATGCTGCAAGCCAGGCTGTCATTAAAAAACCAGGCACAACATACAACCCTCTCTTCATTTATGGCGAAACAGGCCGTGGCAAGACTCATCTTATTCAAGCTATCGGCAACCACCTCAAACACACCACGTCGAAAAAGGTTTTTTATGTCACCTCAGAAAAATTCGCTACAGATTATATAAATTCAATCCAAAACGACAAAGTAAACCTCTTCAAAGAAAGGTATCGAAAGTATGATGTACTTATCATGGATGATATTCAGTTCTTTTCCCGTACCGAAAAAACACAGGATGAGTTGTTTCATATGTTTAACAGCCTTTACGATGACAATAAACAGATTATTTTCTCATCCGATCAGCATCCAAACTTCATTCCAAACCTTGAAAACCGCTTAAAATCACGCTTTAGCGCCGGTATGATCGTGGATATTCCTCATCCTGACCAGGAATCGCGTGCAGCTATTCTGCGTGCGAAAGCCGCGATGCAGCATATGGAATTTACGCCGGAAATTATTGATTTCTTAGCCTCTACTATAGAAGGAAATATTCGCGAGCTTGAAGGAATTTTAAATTCTATCATCATACAGTCCCAATTGCGGGGAAGGGAACTGAATATTATCGAGATTAAAAATCTTATCAAAGATACAAGCAAGCCAAAGCGCGCTGTTTCAGTAAAAGATGTTATTAAAACTATTGCTGAATTTTACAACATTGAAGAATCGAGTATTTATGAAAAAACCCGTCGAAAGGAGATAGTTCGGCCACGCCAGCTTATTATGTATGTATTACGAGAGGAGTTTAACGTCTCATACCCATCTATTGGTCAAAAACTCGGCGGACGCGATCATACCACCGTCATTCACTCATGCGAAAAAATAAAAGGCGAATTAAAAGTAAACCCTATTTTGGCCCAAGAATTGAAACAGATCAGATCAATATTCAGTGGATAACCTGTGGATAAGATTGGGGATAAGCTGCGTATAACATGAGGATAGGGGGTGAATAGTCTTATAATAATCTGGGTATAAAAAATAGAGGCTGAAAAGAAGTTCTCTTGATCCACAAATTAATCAACACGTTCTTCTAAAAAATATTTCCGTAGAGGGTTTAAAAATAAGGAGATAATAGTGACTGTCCACATATCCACAGGGCTAATAGTAGTAATAGGTATTTAAGGATAAAATATATAAGAAAAGACAATGAAGATAGAATGCTCCACAGAAAGGCTTGTCGCAGCGGTAGCACGAACCGAAAAAATAACCGGTAAAAATTTAACGTTGCCAGTTTTGGGTTGTATCCTTTTTGAGGCACATGGAAAAATGCTCATATTACGGGCAACAAATCTCGATCTTGGTATTGAGATAGAAATACCAGTTAAGGTGGAGAGTGAAGGAAAGCTGGCTATACCAGGAGGGATAATGGCTAATTTTCTTTCAATAATTCATAGTGGCGATACTGTTCGTATAGAAGATGTTGAAGGAAATGCAAAAATTTCAGTTGGCGGCACAACTACCGTTATTAAAGCTATTCCTCATGACGATTTTCCTTCAATCCCTCACATTGAAGGCGAAAAAATAACTACACTTGATGCTAAGGATTTTATTAAAGGAATTAAGGCTGTGTGGTACAGTTCTGCGGTTTCAAGCATGAAGCCAGAGCTTTCGAGTGTGTATATCCACAACGACGGTGATACTATGTATTTCGTTGCCACGGACTCTTTTCGTCTTGCTGAAAAGAAAATAAAACTTAAGAAAACAAACGAAATCTCCTCACTGCTTATTCCTGTTAAGAATATTCCGGAAATATTAAGAATTCTTGATATAGCTGACACTCTCGTTGATATGACAGTCGCAAAAAATCAAATTTCTTTTAATTATAGCGGAGTGTATCTCACATCACGTGTTGTTGACGGTGTATTTCCTGATTATCGTCAGATAATTCCAAAAGAACACACCACCACAGTCACTATTCTCAAGCAGGATCTGGCAAATTCCTTGCGCTTAGCGACTATTTTTTCAGACAAATTCAATAAGCTGAATATAAAGGCTCATCCAAGCGATAAATTATTTCAAATATCAACAAAAAATGCTGATGTGGGTGAAACTGCCAGTACACTCGAGGCTGTCACCGAAGGTGACGATATTGATATAAATTTTAATCATAAATATATTACCGACAGCTTTCAGTCTGTAGAATCTGATAGCCTCGAGCTTGAATTTAATGGTCTTACAAAACCTCTTGTGATTAGAGGGGTCAATGATCATTCTTTTCTCTATTTAGTAATGCCTATTAATAAGTAAGTCATGAATAACTTGCAGGGTCTTCTAGAACGCTTCAAGGCGCTCATTAATAGCTCTAAAGACATACAGACCCAGATTAAAGAAATTATCGCGCGAGAGGCTCGTATAGAGCTTGAGGAAGGGCAGATAGACATCCGCGATGCGACACTTTTCGTAAAAGTCAGCCCGGCCATGAAAAATTCTTTGTTTATGTACAAGAAAAAGATTCTTGAGGCACTCCAAAAGGAAATGGGTACGAAAGCACCGAAGGATATGAGGTAAAAATAAAAAGAGTCACCCTTGTGGAGGAGACTCTTTTACCCAGCACCTTTTGATCAATAATTTCTAGTCATCAAATGCGATCACTAGAAAAAAGACCATATCAAGCACAAGTCCGATAAGAAAGGCTGCGGTATTGCATACCAGTGATGCAATATGGTGATGAGGAATGTTCCAGAGCATGATGAGAGAGGCCGCCGGCAGGCTTGTTCCCAGGAACACAAGAGAGAGGAAGAGGGGCCTGAGATGTGATCAATAAATTCAAGTATTTTACTGTTGCACTGTCCATCCTCATCATATCGGTCGATCACAAGGCCGCCCAAACAAAGTGTGAGAACAAAAAGAAACATTCCAAACCCGAAGAAGCCCCACACAAGCCCCATCCTTGCTATGCCGAAGATCTTTTCGGCGCTGGCTTCAATCATGAAGCCAAGCATTCCGGCAAAAATTGCGAAGGCCGCAATAATACCTAGAACTACCAACAAAAACCGCCGATGACCCGCGCTCTCGGTCTTACTAGACATACAACACATCCTTTCGGTTAAGTGTTTCTGGATGAGATAATACTCAGGAAATGTTAAAAAGCAAGAGGTTTATCTTTTATGTTTCATCAGAGTATCGGTCTGTTTACAATTACTTGACAATTGAATATGGATTGGTTTACAATTAGTTTACAATGCAAACACTGAATAAGGATAAAATACTAGAAATGGCTAAAAATAATGGTAAAATCTATACTAGGGATTTTACCAACTCTTTCAGTGTCTCCAGACAATATGTAAGTGTCCTTATAGCACAATTGGTAGAGGTAAAGCAGCTTATAAGAATTGGGTCCACAAAGAATGCTTTCTATGTATTGCCAGAATATATAAAAGAGCATCCGGATGTTTTGCCAAGTAAATTTTTTAAAAGGCTGTCCAATTTTCATTTAGAAGAGCATAAGATTTTAATGGAAATCGAGGAGAAATTTCCTCAAATTTCTGAATTAAAAGAACATATCCGAAATATTTTTACATTTGCATTTTCAGAGATGTTAAATAATGCAATTGAGCATTCAAAATCGAAAACAATATCGATTGAGTTATCAATAAATGACGATGAGTTGTGGTTTATCATAAATGACGTCGGTGTGGGTGTTTTTAGAAATGTAATGGAAAAGAAGAAACTTAAATCAGAGCTCGAGGCTATTCAAGACATCCTTAAAGGCAAAACCACAACAATTCCAAAATCTCACACAGGACAGGGAATTTTCTTCACTTCCAAAGCCTCAGATGTTTTTATTCTGGACAGTTTCGGGTATCTTATGACTGTTAATAATAAGACACAAGATATTGCTGCGCGAAAAATAGGAGCAACAAAGAGAGGTACCCGCGTCATATTTAGAATCAAAACAAATTCACACAGGCATTTAAGTGATGTGTTTAAAAAATACACAAATCTTAGTGAGGAAAGTGATTATGGTTTTGATAAAACTGAAATTCAGGTCAAATTATATACAACAAGCGGAATTAATATTTCTCGTTCGCAGGCAAGAAGGATTCTTCACGGTCTCGAAAAATTTAAAGTCATATCATTTGATTTTGATAAAGTTCCGATGGTAGGCCAGGCATTTGCTGATGAAATATATCGAGTATTCCACAACAAATATCCCACTATTGAGCTTCAAGAGGTTAATACAAACGAAGCCGTTAAATTTATGATCGAACGCGCAAAGACTGATGCTTACCGGTAGCTACTGTGTTACTTCAAAATTTACTGTCGAGCTCGCAGTATTTTGGTACTGGTCGTACGCGATGACTTTGAGGGTGTTTGAACCTGTTTGAATGCTTGGCACATCGCTTGGCACGAATGAAAATGTATAAGGAGCGGTATTGCTGCTGCCCACCAAACTATCATTTACATAATAATCAGCGCGGGCAATCGGGTATGTGCTGTTGTACTGCAGCATTACAAGCACCTTAGCAGAAGAAGGGAAGATGGGATCCTTCTGTCGGCTGAGTAATATTGAGAACGGAAATTGAATTTGGATTATTGACAGTATCAACTTGTGTCGGCTCGGTGTAATTTAAAAGAGAACTGCTTCCATTCGCTGCAACCCATGCCTCCACACCAGGCTCCCACAAGCTGTATTGAGGATCACTAGCAGGGTTGGTTGGTGCTGGTCCTGTTGGGTCATCCTTATTAACCCAATAAAGAATCGAATGAACATTTGGAATGGCTTTTTCAACACGTAAATTTGCCGGTGTCTGATCGGTAGCAAGCAGGCCTGTAGATGAATCAATAGTGTACGTTTGATTACCCTGCCAAATGCCGCGAAGTACCGGTTTTAAATTTGGATCAGTTGGTGCAGGCTTCAAAAAAGTGACTGGAGGATAATCTGCCAGAGCTACATCCATAAACGCGCGCCACATTGGGGCGACGATAAGGCCGGACGTTGAATGGGTCATTGGGGTATCGTCATTATTGCCAGCCCATGCACCAACAACGATTTGCGGTGTATATCCAATTGTCCACACATCGCGGTAGTTGTTGGTTGTACCAGTTTTTAAAGCGACATCACGGTCAGGAAAATCAGTAGATGAACCAGGGCCGTTGAGAGGGAGGCGGGCAGTGTTGTCGCTTAATACATCATTGATAAGGAGGGCGCTTTGCGTAGGCAATACTTGCTGAGGATTTGCAGTGTATTGTTCTAGCACATTGTCGTTTGCATCGGTTACGCTCAGGATGCCTGTGTATGGATTGCGGATGCCGTTGTCAGCAAATACTCCATAGGCACTTGTCATTTCGAGCGGTGATACTTCTCCTCCTCCGAGTACCAGTGTTAATCCGTACTGATTTGCGTCTCCAAGGCTCGTAATACCCATATCTTGAGCCGTAGTAATACTATTTTGTATGCCAGCAAGATAGAGTACTTTGATTGACGGAACGTTGCGTGACTGAGCCAATGCATCACGGAAGCTAATAGGTCCTACAAATTTATTATCATAATTTTGAGGCGTGTAGCAATCTGCTCCTGGAGAAAGAGGGTTGCCGTAGGCGTCGCACGCGGTTGAAAATTGAGTAGGAACATCAAATACGACAGTATCCGGCGTGTAGCCCTCATTGAAAGCGGTGGCATATACAAATGGTTTGAATGCCGAGCCTGGCTGACGGTGGGCAAGCGTTACGTTGAAATTGCCGTCAATTGTTGTATCAAAATAATCGCGCGAACCGACCATGACAAGAATCTGTCCTGTTGTCGGATCAATTGCGGTCATTGCTGCATTTGAAGCATTGAACTTTTTCTGGTTTGAGAGCGCATACTGCTTTACGATTGCTTCGGCTTTTGCCTGCAATGTATAGTCAAGAGTTGTGATAACTTTCAAATTGCCATTTTTAACCATATCATCGCCGTATTTTGCTTCGAGATAATTTTCAATAAACATTACAAAGTGCGGAGCTTTAATACTGTTGTCCTGCTGCTGTAAAAATGTAACTTTTTCAGCTTTGGCGCTATCGTACTGTGCCTGAGTGATAAAATTATTGCTTAGCATTTTCTCAAGTACAAGATTTTTACGGTCATCGAGAGCGGATCGGTTGTTGCCGAACGGAGAGTAGTAGCTTGGCGCCTGGGGGAGAGCGGCGAGGTACGCAGATTGTGCGATATCGAGATTTTTTGATGAAGTACCAAAAAAATTTTCACTTGCTTCTTCCACACCATAATAATTTCCGCCATATGATGTGCCGTTGAGATAGAGGTTTAAAATCTGGTCTTTTGTCATGACCTGCTCGAGTTTCATCGACAACACCCATTCTTTTATTTTTCGTGAAATAGTCTTATCAGTCGTCAAAAGCGAATTTTTAACAACTTGTTGAGTGATAGTTGAGCCGCCTTGGGTGAAGTGAAGAGTAATAATGTCTGCCAAAAGCGCGCGTATTATTGAGGTGACTTCGATACCACTGTGCTGGTAGAATTTCTCATCCTCGATAGCGATGGTGGCATTTTTCATGTTTTGAGAGATGTCGTCGTAAGGCACCACCTGCTGTCGGACGTTTTGACCAAGATCATACAGGAGAATTGTGCCGGTTCTGTCGTATATTTTTGTCGATCCGGCGAGAAATCTGTCTTGAATTGAATTTACATCAGGCAATTTTAGGGTTGTGATCCAGATTGCAAGGAAACCAGCGAGGATAAAGACAGCAATAATGGCAACCATAATAACCCGTTTCCAGAAATGGACTTTTAAATATTGGCGAGTCCGAAACCAGTGCCTGATTTTTGCCTTCATAGTGGGTGTTTGCACAGTCTAATAATCGTATCACAGTCGGGTATTTTGTGATACAGTAAGACTGTTATGTTTGGAAAGAAAGAAGTAAAAATAGATACATCTTCTGAGAAGATACAAGCTTTTAACACGCGGAGTCGAAGATATTTTTGTTAAAGAAAATCTTGAAAAAAACTCGCATCAGGCAAACAGCTGCGTGTAAAGCTTGGTTTTAGATCCTAACTTCCCCTTATATCCATATTGGCCGTGCAATTGTTCTGTAGGAAATTACGAGAATTCCAAAACCTAGGGCACGCTATTGTTTTTATTGTTGGTGATTTTACTGCACAAGTCGGGGACCCTTCTGATAAAGTTCTGAAAAACGCCCCATGCTTACATCTGAAGCAATTAAAAAAAATCTAACAACATACAAAAATCAGGTCGGTAAAATTTTAGATATGTCCAAGGTTGAATTTCACCACAATAGCACATGGCTTTCCAAGCTTGGTTTCCAAGAAATCGCTGAATTGGCGGAAAGCTTCAGTGTCCAGCAGATGTCAAATCGCAGAAATTTCAAAGAACGTTTCGATAAAGGCGAAGAAGTTTCATTGCGGGAATTTTTATACCCACTCATGCAGGGTTATGATTCTGTCGCGGTAAAAGCTGATGTTGAGCTTGGAGGGTTCGACCAATTGTTTAATGTAAAGGCCGGACGCATCATCCAGAAACATTATGGCCAGCCTGAGCAAGATGTTCTCACGATTCAAATGCTCGAAGGTACCGATGGGCGGAAAATGTCATCGAGCTGGGGCAATGTAATTACACTTGTTGATGAACCAGACAATATGTATGGAAAAATCATGTCAGTGCGCGATGAATTACTGGAAAAATACTTCTTGCTTTGCACCGATCTCTCGCTTGAAGATATAGAATCAATCAAAAAAGAGCTTGCGAACGGAGCAAATCCGAAAGATTTGAAGATGCGCTTGGCGCGGGAAATTGTCACGCTCTACCACGGCGCGGATGCTGCAAAAAAAGCTGAAGAAAATTTCATTAATACGTTTAAAAAAGGCGGCCTGCCAGAAGATACTCCTGAAGTTGAGGTAATTAAGGACACTCTGCTTGTGGATGTTTTTCTTCAAAATAAAATAATCAGCTCAAAAACAGAATTTAGAACATTGATTAATGACGGTGCTGTTTCTATTGTTGGTACCGAAGAAAAAATTGTTGATCCGTTTGCGAAAATTGAAAAAAGTGCGGATTATAAAATAGGGAAGAGAAGGTTCATCAGAGTACTTGTGAAATAAGGACTTGCGGTGACTCATATATAGCAACATAAAAATAAAAACTGCACCATAGAAGATACAGTGCAGTTTTTATTTAATGAGAAAGTAAAATATACTGGTAGATGATTACATCATATCTCCATCGAGCAGATCGTTGGTATCGAGCTCTTCATCCTCGCCATCGTCTTTTGGATCCTGATCATCGTCAAAATCATCATCATCTCCTCCAACCTCAGCGCTTTCATCCTCGTCCTCTTCGACTTCTTCTGTATCCAAATCCGCATTGCCAAATTTTTGGAAATTATCGTCGTCTTGCATGGTGTTAAACGTTGCTTACATTAAATCTTATAAATTTGTTCCCTATTTTTATCAGATTATTATTTTTTTGCAACAATCTCTATATTATCGTGTGGATAACGTTGCTAATGTGGCAAAAAAAAGCCAACCCTATCGCTATCGCATCATACTCGTCATCAAATTTAATCTTCTTTTTGATTGCGATAAGTTTTGGAACCATGCCGATAATCTGGTGTTTATCGCTTTGTCCGTGGCCGGTAACCGCTATTTTAATAGCGCCCGGCTCATCTCATGCACGGCAAGGTGTTGCAATGATGCGGTAGCAAGAATTGCCCCGCGCGCTTCGGCGACAAGCATGGCCGTCTTCTGATTTTTGCTGAAAAAAAGCGTTTCTATCGCAAGCGCTTCCGGTGCAAATTCTGCAATAAGCCGCAGCACCTCGCTTGAGACATGCGCCAATCGCTCATGGTGGGGAAGATTTTTTGAAGTTTGAATGCAGGCGGAGTATATGAGCTGCTCTTTACCTTTTTTTTCTTTCTCCAAAATCGCGACGCCAAGGCGCTCATACCCCGGATCAATTGCAATAATTCTCATTATTCGGCATTCGTAAAATACTTCCTGTACCTCATCATTTGCTTCGAGGTCTTCTATGACTTCATTGAGCTTTTGCCCGTCTTCATCGGAAATCTCTGCTTTTGTCTGCGCTATCCAGCCTTCGTGGGTTTTTTCAAATGCCCAGGTAGCCGCGCCCATTGCAGCGAGTGTAAATCCATGATTTGAGAGAATATGTTTTATTTCCTGTGCCGCTTTATTTCTGTTATCGGTCAATGCTTCAATGACGAGTGCACAGCCGCCAGGACCGTAGGCTTCGTAGGTAATATTTTCCATCTGCGCGGAATTGTCGGTCGTGGCTTTTTTAATGGCACGGTTGATGGTGTCATTCGGCATATTTTCTTCCTTTGCTTTTTTAATGGCTGCGGCCAAGCCGGGGGAAGTGACATTGCCCCCAGATTTCTTTGCTTCAACGGTAATATAACGGACTATTTTTCCAAATGCCTTACTTTTCTCAGCGTCTGACGAACCCTTTTGCCGCTTAATCTTTGACCATTTGTTGTGTCCTGACATGGTGGTATAAATTACTTCTTATAAAAACCTCTCCTGCCTTTCCGGAATCTTCAACCCCAAATGCGAGTACCCTTTATCGGTCACGGCTCGGCCGCGGGATGTGCGCTCGAGCATGCCACACTGGATGAGGTATGGCTCATTAAATTCTTCAATAGTGGCCTGCTCTTCCGAGAGGGAAGCAGCGATGGTATTGAGGCCGACCGGTCCGCCTTTATATTTTGTGATGATAGTTTCAAGAATTGAGCGATCAGCCTGAGTTAATCCTTCCGAATCAATACCTAAAAGTGTGAGTGCTTTGCTTACGGATTCTTTTGTCAGCGATGTTTTGTGTACCTGTGCGTAGTCGCGGCAGCGTTTTAAAAAGTAATTTGCGGTGCGGGGTGTGGAGCGGCTGCGCATGGCGATTTCCTCCGCTGCACTTTGTTCGATGGTAATACTTAAAATTTTTGCCGAGCGCTTAATAATTTCTTCTATTTCTTCTTTTGTATAAAACTCAAGTTTGAAAACACCGCCGGAGAAGCGTGAACGAAGCGGGGAAGAGATCATGGCAATGCGCGTGGTGGCGGCGATGAGCGTGAATGGCGGCAGATCGAGCTGAATGGTGCGTGCCGACGGACCTTTGCCGATAATGATATCGAGCTTGCCAGATTCCATGGCCGGATACAGCACCTCCTCAATAGCTTTATTCAAACGATGAATTTCATCGATAAAAAGAATATCTCCAGGTGAAAGGTTGGTAAGAACGGAGGCAAGATCTCCCACTTTCTCAATAGCTGGGCCGGAAGTGACTTTTATCTGCGCATTCATCTCTTTGGCAATGAGGTGGGCGGAGAGAGTTGTTATTCCCTAAGCCTGGCGGCCCGTAAAAAAGGATGTGTTCAGGTACGGTTTTTCGCTCCTCCGCGGCGGTGAGGAGAATATGAAGGTTATCTTTTATGATTTTTTGGCCGATATAATCGTCCCAGCGGCTCGGCCGGAGTGCTGTATCGAGAAAAATTTCTTCTTCCGCAGGCGGAACCTGAGGTTCAAAACCTTGATTTTGAACGGGAGAAGGGGTTGACATTAAAATTGTTTTATGCTAGTATACAAACATCGCTCAACAGGGCATTATATGCCCCGCTGAGCTCGCTTTTTTCCGCTTTATAGTTCTCTAGGCAAACGGCCCCAAAGCTCTATAGCATTTTATCGAGGATGGTATGGTTGCCACTCCGGTGTGCGTACTGTTCCAGCACCTTAGAAAAATGTTTAACTTTTAATCCAGTATTAAAAGTATTGCCTAGAGAATTATGCAGCGGATTTTTGCTATCTGCTGCCTCTCCATACTATGCTTTCCCTTGAAAGACACAACTCCACGAAGGGGATATTTTGTTTTGTGGTATAAAAAAATTGGATATCACAATTTTCGATATCCAATTTTTTATATTATCCCTCCAAATCAACAACGCGCTCAAGCTCGCTCACCGCAGTGATTTTTTGGAGGACTTCAGGATGCCGTCCTGGCGGAGATTTAATAATCCCTGATCAGATGCAGCTTTCCAGATTTCGCGTTCACTCGGATTATTCATGACGGCTTCTTCAATGGCTTGGCTTCGGAGTATTGCTTCGTAGAGGCCGATACGGCCGCGGTAGCCTGACATGTTGCACTTAGGACAGCCTTGAGGCTCGCAAATGGTTGTTGGAATTTCACTAATGTATTCAAGTCGATTTACTTCGGGAATAGTTGAAAGAATAAGATCAATTAATTTTTTGTTTCGTCCCTCGATTGGTACTTCTTTTCGGCAGTCGGGGCACAATTTTCGAACGAGACGCTGAGCCATTGAAACTGAGAGTGCGGACGTTAGTACTTTTGGATTGACGCCGAGATCGATGAGGCGGGGGAATGTGCCGGCGGCATTATTTGTGTGGAGGGTTGAAAATACCAAGTGGCCAGTCAAGGCAGAATTGACGGCAATTTCGGCTGTTTCATTATCGCGGATTTCACCAACCATGATAATGTCGGGATCCTGGCGGAGAGCGGCGCGCAAGCCCTCAAGAAAGGTATAGCCATTTTCGGCATTTGTCTGCGTTTGAACGATACCGTTTAAATGATATTCAATCGGATTTTCAATGGTGAGGATTTTAATTTCGGGCGTATAGACTTTTCGCAAAAACGCGTAGAGAGTTGTTGTTTTTCCCGAGCCGGTCGGCCCCGTGGTGAGAATCATTCCTTCCGGCTTGTTAACCTCGCGCTCGAGGATGGCGAGCAAACGCTTTGGAATACCCATGTCCTCGAGTGATACGGCAATCGAATTTGGATTAAGCACACGCATGACGATCGATTCATCGTAGGCGCTCGGCAAAATAGACGAGCGGATTTCAATTTCCATATTTTCCAAAATAATACTGAAGCGTCCATCTTGAGCACCTTTGGAATTAAGCTTCATTCCTGAGAGAAGCTTGATACGCGACAAAATAAGGCGGAATGTCTCATTATCAAATTGCAGAATGTCGCTCAAAACTCCGTCCAAGCGATAGCGGATACGCACGGAATTTTCTTCAGGCTCAATGTGAACATCAGAAGCTTTGAGGGCTAATGCTCCGGCAATTATGATTTCCAGAAGCCGCGAAATGCGGTAGCTTTTTTTCTGGGCGAGCGTAGTTGTGATAAGGTTTTTGACATCATTTACACCATGTACCGCGTGTAAAAATCCGGTGATCTCATCGTTTGAAATATCGAGTGCGCCGCCTTTTGTTTCAAATGAAAATGATAAGTCTTTGTAGCGTGCCCAGACCTTATTTAAGCTCTGGAGCGACGCGACATATATGGTAGGGATATATCCTTTGGCTTCAAGCGATGCGATGAGCTCTTTTGTTGCATCACTCTCGGGAGCAAGTACCGCCATTTTTATTTTCTTGGCGACAATATCAAAGACGGCAGTATTTGTTTTTCGCCCCTCTTCTTCAGAGATGACTCGCAGAGCATCGCTATTAATAGCGACTGTAGTGAGATCGATATAGCTGATGCCGAGTTTTGCCGAGATAGCCTGAGCCAAATCCTCCTCCTGCGACTTTCGAAGCTCACCGAGTTTTTTATCTTGTGCATCTTCATTAAATACAACCATGTACTTATCATATCAAACGCTCTCCCTTTGGCCTACTGGCTTATGCACGCTGTGCTTGACTTATTGCATATAAATGTGCTATAATGTACCCAGTGCCAAAGCAGTTTTCGTTCGCTTCAACTCATTCAGAAAAGAGGTTTTTATGAAATTGCTGGTGTTGCCGATCGTGGCGTTGGTGTTCTGCGGCGGATGCAAGGTGGATGTCCCGTTTCTGTATATTGACGTTCCCGTGCCCAGGGTTTTCTTGCCCGGCGGGTACAACAATCCTCCCGAGTCGCCGGCGGTGATCTACGATGATGGTGTGGTAATCTGGTACGACCAATACCACCATCGTCATGAAGACCGCGGCGGCCATGAGGGGCATCATTATGGAAAATAAAACTAGGGAACATTCCCGGCGCAGTTGATCATCCGATCGGCTGCGCTTTTCTCATATTTGCATGATTTATATCACAGACATTTTATTTCAGTTCTATATGTTAAAATTGCCTCATGACTGAAATAAGCCGAAGCCTTGGAGATACTCAAAAAATTGCGGAAAAATTTTTGAATTCGCTGCATCCATATGCGGATAAGGCCTGTGTTGTCGGACTTTCCGGAGAATTGGGTGCCGGTAAAACTGCGTTTACTCAGGGTGTTGCTCACGCTCTGGGAATAGAAAACACTGTTACGAGTCCTACATTTGTCATAGAAAAAATATACGCGATTTCTGAAGCGGCAGTAAAAAAACACACATTCACTCATCTCATACATATAGATGCATACAGGTTAGAATCGGGAAAAGAATTAGAAAAGCTTAGCTGGCAGGATATTGTGTCCGATCCGAAAAATCTCATTCTGCTTGAGTGGCCGGAAAAAGTGGCTGATTGTCTGCCATCTGATATGCTTACGCTAATATTTACTCATATTGATGAAAAAACAAGAGAAATCAAAATTAAATAAACGCCTCATCCTGCTTGATGCTCACGCGATTTTGCACCGCGCCTATCATGCGCTGCCCGACTTCATGTCTTCAAAAGGCGAGCCGACGGGTGCTATCTATGGATTGGCAACGATGATACTGAAAATTATTGAAGAGCTTAAGCCACATTATGTCGTGGCCTGCTACGATTTGCCGCAGGCGACGTATCGCCATGAAGCGTATAAAGAGTACAAGGCTGGCCGGAAGAAAGCTGATGGGGAATTGGTGTCGCAAATGATCCGTTCGCGCGATCTTTTTACTGCTTTTTCCATTCCGATGTATGACAAGCCGGGATTTGAAGCTGATGATATGCTTGGCACAATTTGTGAACAGCTGAAAAAAAATAAGGATATAGATATCATTATTGCTTCGGGTGATATGGACACGATGCAGCTCGTCAGCGATGATAAGGTTCAGGTGTATACGCTCAAAAAAGGAATTAAGGACACTATTTTATATAATGAAGATGCGGTCAATGAGCGCTATGGTTTTGGGCCTTTGCTTCTACCGGATTTTAAGGGTCTTCGCGGCGACCCGTCGGATAATATTATCGGCATTAAAGGCATTGGCGAGAAAACAGCCACCATTCTCATTCAGAAATTTGGAACGATTGAAGAAATGTATAAGGCGCTCAAGAAAAATAAAGCCGCATTCAAAAAAGAATCAGGACTTACCGATAGAATTGTGGAACTCTTGGAAAACGGAGAGGAAGAAGCGCTCTTTTCAAAAATGCTCGCGACGATTCGCCGTGATGCGCCGATTGATTTTGTGATTCCCGAAAAAGAATGGAAAGAATCGGTAGATATTAAAAAAGTCGAAGAATTTTTTAAGGAGCTTGAATTTCGAGCGCTCAGTGTGCGGGTAAAAGAGGTGATAGGTACGACGGATGCGTTTGGTATGGATATTGCTGCAGAACCCGAGAAAATAAAGGAAGTTATAGACGAGGAAAAGCTGCGGGAAACGGCTATTGGACTCTGGGTGCTTGATTCTAACATCACCAATCCTCAGCTTGAAGATATTTTGGCGTACGCCAAAACGGAAAGCTTTTCCAAAGCACGCGAAATTATTTTGAGCGATATAGAGAAAAGAAATTTAAAAAATATTTATGCAACTATCGAGCTGCCGCTCATTCCTATTATCAGTGCAATGCATGAGCGGGGGATTAAAATTGATGCAGAATATCTCAAAACGCTGAGCGAGGAATACCATGTCGAGCTCGATAAGCTCCAGAAAAATATCTGGGCGGAGGCAGGCGAAGAATTCAATATCAATTCGCCGAAACAGCTCGGCTCCGTACTTTTTGACAAGCTCGGCCTCAAAGCTAAAGGCATGAAAAAAACCGCCGGCGGAGCGCAATCGACGCGCGAATCAGAGCTCGATAAGCTTAAAGATTTGCATCCCATTATCCCTCATATTCTTGAACATCGCGAGCTTCAAAAACTTCTTTCGACCTATATAGATACAATTCCAACGCTTCTCGAAGCTGACGGCAGACTGCATACCAGTTTTATTCAGACAGGCACCACGACTGGCCGCATGTCGTCGCAAAATCCCAACCTCCAAAATATTCCTGTGAAATCGGAGCTTGGAAGAAGAATCAGAAAGGGATTTGTGGCTGAAGAAGGCTTTGAGCTTGCCGCTTTTGACTATTCGCAGATAGAATTGCGCCTCGCTTCAATTCTTTCGGATGATGAGAAACTCATGAATATCTTCAAGTCTGGTCGCGATGTTCATGCTGAAGTCGCTTCACAGGTTTTTAAAGTGGATATACAAGATGTCGATAAAGAAATGAGAAGAAAGGCTAAAGTTATCAACTTCGGCATTCTATACGGCATGGGAGTCAATGCGCTCAAGCAAAATCTCGGCAGCACGCGCGAAGAAGCTCAAAAGTTTCTCAATGATTATTTTGAAAATTTCTCGGGCCTTGCAGTATATCTCGATCGTGTAAAATCAGAAGCTGCCCGCAATGGCTATACCGAAACTCTGTTTGGCCGCCGCCGATATTTTGAGGGTATCAATTCTCATATCTCATTTATTAAAGCTGCCGCCGAACGCATGGCGATCAATGCGCCGATTCAGGGTACGCAAGCGGACATAATCAAGATTGCGATGATTGCGATTGATGCACACATAAAAAAGATACAGCAGGAAAACAATGTACACCTCCTGCTTCAGGTTCATGACGAACTTATTTATGAAATTAAAAAAGAACTTCTGCCGGAGCTTTCAAAACATATCAAAGATATCATGCAAAATGCGCTGTCTGACGACAAAACAAAAGGTGTTCCCATTATTGCCAATGAAAATATTGGCCGAAGCTGGGGTGAGATGAGCGAGGCATAAAGAGGTGATATAGTTTCTGCAGAATTAGCACACCCCTGTACTCAATACTAAAGGAGAAAATCGTGGAAGTGGAGACAGAAAAATTTGAGCCGCGTCTCGTGTGGAGTTCGAGCTCTTCGGAGCCGGTATTCAAGGTATTTTCTCTGCATTTACCTGAGGAAAAGATGATTATTCTCAAGCGAGTGACAGAGCGTCTGCCTGCACAAGGTACTGCCGCACAGCTTGCTCATAGCGCGGCAGCATGTGCCGAAGAGATGCTTAATCATTGCCGGCCGGCATGCCTCGAAGGAATGCAGATTGTCTTTTGGGAAACATTTGTTCCAAATGACCATGCCGGCGCATGGGAATATCTTAAGCTGAAAAATGGCACATGGCGCCATTGTCGGGGAGAAATCCTTCTCGATGCGTTTGACCGCTCCGTTCTTTTTGCGGTTGTTGCGACCTGAGCCGTGTCGGAGGACGCGGCTTTCTTTGTGATGCCGTCGTAGAGATCTCTCGGAGAGAGTTCATTTCCAATCCCAATCACTCACAACTTTAGGTATATAATCTCCGTTTTCTTTTTTTACAATCCGATAAAACATCACTTTCATTTGTTTGCTTTCACCTCTAATGGCTATCCCAAATAAATAAGGCTTATCACCAGGGATTAGACCGGTTTTTAAATTTTCAATTGCTTGTTCTATATCGGTTATCGATGGATGCCACGGGTCTCTTCCCAATTCTTCCTTTGTGTAAGGATGGGTGTGCACTTCACCCAAAATAACCTTTTCTCTCAAGTCAGGGTTTTGAGATTTTAAGTTATCAAATAATGCGTTGACTTTTTGCATATCCACCCTAATTTCATGACCGGCTTGATCAGTGAAATAATGTTTTTATTTTCAATTTCTAATATATGGTCGAATGCTGATCCACCCCACAATCACTTCCACTTCCCATATACCAATGATATTTGAATATTTTTCAATATGAGTTTTCATATCTTCATCAGATATATGTGGCATATGCTCAGCAACTTCTTTTCCTATCTGCATTTTAAAATTTACCTTCTCAGAGAGAAAATCAACGTTTTTTGACGGGCTTTCAAATGATTCTTTCATATTTTAAATTATATGGCGACAATTCGATCTGTTATCTGTAAGGAGATGTTTCATAGTCAAATTCTTGTTCATCGGGATAATGTTCTTTTCTGTATGCTTTAATAGTATCCATGATTCTCCCTAAGCCTTTCTATTTCCTCTGATTGTTCTGCTTTTACAGTATCTCTCTTTTTCTATCTGACCACACAGCAGCATCATACTGAACTTCTCCACAGCTATCTACAGCTCCTTGCACATTGGCTAAATAATGATCGATATCTTCAAGAGACATTGCAGACTCGCTTCGATTTTTCCATAAATTTTCAAGTTGCTCATTCGTCTTAAACCCCTCCATATTATTTTGTGTAATCATATGTTCTAAATTATCTCACAATATTTTCTTATCATCAAAAAGCCTGCCACAAAGTATCTAGTCAGTATACTCCGGATAACTTTTTAAATGCCGGAAAGCGTGTAGAATGGAGGCATGATTTATCTTTTGCATGGTTCCGATACCAATAAAGCCCGCGCTAAGCTCCACGAACTTGTGGCGGGCCTTGTTAAAAAGAAGCCTGATGCATCGCACGTGCGGATGAATGACGAGACTTTCAATACTGCACAGATTGACGAATATATTTCCAGCAGCGGGCTTTTTTCGCTCAAAACCATTGTTGAATTTGATTTTGTTTTTAGAAATAAAGAAGCGAAAGATGTTATTTTTGAAAAGATAAAACAAATTTCCGAATCGGAAAATATTTTCGTGTTTTTGGAGGGTGAACTGACTAAGGCTGATTTCTAAGAAATTTGAAAAAAATTCTGAAAAAATTCAAGAGTTTGTCGATGTATCTCTTGCGAAAAATGGTGGAACCGGAAAAGATAAGGGTGCTTTTAATATGTTTAGCCTGACGGACGCTCTCGGAAGGCGGGATAAGAAGCAGCTTTTTGTCCTCTATCAAAAAGCAAAGATGAATAAAAGCGCAGCCGAAGAAATTCACGGCATTCTTTTTTGGCAGATAAAAGCGATGCTTCAGGCGGCAGCGGCAAAAAATGCACAGGACTCGGGACTCAATCCGTATGTGTATCAAAAATCTTTGGCGTCTTTAAAAAACTTTTCAGAACAGGAGCTTAAGGCTATTTCATCTCGTCTCGTATCTATATATCACGAAGCCCGGCGGGGAATGGTTGATTTTGATGTCGCGCTTGAGAAATTTATACTAGAGGTATAGAGTGGTGAGAGATTTTTTGGAAAGAAGATTTTCAGGAGGTGATTATGAGCGCTCTTGCTATATGGGGCATTATATTTGCAATCTGGGGTAGTGCCTATGTTCGTGTGTGTATATTTGGAAAGAGCAGGCTCCCGGAAGCAAACTTTGCGAGAGGAGAAACTCTCGTATGGTGCATTGGACCAGAGCATGCCCGAAAAATATGGGGATCTCAACTTCCTGATTTCCCCGAAGTTGCACGCGTGCGCGTTGATCGGCACGGCAATGAGTTTGTTGTGATTTATATTCAGGATGGGGAAAGAGAGATGGAATTTCTGGCTTCAAACTTCTGTTATCCTCATCAATACGCCAGCCCCCGTGCGCCATAGTGGCACAGCGGGGGCTTTATTATATGTGCTCCCAGCAGGAATCGAACCTGCATCACGAGCTTCGGAGGCCCGTACTCGATCCATTAAGCTATGAGAGCATCCTTAACCTTTGTATCTGTTTGTGTCCCAGTAACACACATTAAAACATCCTGCTAAACATTTAGTAATGTATCAACCTTATCTTGTCTACATGGATATTCAGGAATCAGTAGCTATGTTCCTTCCTGGTACTCAGCATCATCACGGACCGACTTCTCTGGAAAGCCTAAAATGAGAATGATAATTCCGACAATGATCAGATTCGTCATTATCATTGGATGAGGCATGTCGAGAAATGCTGATACAATAGTCCATATTCCTACAACACCATGTGCCCAGCGGCGCGCATGCATGATTTTAGATCAAGTATTAGATGAATAATCGAGACAAATATCGACCGGGATTTTGCCCCGTGTACTGTATCTCTAAAATATTCGTAATCTGGCTGCAGTATACACCCAAAATAGGGGAAAGACTACTAAAATTAAATGCATGGCTCGACAGAAAATGTGATATAATTATGCTGATAAAAGCTCAGTCTGCCGGATGTGTGCACCATCTTTTATGTTGTGTTCGTAGTATTAGAAGATAATCTATATTTTTATGAAAATATATACAAAATTTTTATGCGGTGGTATAGCAATAGTTGCTGCTGGAATAGCTGTTCATGCGAGCGCTGCTTTAACTCCTGTTATTTATTTCTCGAATATTAATACAAGTTCATATACGCTTGGTGTATCAGGTGATGCAAATTCGTCGGTTACTCTCTACAATTCCAATCCGTCGGGCGGTACTACTGGAATTCCAACAAATATAGGTACGACTGATCAGAATGGCAATTTTTCGACAACGGTAACTTCTGGAAGCTATGGCATCTCAAATGGGTCGTCGGTATATGTTGTTGTAGATGGTGTTCAGTCAAACGCAGTCGGGTGGCCGTCATTCGGTTCTTCGTCATCTGCAAATTCTTCCGGCTCTCTTTCACTGAGCCAGACAAATGTAACAGTATCTTTTGGACAGAGCACCACAATTACTGCCGCGACCTCAAACGGTCTCTACGTTTCAGGCAATACGAATCCTTCAAGTGTAGGTGTTTCTGTTAATGGAAGTCAGATTACTATTACTGCCTTCAATTATGGAACATCAAATTTAACAATTTGTGCGACCGATACGGGCTGTCAAACTGTCTACGTGACGGTAGGTGCTGTTTCTTCTAATAACACAACATCAGGTATTTCGTTTAGTCAAAGCAATATCACATTGAGTGTCGGGCAAGCAAATTCCATTTCAATATATGGCAGCGGCGGATATTATGTTTCCAGTAATTCAAATTCCGGCGTGGCCTCAGGTGTAATTAATGGCACAGGACTTTATATTACCGGCACAGGATATGGATCTTCAAATATCACAGTGTGCCAAAATGGGGGACAGTGCGGAGTGGTATATGTCTCTGTAAACAGTTTAAATTCAATATACTCAACAAACTCATCCGCCGCAGCCCTGACATCATTTACTGTTTCCTCAAATGATGCAAACAGTGCATTTATGAACGGAGGGGATATGCTTACGATAAGCTTTACGGCCAATCAATCTATCAATAATCCTTCGATAACTATAGCGGGTACACGGCTCAGTGTCGGCGGCAGCGGTAATGGCCCATATACCATGACCTACAATATGACCGGCAGTGAAGCTCTGCCAATGCCGCTCATTATCGGCTTCGATGATCTGTCAGGAAATTATCATCAGTTTGTTATGTCGCTCGGCGGTGTATCCAGTTTATCAAACGTTGCTGTTTCTGCTCCGGCGGTTACCACAACAGTAGGCTGCCCTGCGGGCAACGTGTACAGTACAATAAATGGTGAGTTATGCGCCCCTACATCAACAATTTCAGTTGCGGCCTCAGCTTCAAATGTTTCATCATCAACATACCAATTTGCAAATCCTTTAAGCCTGGGTTCCACTGGCGCAGACGTTACTGCGCTTCAACAGCGATTGACCGCCGATGGGATATATTCCGGTCCGATAACTGGATACTACGGAGATCTGACGGAGAGTGCTGTAATGGCGTATCAAAGTAAGCATGGTATTGATCCTATAGGCAGGGTGGGGCCAAGTACGCGAGCGCTTCTCAATCAAGGCATATAAACTACTGCCTATTCCTTAAATAATTTTCGGAAGTATATTTTATTGGCCGCAAAAGCGAGTATTACAATCACAAGTCCCGCACTCACAAGCTCGATAGTCACGGTCATATTCTGCCATTCATCTCCTAAAATATAACCCGCCAAGCCCAATGCGAGAGTATCTACACATGCTCCTGTTGATTCATAAACAAAAAATTTTCTAAACGTCATTTCTGACAGGCCTCCTAAAATATTAACTAATGGTCCAAGCGAACCAATAAAACGGGTGATAAAAATAGTTGGTCCAGGATTATTGCCGATGAATTTTTCGAGATTGGTAAAGATCTTCGAGTGAATCATTTTTCGCAATCCTATTTTTACTAAAAATTCTTTACCATACCGGCGGGCGATAACAAATCCAGTCAGGTCGCCGAGAATATTTCCGGCAAGTGATACTGCGAGTACAAAATAAATATTCAGGTATCCTTGGCTTGCAAAAGCTCCTGCCGCGAGAAGCGCCGAGTCTGAAGGGATGGGAAGAAAGAGGGAAGCTAAATATGCTATAAAAAAAAGAGCTATATATTTATAGAGGAGGATATATGAGAGCGTGGCAGAAAGAATCGCGTTCATCTCTATTGTGGTGTTGAAGAAGCTAAGAATTGTTTAACAGAATTCTGTGTGTTCCGAGTAAGTGTTAAAACATTCAGATGCTCTTGTTTTGCATATTGCTGAAGAGTTATAAAAGGGTAATTTGAAGCTTTCACATTAAGTGTCTGTTTTAAATACAATGGTGGCAGATGAAAAACTTTGGTGATGTAGTCAAAAGTCATCCACGAGGATATGTAATGGATATCTGCTATTGAAGCAGGTTGATGCCGGTGAAGAGTGAGATGATACTGGGAAGAAGAAATGTAGGTATGAATATTAAATCTATATATTCTAAAGGCTATATATATCCACGATAAAATCCCGGCGAGCAGTATTGCAATGATTATTGTTCTTTTATATGCAGAGTTCATAGGTGATTTTTATATAATTATGTAAGTAGTACGTGCGTGCACATAATTATACACGATTTTTCAACAATGGTTTCTTGCTGTTAATGCAAAGCATTGTATTATGGTGGAGTATCTTACTAACATAATCGATACTGCATTTAATCTTATGAAGAAATTATTATCATGTGGGCTGGCGCTTCTCGCATTTTTTGTTGCACTGGGGACAGTGGCTTCTGTTCCTGTTCAAACAGTATCAGCAAGTACTCCGACAATATCTATTGTGGCAAATCCGGCGTCAGTAGTTCAGGGAACCGCCTCAACATTACAGTGGAATTTTAATGGTGAAGGTAATACATCAACTTTCTGCCAGGCTAGCGGTAATAATGGCACAGATGGTGCTCACTTTAGCGGCGGTCCTATCGGCGGTGGTACATCGAGCAGTGATTTTTCAACAGGTAACCTCGGTAATGTTGGAACATATACGTATACAATAGTTTGCTACAGTTCAATAAATGGTCCGCAAGTCGCTGCCGCACAGGCTACCGTAACAGTTACCCCTCGGCCTGTTACGTTTCCTTCAATGACGATTACTGCAAGTCCTGCTTCGGTCAGTTACAACATGGGTTCGACAATCTCTTGGACAGTAAATAATGGAGGAGATGCAAACGCAACATGTAGCGTGGATGGTGTTAATGGCGCTAGTTTCCCGAGTGGCACAGGCGGTTCAGTTCCGGCGACTAGCGGCTCTCTGTCAACTGGTCCGCTTATGCACACTTCCGAATATCAAATTACGTGCACAAATTCATTCGCAACGCAGTATGCATATACGACTGTGGGAGTAGCTCCTGCTACTTACACGTTACCGACGGTGAGTTTAAGTGCAAGTCCAACCTCAATAAGTCCAGCTTCACTCAATCCGTCTGCCGCTTCAACCCTTACATGGGATATAAGCGGCGGCGGAGACCCGACAGCAACATGTACTCTGTACAACAGTAATTATGGAAATGGGGACGGTGAAAAGTTTTATCCGTATGAATTTGGTTCCGGTAGCGGAACTACAGGAGCCATTAATGCAGCGACAACATGGACTATGAGCTGTACAAACTCAGTCGGTACAGAAAGTGCTACTGCTACAGTTACCACTGATTCTACATTGCCACATCCTTATCTGTTACACTTAAATCTTACTGCTAGTCCGACCACGGTAAATTATGGTGGATCGTCAACTCTTACATGGACTACTTCCGGTGCTTCTGTCCCAGCAGACACAATATGTTATCCAAGCAGTGCGTTGAGTACCAATGCTGGTAGCAACTGGGATACCGCATCGCTTTTATCAAACGGTACTTTCTCAACAGGTCCGCTGTATACTACAGCTACATACTACATGATGTGTTCAAGCGATGGAGCCGGCACAGCCGGTAGTGCCACTATCACTGTGACCCCTCAAGGAACAACATCAGGCATTGTTGCTCCGAAAGTAACTCTTACAGCCACTCCGACATTAGTAGACTCTGGATCCTCTTCAGCACTGCAATGGACTGTTAATAATGGCGGTGATTCGAGTACTACCTGTACTGCAGGTAGTGGCTGGAGCGGTTCGCCTTCGGCTGCAGGCGGTACTCAATCAACAGGTAGTATCACTGCCACAACAGTGTATACGTTGACGTGTACAAACTCAGCGGGTCAGGGCAGTGCTCAAGCTACGGTTGGCGTAGACAATCCTCAAACTGTTCAGCCGACAAATGCACCAATCATAGAGAATTTTATAGCAAACCCTACTACCATAAATTATGGTTCGGCCTCAACATTAACGTGGACTATTGACAATGGAGGTGCGGACTATTCCTCAACCTCGTGCGTCGGGACCGGCGGTTGGAGCGGTCCATTTTCAGCTGTTGGTGGTTATTGGTCAACAGGTCCACTTACAGCAACAGCTTCATATACTCTAACCTGCACCAACCCCGCCGGCTCAGCCACTGCTAGCGTCACGGTTATTGTTAATCCTCAGTCTGCATCAGGTAATAATATTGTTGCCTCCCCCTCCACCATCTACACCACCCCCACCGTCCACCTCACTGCTACTCCAACGTCAGTAAGCTATGGTATGGGCTCTACCCTCACCTGGGCAGTCTCAAACGGCGGTGATCCCTCAACTTCTTGTAATGGAACAGGCGGCTGGAATGGTTCACTCTCAGCCACGGGTGCCTCCTGGTCTACCGGCGCGCTCACCACGACCACGACCTACACCCTAACCTGCACCAATACTGCTGGCCAAAATAGCGCAAACGTCACGGTGACGGTTGCCCCTCAAACTATCCAATCAAATGTAATCACTGCTACTCCTCAGTCATCCACCTATGCTCTGCCAACAGCTACTATCCACGCCACACCGCTCTCGGTTATGGCTGGTCAATCATCCACCCTCACCTGGACAGTCAATACCGGCGGTGATTCAGGAACAACCTGTACTCTCAGTGACTCCAACAACAACTCTGCCCAGGTCTCAGCCGGCACCAGCCAATCAACCACCGGCCCTCTCTCTACTACTACCACCTATACCTTCGACTGCACCAACTCCGCTGGTCAAGGCTATCCAGTGAGTGCTACCGTCGTCGTTGTTGGAACTGCTGCCGCTGCCACACCCGTAATCACTCCTACGACATCCGCGACTGCTTCAGGTACGTCAACTTCTACCGCAACCTCTTCATCGTGCCTCAACTTCACCGAAAACTTTGGCCGTGGTTCCCTCGACGCTTCAACAAACGGCGATGTCACCCTTCTCCAAAACTTCCTTGCTTCGGAAGGCTACTTCACTCAAGCATCTACAGGTTACTATGGTTCAATTACCCAGGCTGCTGTCAGTGCGTTCCAGATCAAGAATGGCATCAAACCTGTCTCAGGCTATGTCGGTCCGCTTACCCGGGCGGCGATTAAGGGGGAGACGTGTGGGGGGTAGAATTGACAAATATCTCGTTTGAAATAGTATTTCAAACAGAACAGTATATTTCCTTTTACTACGAGGTGATTTATGGAAGCTAATCTGAGGATTAATCCCCCTGCCGACCCGCTATTACGAAGCCGGCTTGATGAAAAGCTTCAGGAGTACAAGGGCCGGATAGCCGGCAAGGGAAAAAAGTGGGAATCAGATCCCCCGGAGGTTGCTCACAAACTCTACAGAAGTTTCAGAGATGCGTGCTACAAAGCCGATATTTTAGAAGCTGTGCTATCGAGCCAGTCGGTGCTCGATACTCATAAACTCTCGTTAGAGATGCAGGTTAAGTATGGCGAAGATTTTATGATTGAACAGTTCTGCTCCGCTTGTCAGATCATTGCCTACTATTGCGGAGATACAGTTGGCAAAAAATTGAGCCACGGAACAGGCTTGTCCCAACCGCAACAGATTTCCGTCTAACTGTCTCAACAGATCAAGCCGCTTATTTTTGCAGAAAACAAGCGGCTTTTTGTTTGATTTGATTGAAAACAGCTAAGAAGTTTTAAGTGCGTAGATATCTTTGAGAATTTCAGCACTGTGATGAGTAGGGTCAACTTTTGGATATGCTTTTAAAATCACACCGTCGGGACTTATAAGGTATGAAATGCGCTTTGTGAAGGGAACACTGTTTGCGCCGTAAGCCCCAATAGTTTCCTTCTTAGGATCAGATAAAAGAGTGAAAGGGAGCTGATATTTTTCGGCAAATTTTTTATGGCTTTCCACCGAATCAGCGCTGATGCCAAAAACTTTTACACCATTACTTTCAAAATCTTTATATATATCGCGGATGGCACACGCCTCCTGCGTACAGCCGGGTGCATCATCTTTTGGATAGAAATAAATGAGCACGTAGCTATTGCGATGATAGGAAAGTGAATGCTCTTTGTTGTTCTGATCCAGAAGCTTAAAATCAGGTGCGGTTGTGTTTATAGTCAGCATATAGAGGTGGGTGGATTATAATTAATTTTTTCCTCCAAATTTTTTAAAGAGTCTTTGTACAAGACTACCCCTTGATTTTTGACTGATCTCTTTCATGCGCTGTACTATATATTCAATAGCATATTCCTGCTCCCTTTTCATTTTTTTGAGTCGGGGCAACGCAGAAGTGAGTGATGGATCTTTTGTTGCCGTTTCCACCATCGTTTCAAGTTCATGAAGAGCTGTACGGCGGGTGTCTATATTCTGCTGAAGCTCAGTAATCGATGTCGAGGCAGGCAGCCATTCTTTAAGCTTATCAGCAGACGATAAGCCTGTCTCAAAAGTGAGATATGTCTTAAGGAGCGGGGAAGGAGGATTGCTTTCTTGTCTGCCAAATTGCGGACTAGTCACGTCCGGCTGATCTCGGTGTCGCTGTTCCCTCTGTTCTGTAAAATATCCTCTTGCGTCTCTTTGCTCGTAGATTGGCTCCATAGCCTTTCGCTGGCGCTTGAGGCGGGCATTTTCGGCATCCTGTTTTTCATCAATATTTGTAACACTTTTCACCCACTGATTTACCTGATCGATAAATGGCTGTTCGCGTTCGCTTTTTGCACGATCATATGTCGCTATTGCTGCATCAACTTCTCTTTGTTGTTCGGGAGTCTGTGCAATTCTATACTTTCCAGGGTTCTCTTCGCGGCTTTTCTTGATTTGTCCTTGAGCCATATCAACTGCCTCTTGCGACGCTCGCTCGATGATCTTATCGAGCTCCTCAACTCTTTGTTTTAATACTCTGGCTTCTTTATATTTTCCTGCTTTGGTGAGGCTGCCAATTTCATTGTAGAGTTCGTGCTGTTCTTTAATTGTATCGAGTACTGTATTAGCTTCTGCGACCATAGCATCACCCTCATCGACGTTTTCTGTAGCTAATTCTTGCGAAGATTTTTCCTGTTCAGGTTCAAATGTAAGAGTTTCCATATAATAAATGTTATTTTAATTTGCTCACAGTATTTTAGGTTTAAAAATGGCGGATGTAAATGGGTCCTGTATCAGAAATTGAGAGCTGATCTAAATAAAAAAAGAAGACATCGGCTTTCTGGGCTCGATGTCTTCCGGAGGGGAGAAAATGCATCACGACTGTTCTGCCTGTAATGCTACAGCTTTCAATATTTAAATGCAAGCAATGAAAAGCCGCCCTGATTTCTCGGGCGGCTTGAGGATACATTTGCTGCTGGCAAAACTATTCTCCCGCCACAAGCTCATTGAAGGGGGTGAGGTCATTTTCACCATCGAATACTACACCCTTGAAATCGATGATGACGGTGAAAATTAGTCTATAGTTGCCCTGGATACTCCGTTTGAACTTTTTAAGATGCGACTCGAGGTCGCTCATCAACGAGGTTGCCTCGGTGCGGTCGAATTCGTCGAAGGTTGAGAGTTCCCCGCTGACCTTAAAAAGTCCCCGCTTCATGTCAATCGTGATTGCACCACGACAACCGATGTGGCTAAAAGTTTTCAGAAAAGCTTCGGTGAGATAGATGAATTTGTAATATTCGATTCCCATGTGAGAACAAATACTAAACATTTCTTCATTCTCTCTGCGTACCCCAACAACGCATTCCGGTCGGGAAGAATTGTTGTAATATCGCCCAGACAGACGCACGGTAGTGAAATTGATGCCCAGCATATAGGACCCTTCTTGTGTGTGATGGAACCTTTACTGCTCTCAACTATATCATTTTTAAAATAAAAGTCAATATATCTTGTGAGCTGTTAAACATTTTGAGGCAGTTTAATTCTTTATTACCTGCCTATTTAGTTCTGAAACAACTGACAAAATTGTAGAATATTGTAGACATACACAATATTTTGATTCATCTTCCGTAAAATTATGACTGCCATCAAGAAACGGGTTGAGAGAGAATTCGAATTTTGATGGGATAACCGTGCAAAAAGCAAGATTCTTGCCTTCTTCATTGTTTATAGCTTTGCAAAACTCAACATCGGTTGGTAGATCACCAAAATACGCTATCTTTTCTCCTTGTGGGACAAATTTTCTCAGAGTGTGTAATTTAGGCTTTCCACCGAGAATAGGGTCGGCACCGGTAATATATTGGCGAGGAATTAGATGTTCGCCAATAAAATTAAATCTTTCTAGAAGTTCAATCAGAGAATCCTCTGATCGGTTACTGATAATTCCAAAACGTTTATTCGTATTTCTACACAGGATATTTAACTGCTCGATTAAATCTTTCGCATAGGAAAGCGGATGAATTTCCTGATCAAATTTGCAGAAAAAATACCCAAATATATTTCAAAAACCATACGGGATGTTATACCACTAGTAATATAAGTTTCTCCTGAGAGGTTTGGCTGATGTGACAACCATGCTTTGATGTTAGCTTCAAAAAGCTTCATGCATTCCATTGCACGGTGGGGATTATGGTCATAGTATTTATTATTTGAGAAAAATTCTTTTATCTTCTTAAGAATACTTTCAGCATCTATTTGTTTGTCATACAAAAATACGCCATACGTACGTGAACTCACCCTCAAAATATCGAATTCACTAATAAAGCTGTCTTCTCCTTCCTCGAGAAGTTCCTTTTCTAAAAGTTTCATTGACTGGGATGCTACCCAGGGAACTCGCTCGTATACCGCCGGATTTTCACGATAAAATCTCTGCAGGTTTTCAAGAATTGGAACAACTATACCGCTTTCTTTGCGCACAAGATTTGTCCGGCCGCGACTAACAGAGTTTTCAATATTCGGATCTGCTGGATATATGGCAAGAACGGGATTTTTCCGCTTAAAGCCGCCTTTAGTTAATTTGAAACCAAGACAATTTGCATCGGCGGCAGTAGTCTCTGATTCGTACATAGTTTTTGTTTTCTCAAAGAATGCTCTGGCCATGAGGAAATCATTCTCTTTTTCTGAAGAATGCTCATTGGAAAATGTCTCGAATCGTTTTTTAGCTTTTCTAATAATTTCTTCTGAAAGATACGCGGTGTATTTTTCATGTGTTTTAAAATACGTAAATTGATGTAACATATCCCGTCTGTCTTTGAAAATATAGGTATGCCAATCAATAAAAGAAACATGGGAGCACCTGTGTTTTTTGAGTAGCCGAGTCACATTTGCCATGTACAGATCAATCACTGAGTGGTCAATAACCTGACTTAAGGTAAATACATCGCCATCAGAAAGAACAGTAAATTGCACTCCATATGGGTACAGTGTCTCTATTTTCTGTGCAATACGATCAAGATTTCTAACCAGAATTTCTTCTCCAAGGTCAACCGCCTGATCCAAACTGTCGGTCTTGATTGGCAGATCAAACAAATAGAAAGAAAGAGGTAGTTTTTTTGCGAATCGGCTCCGTGCAGAATGTATAAATTTTTCTTTTAGAATATTTTGTTCCTCTCGAGTGAGATAATTTCTTCGTTTAATTCTGTTAGATTGCAAAAAATACCAGATTGCTAATACAGGAGCATATTCTTGATTTTCTTCACGAGCCGCTTTTTTTACAGCTCTAGATAGCGCCCTCTCAAGAAGTCCATCGGTATACTCAAAATATTCTTTTTTTAACTTCTCTGGATTTTCTCTTTTCATAAAATAAAATAGGGAGTCGAGTCTTTCAACATCGACCCCCTTGTGGTTTTTGTTTCTATAACGTTTCAGCCCACTCGCTTTCGTTATAGTCGGAGCGATGATCCCTGAAGAGCTGGTGTGCTCGCCGAAAGATGTCTAGAGCTTTCTTGTGTCCAAGCCCATGCTCCATGCCATATCGCAAGACGCGGTACACAGACTCGACCTTGAGATTTTCGGCGATCTCTGCTGGTTTGTGTGCCTCCATCCATTCCCAGCCGAGGAGTGTCAGTTCGGTAGTTGGGAGTGAATTGATCTCCTGTCGGATTTCCGCACTCATTAGGTCGTTCACCCAGTCGATCTGAAGGGTATTAATGAGCGCCTTGCCGAGGACGAAACAAGCACGATAGAAGGCGTAGTCGTCGGGCCAGACTTTGGTTTCCCACTGTCTGACGAGGTGACGGAATCCTGCAATTCGCCACTGTACGCTTTTTCGGTATGCGCGCTCATGAACTTCATGGGGGACACCGGGGCGACGCGCCAAATGCTTGGCCGGATCGGCATCGCAGTTGGTGAGGACGCGCCCATCCCGAGTAATCGGATTTGGGTATTGCGCCAACAGATAGTCGATCGCTTCGATGGTTTTCTCCACAGGCAAATTGCTGTCCGTGAATACGTCCATCTGCTCGACCGCTTTTCTGTTGTTGTCGCAATATTTACACATGAATTTCAATAAGGGTCCCAAATCCTCCGAAGAGGAAATGAAGTTGCCTCCTGGGGTGCCGTCGGTTCTGGCTCCCCAGATAATGGAACCTTGGACAAAATCCCAGATGCGCAACCCTTCGTGCTCAATACCAATTATCTTGCAAATACCCTTGGCACGGACGAGTCCATGCTTTTGGTAGAGATTTACGAGGACCGGCACAAGTATCGTTTCATCAATACCTTCAGCAAATTCCACGCTCGTCGCGTGGATCGGCACATGATGATGGTGATCATGGGTATAAGAATGCTTGTGGTCGGCGTGGCTATCATGGTCATGGGTGTGGCCACAAGTCTTGCAAACCTTATCACCACCTCCGTCTTCCAAAAGACTCTCCAGCCGCGGCATCTCATCTTCTAGGAGAATCTGAATTGGGGCTCCGGAAAAGCGTCCGATATACTCGAGCACTGGCGCAAGTTTGGAATCCGAGAGGCTGCTTACCCCTTCGGCCCACGTGAGCCCGATCCTTGTTGCCGCTGGGAGCTGGAACTGCTCCACTCCAATTGTCCGGTTGAGTTCAAAATGCTGGACGTCGATCAGGCACAGGCAGTGCCAGTCGAAACCAAGCTTTTTGGCCATGCTGCGGATCGTTGTGGCGTCAGCGATGCCGGTTGGCTCAATGATGACGAAGCCAATCCCGGTCCTTTCGGCTACTTCTTCGAGCGTGCGCTTGAGCACTCCCGCTGACTCGCAACAGACACACCCCGTAGTAAGGGGAAGCACTTCTCCCACCGAACTGACGCGCGATGCGTCTATGTTGGTTGTCCCCACATCGTTTACGATGCAGAGAGCAGTAATATGCCTTGTGGCGACCTGATTTAGGATTTGGTTGAGACGCGTGGTTTTGCCTGAGCCAAGTGGCCCTGAAATCACCAAAATGCGCATAGCATTCTCCTTCTTGCTGATCGTCTTTGCTTGAATGTACATGCAACTAAGTTGCATTCCTGGGGGATACTATACACCACCATATTCATAATTGCAAATTACTTGCACATGTGATAATTTAAAGATATGAAATTAGACTACCGAAAGATGCTTAAAGAAGCCGCATTGAAGGTGACTCCTGTCCGTCTCGCTATCCTCAATTTGTTTTCAGAAGAGTGCAGGCCGCTGGATGCAGAATTCATCCATTCAAAGTTAAGGAATAAAAATACTAATCTCGTGACGGTGTACCGGACCTTGACTTCACTTGAACAGGCTGGAGTCTTGAAACGCGTTGATTTGCACACAGACTCAGTTCACTATGAATTGACTGCTCATCATCACCATCATATTGTCTGCATACAATGTGGTGACATAGAAAGTTTTGAAATGTGCGACCTCGATGCATTCTCAAAAAGTATTCTCAAAAAATCTTCTAAGTTTAAACAAATAAACAACCATTCTTTTGAATTGTTTGGCATTTGCAAAATGTGCGTAAAAAAATAAGATGGCATCTTCAATAAAGTTCCATCTCTGTTTGGGTCAACTTAAAAGACGGCTCTAAGTAACACTTCTAAAATCTGTCCCCCGACTATGAGATTATTATAACTATCCTAGAGGATAGGGAATATATGAATGGGTTGGGAGTGAAAATGATGCAAATTAAGGAAATGAGCAATTCTTAGTTTTCAGTTTTTTAGTGTGTATATGTGGTAAAAAACTAAAAACTGTAAAATAATTTCATGTCTGTTATACTTGAGTCATATGAAAAACTCCCGAAAAGGATTTATCATCCCTCTCCTAATAATTGCAATTACACTGCTTGCCATCGGTGTCGGGGTATATGAGTACCACAAGGGCAAGACTTCAGCTCCAACACCGACTCAAACAACTACTATAGCAACCGCTCCTGTCTCTAACCAAAAAGACATCCTCGCCATCCTCGTATCTTTTCAGGATTCTAAACCAAACGCTAGTTCCGATACATACGCTAGCGTAAAAGCTAAGCTTGATGCAGTCAGTGCTTTCTATATAGAAAATGATTTAACCGGAGCATTCAAAGGCTTTACGTATGATATAACCCCCGGCTATGTTTCTACAGATTTCCATCAAGGCACTACCATTAACGTTAAACTTTTTAACGCAGCGGTTCAAGATGTTGAAAAACAGGCACAAAAAAAATATGGGTTCAACCCCTTGAACTACAAATATATATATTTTATTACCCCGAAAGAGGTAAATTGTGGAGGTATCCTGGGATACTGTGTACCATCTACTCCGTTGGGATTTGATGATACTGGCACCTATAGTAATCAAGCACTCCATGCCATATTTATCAATGGCCCCCAACCTACTTTGGTATATGCTCATGAATTAGGTCATGCACTTCCACAAGGTCTTCACCATTTCGGAAGTTTAACGTGCGGCAAGAAAGATATTGACATTCTAAAGAATTGTTCCGGAACTAATTACAGTTACACCGTGATGGGTAATTTAGGGCTGACGCACCTCAGTGCTTATCAAAAAGAACGTATGGGGTACATCATTCCTGCTATGGAGCAAACAGTACTCAAAGATGGTATATACACTCTCACTCCCATTGAAACACGAGCCGAAGGGTTAAAAGATTTGGCGGTTCAGTCTCCATCTGGAGGTTTGTATTATGTAGAGTATCGAACGCTATCTGGATTTGATACTGATTTCGATCAACAAACATGGATAACTGAACCATATACAGGACTTGCCTTTGATGCGAATGGGAAAGCTACAAAAAATGATTCTGCGAATGCTCCCGAAGCACTTTTCTTAAAAAATCTCATCGATAATGGGGATATATTTACCGACGACCTTGACCCGATTGATATTTTAAAGATAACTGAAATGGCAAGTAATCCTACCACTGATACCGTGAGTGTCACATTCAACAAAATGACTATCTCCGCCACCACTACCAATCAGGAAGCAAATCCTGTGCCCAAAGTCAGCGTTGTCCTTACCGATACTTCATCAAAGCCATCTGTTACGTATACTGGCACCACAGACTCCAATGGCAATGTCCTTTTCAAAGATCTTGCCATGCTTAAATTCAAGGATACCTTCACCCTCAAGGCTTTGACTCCAGACTCGACAAAATACAAAGATTCTGACCCTGTTATTGTCACTACCAATGAGGATACTGATGACTATTCAGCTACTCTGAAGCTTAAAAGATGTGGCGAGCAGCACGCCTCCAACATTTAGTTTGAGCGGAGATGTGTTTAATAATTCAGTTGGCGTTTCAACATGGGATCCTAATTGCATCCCCAACACGCCATATTCTGCAATTCTTTCAGGTAAGAATATTCCAAGCGGTAATTATACCTACGCAATAACACTCTATGGTACAGCTCTTGATAATTACAATGATAGCAATGATGTTCCCTTTGCTCCATCCTCCTTTAAAAATATACAGCTAGCAACCGCAAACACTAATTCAATGCCGTTCAATACAACAATAACGGTTAAAAGTATAGTCGCACCCAGAGATTTTGAATACGACATGTTTTCTAATGGGGTTGAGGAGTATGATAATCCATTTGCTGTCATAGACGCATTTATAGATGGCAAGGATACCGGTCATTTATCGCACTATCAACTTATATATGAAAATGCCTATGGAGTTATTGCGGTGTATGCCAAAATTGTCATGAAAGATTCAAAAGGAAACATTATAGGTACCTTCTATACATCTAACCATAATATTGACACGAGCAATACACAATCCAATAAAGAGGCTACTTATATACCTACTCTTTATCCTGCAGACGCCAAAATATGCGGCACTGCATTTGCTCCAACGCCCTTCGGTCCTGCTAACACTGATGGTTATGGATCAATCGATGCCACTACGATTTATTATGATTTAAATCAGGCTCCCGGTGTTCTCCTCAAAACAACTCAGCAAACATGGTGTGCTGAGTACAGTGCTTTAATGGGAGGAATAAAAGGGGATTGGGTGTTAATTAAAAATAAACGTCATTTCTGTAAATGCTCGATTCCTGTTGGGGTCAATCCAAAACACGACTCTAGGCAACACTTCTGAAATCTGTCCGCTCTACAGAATGATTTTCGAACTTTAGATTGGGCTCAGTATATACCTTTTCCTGATTTAGTACTAAGAGATATTGAGAATTTACATAGATAAAAGCTTAAATTAAATTAGAGATGGTTTTTCGAGCAGAATCAGTCGGGATTCAGTGTTATTGTTTGTTATATACAAGGGTCGCTATACTACATTTTTGGCTCAAATTAATTTACCTCTCTACTGCTGGCGTTGACACACATGAGGCACCTGCTATAATAGTACGGTGCTCATGTCCCTCGGAGCAGGAGAGATTTTAGAGGGAGACCGATGTATGTTAAGTGTTCGTGACAAAAGTTAATAGCGAAAGCAAAAAGCTCTAGTGACGGATGCTTGCAGGGTCGAAAGACTTTGCAGGTTGCAGGGTTGTAAGCGGGTAACCGTTTTCGACCTCAAGCATCGGTCAGTGGGGCTTTTTTAGTGCCTTGCCAACAGCACCTGATGCTATCGGTGATTGTGCGGAGGGCGCTTAGAATAATTCTCGTTGGTTAACCCCTCTGCAACGAGCAGTTACTGGTCTGCAAAATCAGGAACGCCATGTCAATAAAAAACATAGGCGGCTGTATCTCTCTCACATGTCGCCGAGTCAATGGACGATGGGTCTGTGAGCCGACATACAGACGAAGAAACCCTAGACCAATTAAAGTCTAAGGTTTCTAAATCCAGAGGAGACGGCCTTCTTGAAAGGGAGCCGTCTTTTCTGTTTTTGTGTATGGTAATTATATCAACTGTATCCGTATCCGCATTAATTTCTGGGGATAACTTACTATGAATCCACTATATTAATCATGAATAAATAAAAGTCAACCTCTTACGAGTTTCTCCTTTAAATACCTACTTTTTTGTATAGTGTGCATAACTCTTCAATAAAGCAATAGTTGTTTGACACGTCGTGATATATAATTATGATAAAGATTCTAGAAATGTCCGGAAGCACCCCTATAATTTTTTATGTAGATGCCCGTGTCCTGCTTGTGGGCATGTCTGTCTTTTTTCTCGCACTTCTTGCTTTGGTTTGGAAGGGAAGAAAAGAAATAGAAGAAATTATTGATAATAAAATTGGTAACCTAAGCAACAGTGCTCCTAAATTAATCAGTGCCATTATTGAACTACAGGCCATTATATCCACAAAAGTAAAGGGTGTAATTGTTAGCCAATCTTTAGTAGAAACTACGGGTAGTCCGCTGGCCCCAACAGAGTTTGGTGCAGAGTTAATTAAAAAAAGTGGTTTGGAAAAAGTGCTTAACGAGAACAAGGAAGATTTTTGTATAAAACTGAGAGCAGTGTTGCCTAAAGAATATACAGAGTATGATGTTCAGGAACATGCTAGAAATTTGCTTGTCAATCTTAAAGATGATTCTATTATGAATCCTGTAAAAGAGTATGTTTATAATAATCCAGTAGATATTGAAATTATTTTAAAAGCCGGAGGTCTTTGGTTGAGAGATGACTTCTTGAATAAGCCGAGACAAATTAATACTAATAAGTAAAAGATGGTTTTTCGATGAAGTTTTTATGTTGTTTTTGTTGTAATTGTATCATTATGCGACACTGATTTTGAGTCCAACTTGATTTACCCTGTATTATAGGCATATTTTTCCTAAACAATAGCAAAATTCTCTTATTTATAGGCCTATTTATATCAATAATACGTCTTTCTAATAAATGTAATTATAGAAATCAATAGTATATAAAATTGAATAGTGTTTGAAGACTTTTTGTATAGTTTTTTGACTCTTTTTTCTCTACAATAATCCCTATAAATATAGCTTTTTGACACCTAAAAAAGCACTTTTTGTCTTTTCCGCAGGGAAAATAAGCCATAAAAACCCCGCTAATCAGTGTTTCTCTAGGGGAAAGTATAGATACACTATACAGGTTTAACCAAGGCTCTATTCGTAGTAGAGGTATACTCAGAAGCGATATATTTTTTTAAGTTACTAACTGACTGGTAGTGTCGAGTCTGTGTTTTAAGATGGAGATTGTGTGTTTCTATTCTTTATCTGTTCCGGAAGAGACCGAGTAAAAGTAACGTTGCAATAATAGCTAAAAGAACCCCAATGCCTCCTCCGAGCGCATAGCCTATCCATATAATCCCTATTACAGTTGCAGCCAATAATGAGACCCCGATTATTATCCCAACAATACCATCGACAACCCTCATTAGTGGACTCATTATTGGGTTGAGGATGAGCACTATTAAATTTATAGGTACAATCATGAGCCAAAGTAATACTGGTATAAGTAGAATAAATAAAATACTACCCAGGGTGGTGAGTGCAGTGATGTATGCCCACTTGATTCCGCCAGTTAGTCCAAGCAAGAAAGCGCCTAGAACAATAAGACTTATTGAGGTTAAAATCCACTGTTTTATTCTGTAAAGCGTCCTGTATATATTAAGAAAATCTTTTATTGGAGAGAATGCCTCTGATAATATTTTTATTTGTCTCGAATTATGAGTTCTGTTTTCCATAATTTATTTACATGATAAATCGTCTAACAAAGCTATATTTGTTGGTTCCAGCAGCCAGAATTATTATTACTGCAGAGGTGTGACATGTAACTACTCGAGAAATTGCTGAGAGTATTGCTTGGCATGCTATTCTCTTGCAGAAATGAGGCAATGATATTGAAGGCGGTGATGGCACTCTGCATATCTCCGTTAGCATTATTATAGTGATATTCACCGCTATTACCCTCAGTGCTATCATACCCGCTCTGATATTCAGAGGCTGCATTGTTAAAATTAGATGATGCAGTTATGAGGCTTTGAGTAATATTTTGATACGCAGCGCCTTTATAATTGTACTCATTGGCTAGATTCGAAGCATCTGTATTTGCGGGAATCAAATCAAGGGCAGCAGCGCTATTATCGATAAAAGGGTCTGGAAATTTTTGAGTAAGACTTTCTCGAGCTTGTTCCATTTGGTCATAACCATCCATTATCTTGAAATAGATATTTTTTACCGCACTCTCAAAGGCAGCATCATTAATTGGTGCCAGTACTGTTACAGAGGAGGTTGGAGTAGCAGTTCCAGGCCCAGAGTGACATGGTGCACCCGTAATCGTGTTATACATGTCTCCAGGCGAGGCACAAGGGGTAGAAGTAGTGGTTGTTTGTGTTGCGGGTATAGTGGTATCCATTGCACTAGTGGAACTTTGTATTGTTGAAGATGAAGTACTTGTGCCAAGATGCATATTGATATAAGCACGGGTAATTGCACCGAAGTATCCGGATGCAGGTGCAATGCCAGCAATGGTTTGATATACAGCTACGGCAGTTTGTGTTAATGCACCAAAATATCCTGTTGGTTGAGCATTAAGAAGACCTTTTGAGATTAAATATTGTTGAAGTTGTGTTACTTCCGGCCCAGAGCTTCCTGTAGAGAGATTTGTATTAAAATCCGCAAGAGTTACAAACGGAATAAATGCTACTACGGCTACTAGGAGAATAGCTAATTTTTTCATGGAAATTATTTTTTCTAATAATCCCAGTGATGGAGTACAAAAAGCCCACCACATGAGTAGAGGCCGAAGCCTCTCATACCAGTTTCCTAGTATGGCCAAGCAGGACACCCCATATGATGGGTTTTTTATCCTGCTTGGACTCTTTTCACCATGCCAGCAATTGCTTACTGGTTTAGGCTACTTACTTATTAAATTGTCATTTGACTATACAACAGAAAGAGTATAATCACAACCATGAACGCCACATCTGAAGAGGTAGATTTTCTTGATGAGATATTCTTTGAGGTACAAAAAATAAGTAAAGAAAAACTCACCGAAGAATATGAAAAGAAATTCACTTTTGAGCTATCTTTTGAAGAAATTAATCGAAAACCGTTTCCGTGCTCCCTTTTGGCAGATAGCTATAGACATATTGCAAAAAGGCTAGAAAGAAAAGGGGTAGTTCAGTTTGTCGGCTTAGATAACTACTATCCAGAAAAAATTTCCTTTTCCATCTGCCTAATTCCACAGGATTTTCTCAAATTCTATTATCAGAAAAAAGGTATGATAAATAATCTTGAGGTAAAAGATTTCTCCGTATCTTTAAAGGATTGTAAAATCAGATTCGATGATGAGAGAGCAATTATTTTTATCAACGAAATACCTTGTCAACTAGCGCCACATTCACACGAGCATTGTCTTGCTAGAATGATGCTTACTCAGGAATCAAATGCCCCTGTCCAGGCGGTAGATATATATGAAGAAATAACGGGTGTTGAAATGGGAATGAGAGGGATTAAGAAAAAATTAAAACTCGTGCAAGATGCGATGTATTCTATAAATGGCAAAGTTAAAGAAATAATTAATACGAAAGATATCCTATTTAGCTCGAAGAATAAGCTTATAATAAGGAATTTTTAATCCGAGTCGGAAGTGAGTCGGCAGCAGAAAAGCTACGCTTATGACAGCCTGTTTTTTATTTGGAGAAATGTGAACACCAACAAGAAAGCCTGTTGCTCTCTTGGCAGATGCCTTTTGGCGTTCACAGTCTGCCAAGTGAGGAGCGGGCTTCTTTGTGTCAGAAGAAGCTCAAAATCAACAGAATAAAGATGAACAGTCTCTTAGTCGAGAAGAGATTATTCATCTTGCAAAGATTTTTGATTTGTTGGCTTTGGCTGAGAGAGAATTAGAAGCAAATAACAAGAAGTCTAACGATATATAAAATGGATATTATTTCACAAGATTGGTTTCAGGCTCTCGTTGAAGAAATGTCTGCGACCATAACAGAGCGAAGTTTTAACGCTCGATGGGAGACAGTACAGTGCTATCACGAGATTGGAACAGCAATTCTTAAAGAAAATGACAACTTTGAGAGATGTAAAATTTATGGTCAACAGATTGTGCAGACCGTTGCAGAGTTTTTGAATAAAAAACCGCGAGTCATATACTATGCCGTACAATTTGCAAAGATGTTTCCGGACATAGATTCTCTGAAGGAAGGGAAAAATGTTAGCTGGTCAAAAATATGCAAAGAGATATTGCCTCGTCATTCTACAGATTGCTCCCATGCAGAGCGTGAAAAAGTGACGATTGAAATATGCAAGAAATGTAAAAAGAAAATAATAGAATAATGTTATTTATAGCCATATTATTGTGAGTAAAAATATGGAAAACCACAAGAATAAATGGTACAATTTTAATGAAATAGCCTATGGAAATAAAACCTAAATCAATCATATATGCCCGTGTCTCTTCACGGGAACAGGAATCCGGATACTCACTAGATTCTCAGAAAAAATTATTGAATGAGTATGCTGAGACTCATCGCCTTAAGGTTGTCAAAGTGTTTTCCGTGTCTGAATCTGCAAATGGGAAAAAGCAACGAGAAACATTTACTGAAATGATGAGTTTTGCTGTTAAAAATGATATTAAACATATCCTTTGTGAAAAAACAGACCGTCTTACCCGCAACTTTAAAGATGCGGTATCTGTTGATGAGTGGGTTAACTCTAACGGGGAAAGGAGAGTGCATTTCGTGAAAGAGAATATGATTCTGCACCGAGATGCAAAATCTAATGAGAAGTTTATATGGAGTATAAAAGTTTCTGTCGCGCAGTACTATATAAATAACTTATCTGAAGAGGTAAAAAAGGGTTTACTTGGAAAATTGGAAGCCGGTTATCTACCGTATCAACCAAAGTTTGGGTATAAGAGTGCTAAACAAGATGGTAAAAATATCCATGTTATAGATGAAAATGAAGCCGTGTTTATTGTGCGCATATTTGATATGTATTCGACGGGCAATTATTCTATCAATATTCTTAGGAAGAAATTGTTTGATGAAGGGATGAGAACTCGTCACGGCAAGAACATGTCTATAAGTAGAATAGCGGCTATTCTTGGTGACCCTTTCTACTATGGAGCATTACCCTGGAAGGGTGGAATACATGAACAACCAGGTAAGCATACTCCACTGGTATCACGTGAGCTGTATGACAAGGTTCAACTTATTTTAAGTGGTAAGGGTGCACCTAAACATAGCAAACATACCTTTCCTTTTAGAAAGCTTTTGTTGTGCGCGAATTGTGGCGGCACCATGACTGGTGAATTACAGAAAGGGAATATTTATTACAGATGCAAGGGTTACGGTGGTTGTATGGTAAAAAGCTCAATCCGAGAGGATGATATTGAAAAGCAGATATTGGCCTCCTTTGAAATTTTTAGGAAGCTGTCTGATAAGGAGAGGGAAGAAGTAAGACAAGCCGTCCTTGACCTGCATAAAGAAGATTCTCAGTTTCGTGAAAAGTCATTAGCGAAGCTAACAACCGAACGTCAGACTCTTGAGAGTCAGCGTGATACTCTCTATGAAGATAGGTTAGCTCAGCGTATTTCTATTGAAAAATGGCAAGTTAAAGATATGGATTATGAGTTTCGTATCAAGCAAGTAGAAGCTGCTATTGCTAAGCAGAGTGATGAGCAGACCAAATATTTTAAAGTTGGCTCAAGTCTTGTTGATTTAGCATTTAAAGCCGAGAAACTTTATAAAGCATTGAATCCCGAGAAGCGCCGAGAATTGCTCAAGCTAATTTTCGCGAACCTCAAAGTTAACGGTAAAAAAGTCATATTTAGCTTCGTAAAACCAGTAGAGAAACTGGTTGAGCGTATTAAGGAACGATTACAGCTAGAATTCATTTCCGAACTCAAGAAAGATGTTGCAGTACCTACGCTAAATCAATTTCCAGAACTCTTTTATTCTATAGTGTCCGCCCAGCAGGAATCGAACCTGCGACCATCTCCTTAAAAGGGAGCTGCTCTACCATCTGAGCTATGGGCGGATATATACGTACCGACGTAAGAAGTTTATACCACAAAAAGTACTAAAATAAAAGCTGCATTGAAAAAAGACCGCTTTTGAGTATCATGCAGACATGCCTAGCAGCAAAAATTTTAAAAATAAAATTATAGACGATACGATAAGTGTGCCAAAAGTGTATGTCCTTCTGAACAATATCAGGAGCTTATATAATGTCGGTTCTATATTTAGGACTGCTGACGCGGCTGGGATATCTAAAATATATTTGACCGGCTATACGCCGACGCCCATTGATAAATTTGGCCGACCTGTGAAAGAGCTTGAGAAAGTCGCGTTAGGAGGGGAGAAGAGTGTCGGCTGGGAATATCATAAAAATCCAATAATTTTAATTAAGAAATTAAGACAAGAACAGCGGGAGCAAAAAGAAAAATTGCATATTGTGGCGGTGGAGCAGGATAAAAAATCGGTGGATTATAAAAAGGTAAAAATAAAATACCCCGTGCTTTTCGTTGTGGGGAATGAGGTAGAGGGAATAGAGAAGAAAATTTTAAAATTGGCTGATGTAATTGCAGAAATTCCGATGAATGGCAAAAAAGAATCTCTCAACGTGAGCGTTTCATGCGGCATCGCGCTTTTTAGGATGCTAAATATATAATTTTTGGTGGACTGGACAGAAATGTCCGCTTCGTCCGCCAATCATTTTTCTTTCAATAATGCCGCCGTCTTTTTTTGAGCAGGGTTTCCCTGTAAGCCGATAAGCATGGTGCTTGTGCTGAAATTGCCCGCGTTCGCCATAAATATCTCTATAATCAGAATCCGAGCTGCCGCCGAAATCGATACCTTTTTTAAGTATCACTTTTGAAGCAGTGTACATTTTTTTAAGCTGCGGCTGCGGAATTTTGCGTGGGTGCGATTGCGGATGGACACTAGCTTCCCATAAAATTTCATCGGAATAAATATTTCCAATGCCGGCAATAATTTCTTGATCCATTAAAACATTCTTAATTCTTCCCAATGGCCTTTTAAAAATAGCTTCTTTAAATACGCTATATGTAAATTCTTTAGAAAGGGGATCGGGGCCAAGATGCATGAGATCAAGTATTTGATGCTCGTTGGCAGTCTTGAATATAAATACTTTGGCAAATTTTCTTAGATCGGAAAAAACCAGATGCTTTTTTGAGGAGAGGGTGAATACTAAATGAAGATATTTATTGTACGGATCAAGAAGCGGTCCCGATGTTTCATGCGGTTTCCACGTGTTTTCTTTTTTATTAAAAATATATTTTCCATACATGAGATGACCTGTCATCTTCATGTGAATCAAAATCGTGGTTTTATTAGATAGGTGAATAAGAACATTTTTCCCGCTGCGCGAAGCATGCGTGATTTTTGCTCCGATAACATCTCTTTTAAACTGCGAAAAATATTCAGGATTTTTTATGTTCTGCTTGTTGGCATGAAAAAGGCTGTTGTAGTCGGTCCATACATCAATAATTTTGAGGCCTTGTACGGTTTTGTTGATACCGTTGACGGTCGTTTGGACTTCAGGCAGTTCGGGCATGTGACCATACTATATTTTTTTCCAGGATTTTTCAAAGAAATATATAACAGTTGCATATTTATTAATTTTCTCTAGTATTGCGCTTAGAAACAGTAACATTATTTTGCTCAGAAAGGAGCATTGTATGAGCGGACTTACGTATGATGGCGCAGGTGTACATTATAGCGATATGGATCCATTTAAAGTGGGGTGCCAGGAGACGGCATCAGGAACAGATCATTTCATTGATCGTTTTGGCTATTCTGCGGTCAGTGCCAGTCGCGGTGAGAGTGTATTTCTCATTGATGTTGGGGGTTACTATTTGGCGCATGTTGAAGAAGGATTGGGTACGAAGTATGTGGTGGCTGATGCAGTACGAGCATACGGTGGTCCTAATCGCTGGGATGCAATTGCTATCGATACCGTAGCTATGGCTGTCAATGATCTAATCACTCTCGGCGCTCTGCCGATCTCCTACGCAGCTCATGTAGCTGCTGGTGAATCTGAGTGGTTTGCTGATATGGAACGTGTTCGAGCTTGGGTGCATGGTATGCGTCAGGCAATGTCTTTATCACGATGTGTATGGGGTGGTGGCGAATCACCAACACTTCGTGACACTGTGACCCCGGGTGCTGTTGTCTTGAGTGGTTCTGCGGTTGGACAGATTAAGCCGAAGAAAAATCGGATTGATCCAAGCTACATCAGAGCCGGCGACATTATCTATCACATCTACAGCTCTGGTGTTGGAGCCAATGGTCTCACGCTCTGCCGGAAGCTTGCGGACAGCTTGCCAGACGGCTATCACACACGGATGCAGAATGGTCGAATGTATGGAGAAGCACTGCTCGATCCGACCATTATCTATGTCCAGCTCATGGAGAGTCTTCTTAATGCTGGCATTGTTCCGCATTACGCTGTAAATGTGACGGGTCACGGCTACTGTAAGATTATGCGCGCGCCACAACCTTTCACGTATGTAATTGACACACTTCCGCCGCAGCGGACCATCTTCCATTTTATCCAGGAGAAAGGAGGAATTTCTGATCGTGAAATGTACGGTACGTTCAATATGGGTACAGGTTTTATTTTGATTCTCGATCCGGACGATGTAACTCGTGTCGAGCAATGCGTTCAAAGCCTGCCGTCCGGCATGTTTGCCGGCACCGTCGGTGGCCATGTTGAAAATGGTCCGAAGCGCGTGATTGTTAAGCGTGGCCCTAGACATCTCGACATTGAGTTTGCTGAGGAGTCGCTTAAAGTGCGGTAAAAACAAAGCCCCGGATTGCATGACATACAATCCGGGCTTATCTTATGTATTTACTTTCTACCTGCAAGCACAATCTCCAATTCTTCCTGGGCCACTTTCGCGTCGCTCCATGGAGTCTTTTTGCCGTCAGCTTCCATGATATATGGATCGGTACCTTTGCCGGTAATAATGACCGTATCGTCTTTTCGAGCGAGGCTGATCGCTTTATGAATCGCTTGGCGTCTGTCCATAATAACCTCATATGGCGTGGTGGTGATGCCAGGCAGCATGTCATTAACGATTTTCATCGGATCCTCATCATACGGATCTTCATTAGTAAGAATGATGTGCGAAGCTTCACGATTTGCGACTTTTGCCATTTCGGGGCGCTTCCAGGTGTCGCGGCCGCCGCCGGTGTTGCCGAGGACGCAGATCTTTTGAGAGTCTTTAAATACGCCGTACACTTTTTCAAGCGAATCAGCGGTGTGGGCATAGTCGACAACCACGGTAAAATTTTGTCTGGAAGCAAGCGGGTGATGTGCCGGCAGTGTGATCTTTTGAACTCGGCCGGGAATACCTTTTAATTTTTTTAGTCCCTCGTCAGCAGTGGCCGGGCTCACTCCCTGGGTGGATGCGTAGGTGAGAGCTGCGAGAATATTGCAGATATTGAATATACCCTGGAGGTGCGAACGGATATTTCTTGTCTTATAGGTCATAAAAAGACCAAAGTGATCGAGAATATAAGGCTCAGCCTGCTTCAAAAAGAATTTTTCAACATGAGCCGACGGAGCAGCGGCAATAAATTTATCACTGGCCGGATCATCAGCATTGACTACCAATATCTTATTTTGTTTCGGAGAATTATTGAGGGCTTTTGCAAGTTTTAGTTTTGCGGCAAGGTAATTTTCAAAACCGCCGTGCGATTCGATATGTTCAGGGGAAATATTTAAAAACAGCAGAGCATTGAAATCGATGAACTTGTGTCGGTACTGCTTCGCCGCCTCCGACGTCATCTCAAGAATCGCATATTCGCAGCCGGCATCGACTGCCTGCCGCAAAAATTTCTGCAGGAAAAATCGGCCCGGCACGCTCATCTTATATTTGTTGTCCCACGTGCGGTCGTTGATCTTGAAACGAATTGTTCCGGCTGCGGCAGTTTTTTTGCCCGCTGCTTCGAGAACGGCATTTAAAATTTCGGTGGTGCTCGATTTTCCTTTTGTACCGGTAATAACAACTACCTTGATCTCGCGGGAAGGGAACCGATATATCACCGCACCAAGCCATGCAAGCGTGTAGTGGTATGCAGGCTGCATTACTCTAAAGACCGGCGCAGGAATAATTTTTTTGATTGGTCTGAGGATGCTGTCCATAAAGAATATATTATTTTTTCGAGAGAATCTTGAGTGCTTGAGTCACGCATTCGCTGGTAGTAGTAACATCCTTTGGAACTTTCTTCAAGGCCTCGCGGGCAGAACGTTCATCGTAGCCAAGAGCCTTGAGAGCCTCAAGACTGTCTGATTCGTGAGGCATCGATTCAGCATCCTTCTCATCGTAGCCGTCAAATTTGTTGCGAAGCTCGAGGACAATTTTTTCGGCGGTCTTCTTGCCGAGCCCTGATACTTTGCTGAGATAGGCTGGATCCTCTGTGATGGCCGCTTTTCTTATGGTGGCCGGATTTGTGACGTTTAAAATAGCCAGAGCGCTTTTTGGGCCGATACCTGAAACCCCAATAAGAAGCTCAAAAAATTCAAGCTCTTCGTGAGTGAGAAAGCCGTATAAATCCAGAGCATTTTCGCGAACTGCAAGATATGTCCACATGGAAATCTCGCCGGAGAGATTTTTTTCAAGGATACCGGCGGTGGTAAAGACTTTGTAGCCGATACCGTGGGTTTCAACAATAAAGAAGCGGGGATCAGCATATGTTACCGTGCCGGTAATCTTGGAAATCATAGCTGTATTTTACACCACCACCCCCATCCCCTCCTAGGATAAGGAGGGGAGACTCGGACCTTGCCTTTTTTCAAAGAATGCTGTACGATGCTTTTCATGCCAATTACATCTTCAGCCAAGAAAGCTCTTCGCGCTTCACACACAAAACATGTGTTCAACGAGCGCCGCAAGGACACCATGACGTCTATTATAAAGACTGTTCGAAAGTTTGTTGCCGACAAGAATACCGCAGAGGCTGTAAAACACCTCACGGAAGCTTATAAAGCAATCGACAAAGCAGCAAAGACAAATCTTATCAAGAAAAATACCGCAGCCCGCAAGAAATCCCGTCTAGCACATCTCATTGCGAAAGCAGGTAAATAATATTAAACAAAAAATCCCCGAATGGGGATTTTTTGTTGCACTCAGAAGCCTTAATGTGCCCTCGCCAGGAATCGGACCTGGATCTTGAGTTCCGCAAACTCATGTTCGATCCATTGAACTACGAGGACGATATCTTTTGCGCGATAGTCCATACACTATCACAAAATCAAAAAAACCGAAACTGATATAGATTACAGGCCAAAATATTCCAGCACTTTGTGGAATGCCGACTCGTGGTGGGGGATCTCTTCGAGGTGGCGTTTAAGCTCGCTGTGAATGTGGTCGGGGTGCGTATCGCCGATCGGAATAATAATATATGGCATCAGAAGTTTTTTTGATTTCAAAATAATCGACGGCAGGAGCTGCTCGTGCTCATCAATCCAAAATGATTCAATGTCTTTATAATGGTAGAATTTTTGCTCGACAAGAATACCCTTGCGGTGAAGCTCGATGTGAATCATATTTGGCGATCGTGCCGCATGGAGGCCGGCTGTGAAAGCGGCGATCAAAATGAAAATACCAAAGAGAATATTGCTAAAAAGGACGCAGAGGATCGCCGCTGACACAGCAATAATGCCGAGCGACCAGTACCAATCGGAAGTTTTTTCAATGTGGTGATGCTCAACAGCATCCCAGCTGAGTACTTCGTTTGTATTCATATCTAATAGTGTATCATATTTTGTTTTTGCAATCATACGGATTTTTGGTAGTATGGCTAAGCACGGATACCTTCGCATAAGAATGCTTCGGTAATTCAATGGAGGAGTGGCAGAGTGGTCTATCGCACCTGTCTTGAAAACAGGAGTCTCGCAAGGGACCGTGAGTTCGAATCTCACCTCCTCCGCTAGGATTATTTAGTATCGGATGACGTCGAGGCCTATATTCATAGCCGTTTTTTTGAGGTAGTTCGAATCCCTTACCCATTGACCCATCCGAGGTTCGAACTTTTAGTACTTATGATGAGATGGAAATTTGATTATTTCTGCTCATAAATGTAAATTTACCGCTATTGTTAGTTAATGTTGGTAGCTATGGAATTCTAATTTTTTTGCTTGCCCTTCTAAACCAAAACCCAACATCTTATCTGTCTGTTTATACCTGGGCCTATAGAATATCTCTGGTGGCAACCATGGCTGTTCCAATTATTATTTGTACTCTGCTTGTCATAAATATAGGCGATAGGGTATATAAATATCTTGCTACTTCGGTGCGGTAAAGTGCGGGGATATTTTTGGTAATTTTAAATAGCTGCAAAGCAAAAAATTGCTTGATAAAGTAGCAAAACTATGTTATCAATGCAGCAGATTATTCCTCAGTTTCTAAATGTACTTTCACAAATAGGTGTTGATATGAAAGACCGTCCTAAAGACGATGTGTTTAAGTCGGATGACAGAAGAGGACAGTTAACAACAGTATACAGGCTATCTGGTACTGAGAACGATGCTCCTCGTCCGTACTGGTATTCAAAAGAACTTTGCCTCCTTAGTTTTCTTGCAGCGTGTGAAGCCGTCGATGCTGGCAATGTCATATCCGTTCTGTTGGTTGATAATCGTGATGCAGTTAGTTTGTCGCTCAGCGCTGTCATCAAAAAGGCTATCAGAACAGGTTTTGAAATCAGGTACGCAGCAGTGTCAGGGAATTGCAGCAGTTATGTAGAGGCCGCTGAGCTAAGTCTCTCCCTCTCGGATAAGAAGGGAACTATTCTCCTGTCCGAGGATGATTATCTTTGGCTTCCCGGGTCACTCTCTCAGATGATGAATGCCTTTACAGAGATTGACGCGGCTGACTACATCACGCCCTATGATCACCCTGTGAGGTATGATCCAGACTTCTCGGGAGGTGCGGACATTGCCCATTGGTGTTCCAGGATTTACTGCAGCAATCGTTCACACTTCAGGGCACATGAGTCTACCTGCATGACTTTCATGGTTCGTGCAAATGTCTTGGCAGAAGATTTTAATGTGCACCGGGCATATGCAGAAGTGACGAAGAAGTGTCCTAACGACAGGGGGCTGTTTCGTTCACTTCAGCATCTGGGTGATAGTCAGATAATGTCCAAAAAAAGAAGACTTCTTTTGGGTCCAATGCCTTCGCTCGCAACCCATGTCCATCTGCCTTACCTGGCGCCGGTGGTTGACTGGGAACAGTATGCTTTAAAAATAAAAGGTTAGGGAGTCTGTCGTAAGGGTAATAAAAGACGGTGTTTAAAACATGCCGTCTTTTTCTATTTAATTAACAGCCATTATTTTTTTTATTAGCAGTTAATGTTAGAATTTGCGCCAGATTTTCTAGAGTATTCATATTAATAAATTTTTCAACCTCTAAAATTTTATAGGAATAACCAAGGTTCAGTAATTTATTGTAGTAATCACCCATCTTTTCATTTTCCTCCTCGTTAATAACTTTTTTGAGATTTAGCAAACCGTCTTTTGAAATTATAAGTGATCCGCACCAGCGAAAAGAATTAAGGCCGAGAGGTACTTTTGTTTTTTCTACTATAACGTATCCATCTTCAGGGGAGTATCCAACCATACCTCCTTCTTTATAGTCCTCCGGCTGTGGTCGAGAAGCTAGCAAGTGCAACGATTTGTTGTCTAAGGAAACCGGCAAATTTTTAAATGGGTTACTGGTGAAAAATATATCTGACAGTACGACTAGTGCATGATCATCAATAAATGATTCTAGGCCTGCAAGAGCAGAAATTGGGCCTTTTTCATGCAGGTTATTTTTATATATCGTAATGTCTACATTATTATTTTTATATGCAAATATTGTTTTTTGTATATTTTCATATAGCTCTGGTCTGCAGGAAATAACTATTTTTTTAAAACCAGCATCAGTAAGCAATAATATCTGCTTTTCCAGCATGGTAGAGCCGTGTATTGGAAAGAGGAATTTTGGTATGTATTTGCTGATTGATCCAAATCTTGTTGATAATCCGCCGGCTAGTATGATTGGTACCAATGTGTCTTTTGATCGCATGGTGAATTTTTAGATATCAGGCAAAACCCTTTTAATATACCTAGCCAGCTCCTCTGTGGTTTTATTGCCGGCATCCATTAAAAGATTCAATGTCTTCTTGTTTTTTGCTACGCTACTATTTTTTTCCGTTAAATCCCATATAGATTTTTGTATTTCAAGCATTGTAGCAATCCGCCCTTTTAATTTATCTTCTGTCCACCAGTATGTCTGGCTCATCTGTTTTTCATGGACTCTGTATTTAACTAATATTTCATTTATGAAAAATATGTCATGTTTTAATGCAATCCTAAGAAACATATTGAAGTCAAAACTGTTAAAGACTAATTTATCAGAAAATTTTCCGACCTCTTTAAATATCTTGCGGCGATATACAATTGTTGGGGCTATGGTTACACAGCAGTTTTTTTGTGCCGTATACAAAAGATACTCGGGTGCTTTTATTAATCCTTCCTGAGGATAAAGATCTGACCAGATTGAAATATACTGTCCATCTTTGCTGACCTTATTAGCTTTGCAGTAAGAAAATGCAGCTCCTCTGTTGTTTTCAAGAGCGGCTATTGATTGAGCTAAAAATTCTGGTTCCATCATATCGTCATCATGGAATATAGAAAGATATTTTGTGTCTGATAGTTCTATTGCCTTGTTCCAGTTTGCGATTATTCCTATATTTTTTGGATGGCGAATGAATGTGACCCTGGAATCTCCAAATTCCTTGACAACCATTTCATTGTTTGTGTCTGAATGATTATCTAAAATGAGCACTTTGAAGTTTTTGTATGTCTGGTTGAGGACGCTTTTAAGGCTTTCTTTGAGATACGCAGGTCTATTATAAGTTGGTATCGCTACAGTAATTATGGGCTTTTTTGTCATTTTTTTATTTTAATAATTTTAGGCAAGCACTTATATAATTTTCAATTTTAGTTCTTTTGGCAAAATTTGGTTTAAGCTGGGTCGCTCGATGTTTATAGGTAGATACGTGTTTATTGAGATCTTGCATCGCGGCAAGGAGGGAATTAACCGTTCGAGTTTCATTCTTTGTATCGTAAGCAAAGGTGATACCACATTGTTTATGTTGCACAATTTCTTCACCCACAGCTGTGCCTTCTGAGGTTATTACGGGAATACCTAAATAGCCGCATTCTTCCGCTATACCCGATATTCTTTTGTCATAGTGCCGAGGATCATACGGTAAAACTACACATCTTGAATTTCTTAGAATGAGTTCGTAATCCTCCGAACTCATTTTATCTTCTACCCACGTAAGATTTTTCTTGTAATGTGTTTTGAGATAATCAATTCTGCTTTTAATATCGGAAAGTTTTTCTTCAGAAAAATAACGCAGATTTGGCACATGAAAGAGGAAATGATATTTTTCATCCTCTTCCAGCAGTTGAATCACTGCTTCAATAAACAAATGAAGTCCTTTTTCTCTGCGTCCATCTCCTAAAAAAGAGAAAGCGAACTGTGGATTCTTTTTTGGGCTAGACCTTTTAAGGTAAACAGGCACATTTAGTATTGGCAGAACCTGTTTTGCCGCAGTACTCAGTGTTTGATTAAGCTTCTTTGATGTAGTGGTCGCAACAATAATATTTTTCTTTTTAAGATCAGGCAGTATTTTCTGAAATATTTTTTTATTCAGATTAAACATCGCGTGATTTTGCACGGCGTCAGAATCTTTGGCTGGAGGATAAAACTGGTGAATGTGCAATAAAAAACGAGGACTGTCGGATTTCCTCGCTATTTTTCCTGCTACCGTTAGTTCATTGAAATGGGCTGTCGGGAAAATCATACTATCGTTCTTAGTTAAATTAAATTTATTAATAATATTGGATATGTAGGCTTCGGTAATTGCTGGATCGGAAGTTTCAAAGCACCCGACTGTAGCAAGAGGATAGATTTTTTTAAATGATTTTAAGGCACTCTCTTTTATGTTTTTATTGGAAACCAAGAAAAATTTATATTTTGCTCCGGAATATTTTTTTGTATACCCATCAATAGCCCTCATTACTGTATATACGTGGCCAAAGTTGTCTTTCAGGTTTGGTTCTACAAATACAATTTTCATGTTAGTTAAGCCTACACTAAAACAATATATACTTGTAGTCAAGACCCTGTTGTATTTTTTAGTTATAGTGACTGAACACTTAATATTTTATTAAAAAACTCATATTTTCTTCTCATGTATTCTGCTAATGGCAAACCATCGGATTCATTTTTTAGATTCTCATACTCAGTTCTCAATTTAGGGTCACTCTGCAGTAATTCAAAGGTTTTTTCTTGCATCTGAAAACCGTCTGAGTTTTTGTCAGTTAAATATAATTCAATTTCAAATTCGTTTTGTACAAATTCCCATTTGATCAGTATCGGATTTTGTTTGCAAGGTTTTCCAAACATTTTTTCTAGAGTAGGTAAATATAAATGAAAATCATTGGGCTGGCTTAATATGTGAATATCGATATCATTCTGGCCAGCTATACGAAGAGCGGCGGCACCCATAAATCTAACAGATAATTCCGGTAGCTTATTATTGATTGCAGCAATGATTTGTTCAGCGGTGGTCTTTGTATTGTTATTGAACGGTTTGATGTGTAAAATCTTGTTTGGTGGTATCTTTTGCAGATACTTTTTTTGATCTGGTGTAAGCACGTAGCAAGTATATCATAGGTATTGTTATTGTTGCTATTTTGTGTTACTTTAGCGCTAGAAAAAAGTACGACTTGCAAGAGGTATTCTAATACCAGAAAGGAGAATGAGCGTGATAAAAGCGAAACAACTTAATAAGAGTTACGGCTCATTGCATGTACTCTCCAGCGTCTCCTTCTCCCTCGACCGAGGCCAGAAGGTTGCATTGGTCGGAAACAATGGGACGGGTAAAACAACCTTGTTGAAGATTGTTGCTGGTTTCGAGGAGTCTGATTCAGGTGTTGTCGAACTAGCCAAGAACACCTGCGTCGGATATCTTCCGCAAGACAGCAGTCTTTCGGGAGAAGAAACAGTGTCGGTCTATTTGCGGAGAGTTGTAGGGATCGATGCTCTTGAGCGGGAGACTGAGGAACTTCTGCCTCATCTGGATGATCCAAAGAAAGCCATTCAGTATGACGATGCTCAGGAAAAATTCGGACGTCTCGATGGGTATGCTTTCGATCATCGCATGGAGATCATGTTGTCGGGTTTCGGACTTGAAAGCGTTGGGCTTGAGCACAAGCTTTCGAATCTGAGCAGCGGACAGAAAAGCAAGGTTGTGCTTGCGGGCATATTGCTCAAAGGTGTTGACCTGCTTCTCCTGGACGAACCGACAAACAACCTCGATTTGCCGGCTCTGATCTGGCTCGAAGATTTTTTGCAAAAAACCGCGGCGGCATGTATTGTTGTTTCTCATGATCGCAGGTTCCTTGATCGTGTTGCTAGGAAGATTTTCGAGCTTGATCGGAATACCCATACCCTGTCTATTACGGGAGGATCCTATAGCGACTATTTGGATATGGTCGCGAAAAGGATTGCTCGACAGAGAGAAGCTTACCGTCTCCAGCAAGAAGAAATGGAGAGGTTGCAACATCAAGCTCGAGAAAAGCGGGCTGATGCGGTTCGGGGGACTCACTGGGTTGGTACCGACAACGATCGCGTCCTTCGGGGTTTCAAACGTGATCGTGCAGGCAGATCTTTTCATGTGGCAAAAACCATTGAAAAGAGAATTGAGCAGATGGATCGGGTTGAAAAACCAATAGACAGAGATCCATTCGAGATTCCTCTTGAAGCCGAGGTTGTTGCCGGCACTCTCGATGTTCGTCTTATCGATGTGGTGGCGGGGTATCCTAACGGCTTCAAGATCGGACCCGTGTCGATAGAAATTCGATACGGAGTCAGAGTCGGTGTCATGGGTCTTAATGGCACAGGGAAGTCGACACTGCTCAAAACCGTTACCAAACGGCTGCTGCCTCTAAGCGGCAAAATCGAGATGGGTTCTGGCATCAGAATTGGAAATATGATGCAAGAACACGAAACTCTTCCTCGTGAATTGACTCTGCTGGAGTTTATGATGAAGAGGCTTGGTTTAAGCGAGCAGGACTCTTATGCAAAGCTGGCGAGGTTTGGCTTTGATGAGAGACAGGTAAGATTGTCGATTGGTACGTTGAGTCCCGGCGGTCGCGCCCGTCTTCTGCTTTCTCTTTTTTCGGCTCAATCGGTCAACATGCTTGTATTAGATGAGCCGACGAACCATCTCGATCTCGAAGCTTTGGATGCTCTGGAGGAAACTCTCAAGACTTACCGGGGCACGGTTCTTCTAGTTTCGCACGATCGGCAGTTTCTTGAAAAATCTTTGCTGGATTATATATATGTACTATCAGACGGTACTCTTACAAGAGTTCCTGATTATGGTGCGTATGTTGATGCTGCAGAAGAAAAAGCACGGAGGCTTTTGAAGCTGTTGTGAACAAGAGTACAGAACCCGACAAGTGCGATAACTTGTCGGGTTCTTTATTTTATAAATATCCCTACCCAATAATTTTTCTATACGGTATATTTGTCTAGTACTATGCGAAAAATTCATTTGCGAGATGTTATTCTCGGCGGCCAAGATGGGCTGGTCAATGTGCTTGGTCTTACGCTTGGATTATTTGCGGCTCATGCCTCGGCGCGGGTTATTTTGGTTGCTGGTCTTGCTGCTGGTTTTTCAGAAGCAATCTCAATGGGAGGTGTGGCATACACATCGGCGCTGGCTGATAAAGCTCGAGTGCGTTCATCAACGAAAAGCCAAATCGTTTTTGAAGCGGCAGTTGTCGGTATCTCTGCAATTGTCGGTGCTTTTATTCCTATTTTTCCTTTCATATTCTTTACTACAGTGTCCGCTCTTGTTCTTGCTTTTGTTGTAAGTGTTGCTATTCTCTTTGTTATTGGTATTGCCCGCGGACGCACTATGAATGAGGTAAGTCCTATTCATTCCGGCATTCAAATGGCGGTCATTGGTGTAGTAAGTTCCATTGCCGGTTTTGTTGTTGGGTTGTTGCTTAAAGTGTAATATTCAATTCTTTTTTTATCGAGCTCTGCCTTTTAAATTAGGTGAAAGTATACGATAATGGAGCCATGTCTACCATTATTTCGCATGGATTATCAGAACGGGAAGCAGAGAAAAGATTGCAGCACTACGGCCCAAATGAAATCGTACAGCTGCACAAACTTTCCGGGCTTCTTGATTTTATTCTGCGCTTCAAAAATCCTCTGATTCTTATTCTTCTTATTGCCGCGGGTATTTCGGCTTTTTTTGGTGACTGGACGAGCTCGCTCATTATCATCGCTATTGTTTTTTTGAGTGTGGTGTTGGATTTTGCGAACACATATAAATCGGAGCGGGCTGCGGAAGCGCTCAAAAACAAAGTAAAAATAAATGTAAATGTTATTCGTGATGGCGTGACAAAAGCAATACCGCTCAGTCAAATCGTTCCCGGGGATCTTGTCATACTTACCGCAGGAAATATTATTCCGGCTGACGGCGAGGTGCTGCAGGCAAAGGATTTTTTTCTCAACGAATCATCGCTGACCGGTGAATCGTTCCCGCTTGAAAAAGTCGTAAGCAACCCTATATATATGGGCAGCAGCGTCATTACCGGATATGGCGAGATGACAGTGACTGCTACAGGCCGATCAACGAAATTTGGAAAAATTGCCGAATCGCTGAGCCAGAAAGAACAGCCGACAGATTTTGACCGGGGTATCAAGGATTTCAGCTATCTTATTATGAAGATAACATTCCTCCTTATTATCCTGGTCTTTTTTGTAAATGCTTTTTTGAAGCATAATATTCTTGAATCATTTCTCTTTGCTGCTGCGCTTGCCGTGGGTCTCACGCCCGAATTGTTGCCAATGATCATTGCGATGAATCTCTCGAAGGGAGCGATTGCCATGTCGAAGCATGGTGTCATTGTTAAAAAACTTTCCTCCATTCAAAATTTCGGCAGCATGGATACGCTCTGTACTGATAAGACCGGTACGCTCACTGAAGATCATATCGTACTTATCAAATGTGTTGACGAGATGGGAAATGAACAAGATGATATTTTTCACTATTCATATCTCACGAGTACCTACCACACGGGTTTTGAAAATCCGCTTGATACCGCAATTAAGGATTTTAAGAAAGTAGATATATCTGATTACAAAAAAATTGATGAAATTCCGTTTGATTTTGAGCGTCGCCGTTCGTCGGTAGTTGTCGAAAACAAAGGGGAGCGGATGCTTATTACGAAAGGTGCCCCGGAGGCAGTCCTTGCAATCAGTAGATTTACCGGAGTAAAAAATGAGGATCATGAGCCCACGCTGCGCCGCGCACGGCAAGAATATCAGAAACTGAGCAGGGAAGGGTTTAGGGTGCTCGGGATTAGTATAAAGAAAATTTCTGACATCAAAGATGTATATTCCCGCGACGAAGAAAAGGAAATGTCATTTGTTGGATTTATTGCATTTCTCGATCCTGCTAAGAAGAGTGTTACGGAGACGCTGAAGAATTTAATGGAGCACGGCATTAAGATAAAAATTCTTACCGGTGATTCCGAACTTGTCAGTCAGAAAATTTCCGATGATATACAGCTTGAGCTTGAAGGAACACTTCTTGGCAGCGATATTGATAAACTGACCGATCGCGCTTTGCAGATCAAAGTTGAGAAGACAACGCTTTTTGCCAGGCTTGCGCCCGAGCAGAAGGTGCGGGTGATTACCGCCCTTCGGAAAAATGGCCATGTGGTGGGCTATTTAGGTGATGGTATCAACGATGCTCCATCGCTGCGGGCGGCTGATGTCGGGGTGTCTGTTAATAATGCGGTGGATGTCGCCAAAGATTCCGCAGACATTATTCTTTTAAAAAAGAGCCTTGCCGATCTTATCCGTGGGGTAGCCGAGGGAAGAAAAATATTTAGCAATACTCTTAAATACCTGATGATGGCTTTGAGTTCCAATTTCGGCAACATGTTTTCAATGGCTGGCGCATCGCTCCTCTTGCCATTTTTGCCGATGCTGCCTGTTCAGATTTTGCTCAACAATCTCCTCTACGACGCTTCGCAATTTACCATTCCTCTCGATAATGTTGATGCTGGAGATATTCTGAAGCCGCGCAAGCTGAATATAGAATTCATAAAAAGGTTCATGATCATATTTGGATTTTTGAGCTCTGTATTTGATTTCATTACCTTTGGTCTGCTGTTTGTCTTTTTCCATTTTGCAGCAAGTTCGTTTCAAACCGGCTGGTTTGTAGAATCGCTTATCACTCAGACACTCGTTATCTATATTATTCGTACCAGAAAAAATCCATTTATTCAAAGCCGCCCGAGCAAGCCGGTGGTGGCAAGCACGCTTCTTATGGTTGCTCTCGGTATCTTCCTCGCGCTCGGGCCTCTTGCAGGACTATTTAAATTTGGTCCGATTACGCTTGTGGCGCTTGGAGCTATTGTTGTAACTACATTTGTCTACCTGCTTCTCACGGAAATTACCAAGAGATGGTTTTATAGAAGATTTACGCTGTCGCTTAACGAATACTAAAAATATTAAAGGATATAACCTCGGTTTTATTGCAAAAGTAGGCCTGTTTTTGTAGAGTTGTGAGTATGAAAGAAAAGAAGATCGAAAATATCGACAAGAAAGCAATCTCTCATTTTTTGTATGAAATAGGAACACTGCGAAAAGTGGCCCGCGCCCATCGCCAAATGCTCCTTGAAGACGATCTTTCCGATAATATCGCTTCACATTCTTATCGTGTGACTATTATCGGCTGGCTTTTGGCGAAGATGGAGAAAGCTGATCCATATAAAGTCGTCATGATGTGTCTTTTGCATGATACGGCCGAAGCTCGGAGCAATGATCACAATTGGGTGCATAAAAGGTATGTAAAAATATTTGAAGATGAAATTATCGAAGACCAGCTTAAATCCTTGCCTGGCAGTGAGGAATTAAACGGTTTTGCAAAGGAATATGGAATGCGAGAAAGCGTAGAAGCAAAGATTGCCAAAGATGCCGATCTGATCGACCAAATCCTTTTGTTGAAAGAATATGAGCATAAAGGGAATAAAGAAGCAGGGAAGTGGCTTATTGGCAAAAAAGACGGGAAGAGAATGTTTACGCAAAGCGCTCGGGATTTGGTAAAAGAAATTTGCAGGCAGGAGCCTGGCGATTGGTGGCGGAATATCTGGACAGATAAAAATAGGTAATTAACTATAGCAGTAATCTCCTTTTAAAAATGGAATTTGAGTGCAAAAAGCCTCAGCTATAGCGCGAAAGTTATATTCTGGTACTATTAGCCTATACAGTCTTAATAATTAATAAGAAAAATATGGAAAAGAAGGCAAACTCTGCGTTTATGAAGCCGATGAATGTTAGTCCGGAACTTGCCGCTGTGGTTGGCAAAGGACCAATGCCGCGATCTGAAGTTGTGAAAGCATTGTGGGTATACATCAAGAAGAATAATCTTCAGGATCCAAGCAATAAGCGCAATATCAATGCCGATGATGTTCTCAAGAAAGTGTTTGACGGCAAATCAGTGGTAAACATGTTTGAAATGACCAAGCTCGTTTCAAAACATCTTTCATAATTACAGACCGAAAAGAAAATTAAAAACAGTCTGATTTTAAACTAAAATCAGACTGTTTTTAATTTTCTGAGACATTGGCTGTATGGTATAGTAATCGCATGAGATTTATGGGTATCGATTATGGTTCAAAGAGGATAGGTGTTGCCATTTCTGATGAAAATAACACTTTTGCACTGCCAAAAAAAGTCATTGTTCATACACGACATGAGCCTGCGCACAAAATTGTGGATGAGTTGAACGAGATAAAATGCGACAACAGCATCACTCATATTATTATCGGCGAATCAAAGAATTTTAAAGGCGAAGATAATTCAATCATGCCAGAGCTCCGTGCATTTAAAGAAACGCTTGAAAATGGTTTGGCGGTGCCGGTACTATTTGAACCTGAATTTCTTACATCGCATCAGGCAGCATCTATTCAGGGCGACCATGCACTGCTCGATGCTTCGGCTGCGGCGCTTATCCTGCAGAGTTATTTGGATAGGGTGAATGCCGCGGACAATAAATAATATTTTATGAATACAATCACTATAGATGATTTTCAAAAAGTAGAAATAACCATAGGCAAAATACTTTCTGCCGAAAAAATTCCAGACACTGATAAGCTTCTAAAACTTTCGGTTAGCTTTGGTATAAAAAAAGAAGGGGTAGAGGAGGGAATGGAAACGCAATTTGAAATTAGACAAATCATTTCCGGCATCGCTTTATATTTCCCCGACGCGCAGGCGCTCGTTGGTACAAAATGTGCTTTTGTTACAAATCTTGCACCGAGAATAATTAAAGGCTTTGAAAGCCAGGGTATGATCTTGGCTGTTTCAACGCCCGCTACGGATGTATCAGCCGGTGCACTATCTCTTTTTAAGGTTGGGGAAGATATCCCCGAAGGAACGCGCGCGAGATAGATACTCGCAATCGGAGGTGTAGTATACTATAAGCATATTATGTCTTCTTTGTTACGACGCAGTTTTATAATGAGAGCTATACCGCCGCCGCTTTTTCTTGCGATGCCCGCAGTAGCGCTTGATGTATCCGATAAAGCTATCCGTTTTCTCGAGCTTACATCTGCTGCAACAGGCTATCAGGTTGGAATGTTTGGTGAAGTAAAAATTCCTCCGGATGTTATTGAGGATGGGTTCATAAAAAATACTGACAAGCTTACGGCAATTCTTGAAAATCTGCGGAAGGAACATAAGCTGTCATTTGTAAACGTGTCGCTGCCTGGCGAAAAAGCATATCTTTTCCGCACCACGATTCCTCATATGGAACGGGAGGAAATACGAAGTGCATTGCAGTTTAAGATAGAAGAAAATGTGCCGATTGCCCTCGCCGATGCCGTTTTTGATTATGAAGTTGCCGATTCTGAAGATCCTTCTTCGCTTACGATTGATGCGAGCGTTACCGTCATTCATACGAAAGTCATTTCGAGCTATCTTAATGCATTTACCTCTGCCGGTCTGACGCCTCGTGAATTTAAAACAGAAGTTCAGGCTATTGCGCACGCAGTTATTGCACCACATGATAGCGGCAGCTATATAATTGTTGCGGTGCGCGAAACAAAAATTGTGCTTGTTATTGTTTCGCGCGGTTCCGTTTATTTCAGCTCAACGCTTTCTGCAGGAGCACAATCAATTACTGACTCAATCAAGAAGCAGTTTGCCGTGGGTGATGAAGAAGCAAAAAAAATTGGGGCAGGCAAGGAAGTTCGTGATCGCAACGAATTATTCATGTCTCTTGTAAATGCCGCTTCAATCCTCCGCGATGAAGTGCAAAAATTGTTTGCCTACTGGGATGATCATCCGGAGATCAGCAGGGGAGAAAAGATCAAGCGTATTATTCTCACCGGCTCTGCCTCGCTCTCAGGGCTCGACAATTACTTGGCCGGAGCCTTCCCTGTGGAGGTAAAGATTGCCGATGCCTGGGAAAATGTGCTTGCACTCAATGCATATATTCCCCCGATTACCCGAGAAGAATCGCTCGACTATATTCCAGCAATCGGCCTCGCGCTGCCATATGATTTATAATAATATCAGCCGTGATTAATTTTTTATGATAAATCTTCTCCCTCAAGAACAGCAAAAAGTGCTTCAAAAAGAATATCATTTTCGGCGTGCTGCCGTTGCTATGTATTTTGTGAACGCCATACTCCTCATTGCGGTGATCCTTCTGATTCCATCGTATGTTCTTGTGACATACCGCGCCGAAGCCACCATTCCCATCCAAAATTCAAATGAACAGGCAAAACGCACTGCACTTGCTACAGAGGTGGCGAATGACAATATTATCCTCACCGCCCTTACACCGCCAGCGGCTTCAATTCCTCCAAGTTCCAGCATCTTCCTTATTATGGGCGATGTACCGGCTGGCGATAGTGTGACCTCGATTGATTACGAGCCTGGCTCAGCAGCGCCTTTTAGCATTACTGTCGGAGGTATTGCGGCGAGCAGGGAAAGTCTTCTTTCTTTTGTCGAAGCTTTGCGGCGGGAACCTACTATCGACTCTGTTAATTTGCCCATATCAAATTTTGCCAGTGATGCGGATATTCATTTTTCATTCATTGTAACCGGAAAAAATATATGACAAGCCAGAAAAGCCGCACCTTATTTATTATACTCAGCATCGTCGCCTTTATTATTATCTGTGCCTATGTTTTTATTATTTTAAATATCCGTGCCAAAGTAGGGGATCTCTCAGTGTTGGAAGCGCAAACACAGGAAGAGCAAACATATGCGCGCGACAATCACACGCTTGAAAATCTTCTTATTGATACCAAGCCGGACATCGATAATCTTTCGGCGCACTTTGTGTCGTCTGACGGTACTGTACCGTTTATCGAATCGGTAGAAGCTCTTGCTACATCAAAGAAATTAACAAGTGCGGTCAGCTCAATTTCTGCGACAGATGCGCCGACTGACGGATTCTCGCTCATGAATGTCGTGCTTACCACCTCGGGTTCATGGTCCTCAACCTATGCTTTTCTGAAAGCGCTGGAAAGTATGCCGTATGAAATAAGTATTGCGAGCGCCGTGTTTAATCAGTCGGGCGGACAAATTCAGGCCGGCCTCGCAAAAGTGCCGGCTGCCGATCCGCACGGTTGGGATGCCACGTTCACCTTTAGTGTGCTGCAGAAAAAATAGCCATCATGAAAAAAAATAATCTCAGTGATAGTATAAAAAAAATCAAGCGTCTGTTTACCAAAAAGGCCGACAGAAGCTATTGTCAAAATGCCGAGCATGATTGGCTTGTTATTCTCATGTGCTCCTGCGTTATGTGTGTCGGCGTGCTTGCGGTCGATGGTTATATTTTTTACAAGCTCAACCGGGGAGAATTATTTAATTCAGCGCCCATTCTTGCGCTTAAGGTGCCGGCGCTCAATCGGCCACTCTTAGAGCAGGAAATAAATTTTTACCAGCAGAACCCCAGCACAGCAATGTTGCCGTCAGCAGAGCAAACTACTGCCACGACTACTGCAGCGACATCAACAGCGAATTGACCCAGTGTGCTAAGACTGCTATAGTCTTTTAACCGCCCCCGTAGTTCAATGGATAGAACAGCGGACTTCTAAGCCGTTGATGTAGGTTCGATTCCTACCAGGGGCACACGGAGGGAGTGAGGAAGAGGTGGTTAGTAGATTTATATAGAAGAAATAATTTGCGCGATTAGCTCAGTTGGTAGAGCAGTCCGTTTACACCGGAAAGGTCGGGGGTTCAAGTCCCTCATCGCGCACAGAAGTCGAAGAATGTTACTGAAAAGTGGCTTTTTTCGTGCCTCAAATATGGCACTAGGAAGCTCCTAAAGGAGCTTCCGTGGGACTTGAAAGCCGGAAGGAGCGAAGGCGACTGAGGCGGGGTCGCAGAAATTTTCAGCAGAAAATTATCTGTGACCAAGTCCCTCATCGCCAATAAAATTTCTTCTTGTATTTTTGTTATTTTTGCGTAATATTGCCGCTAGAGAAATAGTAATGTTAAAGAAAGGAAGTTGTATGGTTTATCATACAAAACCAGCCGATTTTTCGGCTAAGTTTGAGATTGTCAGCTGCTTTGTGGAAGCTGATCGCGATATTCTCTTGCTCCTGCGTCAGGATAACAAACCGCAAGGCAACACGTTGGGTGTGCCAGCAGGAAAGGTTAATCCAAAGGAAGACCATCTTTCTGCGATTTTGAGGGAGATATATAAAGAGACTGGCTTTCATACCTTCTTCGAAGAACCTGAATTTTACGGTACTGTTTTTGTGCGCTATCCGGAGTATGACTTCGTATACCATATCTATCATCTAGATCTCCCGATGAAGATTCAGGTGCAAATTAATCCACAAGAGCATAAAGGGTTTGCGTGGGTGAAGCCTGAACAGGCGTTGCGCATGCGACTCATCGGTGATCTTGATGCGTGCATTAGATTATTCTATAAACTCCAATAGTAGATTGTGGTGAAACAATCGACTGTTCATGCGTACAAAAGCAAAAGCCGCTCCGGTATTTCACTGAGGCGGTTTTTTATTTGTACCGAGATTATTTATCAGATTAAAAGTTGTTGATATATAATTGCGAGTTTATAAGTTACAATAGATTATATTATGAAAATACCCACCTCTGTTCCAGAGCTTGGTTTCTACTATCACTACAAGCATGATCCACAGGGATCTATTAATAACTACGCGTACAAGCTGGTTGGCGTGGGTTGTCACACCGAAGATGACTGCCGTCCAGAAGATGCTGCTATGGCTGTGTACCGGCCTCTCTACGAAGATGCATCTGTGTACAAAGCTGGAAAACTTTTTGATCTTCGGCCGTTGGAAATGTGGATGGGGAATGTCCTCAAAGACGGAAAAACAGTTCCTCGATTTCAAAAAATTATAGACCCTTCTCTTATTGCAAAACTTGAGGTGGTTCATCGTACAATGTATGATGCACAGCATGAATGATAAAGAAGTGTATTGCCTTGTATATGGCGATGTGCAAGGCGTTTCATATCGGCAGTACGCGCGCGAAAAGGCGCGTGCGCTTGGCGTGACCGGCTATGCCAAAAATATGGAAGATGGTACGGTGGAAGTGGTAGCCCAGGGTCCAGAGGAAACATTACGAAATTATTTAGGATTTATTTCTGCGGGACCGGAAACTGCCCAAGTGGAAAGTATAAATGTCTCATGGGGGCCGATTGATGAAGAAAAATTCTCAAGTTTCGATGTCCTCTAATCTACCGCAGATAGAAATTTTATATGAAGATGCGCATGTGGTGGTTATTAATAAACCTGCAGGTTTGATCGTGCATGCTGATGGCAGAACAACAGAGCCTACTGTTGTTGATTGGATTTTAAAAAAATATGGAGAGGAAATAAAAGAAGTAGGGGAGCCGCTTCATATTCGCGCTGGTCAGCCTGCCGAAGAAATAATATACAGGCCGGGAATTGTTCACAGGCTGGATCGAGAAACATCAGGCGTGCTGGCGATTGCAAAAGATCAGGAAAGCTTCTTAAATCTCAAACAGCAGTTTAAAGACAGGGAAACTGCTAAGACATATCTCGCGTTTGTGTATGGTGAAATAAAAGAAAAAGAAGGGACTATTAATCGCCCGATTGGAAAGAGTACTCGGGATTTTAGAATGTGGTCGGCTCAGCGCGGAGCAAAAGGCGAGCTGCGTGAAGCGGTGACCGATTATAAAGTGCTTGAGGCAACAGAAGGCCTGCATCAAGATGGATTTTCTTATGTAGAAGTGCACCCGAAGACTGGGAGAACACATCAGATACGCGTACATTTTAAAGCGATAAACTGCCCGGTAGTGTGCGATTCTTTGTATGCACCAAAGAGAAAACCTGCGCTTGGATTCAAACGTCTGGCTCTTCACGCAAAAATCCTTGAGTTTGCGGATTTTGACGGCAAGAAAGTGATGATAGAAGCGCCGCTGCCGGAGGATTTTAAAAGAGGATTGGAAGAGATAAAAAAGATGATAGAGGTTGCCAAATAATGGCGCCTATGTTAGATTACTGCGTACATATATGGCAACAGCATCAATCAAAATTTCTCCGGTAAATATCGACGAACGCAAGTCTCTCGACCTTCGTGCCGGTGACACTGTAAAAGTGTGGCAGAAAATCAGAGAAGGAGATAAAACCCGCCTCCAAGCGTTTGAGGGCCTTGTTTTGGCCCGCAAACACGGCTCTGAAGCAGGTGCGACATTTACGGTTCGCAAAGTAGCTTCGGGTGTAGGTGTTGAAAAAATCTTTCCTCTTTATTCTCCAAACATCGATAAAATTGATCTTATCCGCCGCGCCAAAGTCCGCCGCGCCAAACTTTATCACATTCGTGAAAAAGCCGCCAAGGAAATCAGTCGCGAAATGCGCCGCACCATGGTCATCAAGCCCCGCAAAGAAGTTGTGGCAGATGCTCCAGCCGAAACTCCCGCAGAACCGGCAGTAAGCAGCGAAGTAAAATAAAATCTCATTCAAAACACCCTCTCAAAAATTTGAGAGGGTGTTTTGTTTTTTTGGATGCTTTGACTTTATGCGTTTTTTAAGTAAGATGTGTCTACATGCGCAGGTGGCGAAATTGGTAGACGCACTACCTTGAGGTGGTAGCGCCTTCACGGGCTTGGAGGTTCAAATCCTCTCCTGCGCACAGTAATAAACTCTCATAATTATTTGTGAGTTTTTATTATATATGGTGCTTATAGTGTAATGGTTAGCACTAGAGTTTGTGGAACTCTCAGTCTGGGTTCAAATCCCAGTAGGCACCCAATTTTGCATCTATTAGTTGTAGCTCAGAACGCTTTATATTAAGCGATATTAGCGTTTCCGGACTTTTCTGATAGAGCTTGTTTTCCGTAATTAACATCTGAAAGAAGGGGGTCGAGTGCGCTTTTATTAGTTGGCCGTCTTGCACCTCAAACTTTTCCCAGAAAAATGTCAGTAAGTTCCGTTTTAGGTCGAATGATGCCTTTTTGTATACTTGATATATATTCTTGCTGAATGAGATTATTTCTTGTGCCACATTAGCATCAAAGCCCCTGATGTCTTCTAGCTCTGATAGTCTAACGGAGAGGCTTTTAAGCTCGCCATTGCATTCATTTATCATTCTTTTGAATGTCTCATCGTCAATTAATCCTATTTTGTCTTCAATCGTCTTTCTTTTTGCCTCCCAAGCAGTACGCATATTGACCAATGTCTGCCTATTGCGGTCATAGTCTTTCACTTGGCTGTCAAACATACCCTTGGTTTTTTCAATAATATTATTTGTGAAGCTCTCACTAAATTGGAGGTCTTTAAATTTCTCCGCCACTGCTTCCTCAAGGAGAACCTGGTCACAATAGAGGCCACAACCAGTTGGGTTAGTACATCGGTAATATATTTTCTTTTTTTCATATTTGACCTCACCAGTAAATTTTCTATTGTGGATTGGGCAAAACAGAAGACCTCCTAATAACCACTTATGCTTACGTCGTCGGCATCTATTGCCCGTATGAGCCTTGAGAACGAGCTGTACTTGGTCAAAGGTTGCTTTATCAATCAAAGGCTCGTGCTTTGCCTTTTTAATATGTATATGACCCCATTTAAGCTCGCCAATATAAAATGGGTTAGCGAGAAATCTATACATGACACTTGGTGCAGTCTTTTTACCCGTCTTACTCCGTAAGCCTTTTTCATAAAATATATCTATCAATTCGTACACATTATAAGAACCTGTTGCGTACATCTGGAAGAACTCAGTCATGAGTTTTCCCATTTCAGGATGAGGTATAACTATTCTATCAGCCATCTTATCTGTATGTGTTTTGTCTGGGTTCTCAACATTAGTGTAACCTAATACGGCTCTACTAGGTAAATAACCAGCCGCGGCTTTTGCATAGGTAATTTTCTTTACTTTTTTCGACGTAATATCTTTATGATATTGGCTAAATGAGGCAACCATTGTATCCATAACTGTAGACTCAGCACTACCATCTGGAGTTGCCATTTGACTGTACTTCAATTCAACATTATTTTTCTCCAGTAGTTCTTTAAACTGAAAATAAAACATAGTGTCTCTTGCAATTCTGTCAGAATGCACTGCATACACGGCCTTAATCTTTTTTTGTTTTTTACAAGCTCAATAATTTCTTGAATACCTTTTCGGTTTCTATTTCCTCCAGATTTTCCTTTGTCAATAATTATTTTTAGAACTGTGTATCCATCTTTTTCTATTTCATCTCGGCAAGCTTTTTCTTGATTACCTAATGATTGATTATCGATTTGGTCGAGGGTACTGACTCTACAATACCCAACAGCATATCCTTTTGAATTTATTATTTCGTTCATATTATTTTTTATTAGTTATTAATTTCTTACTCAATTTTCTTTTGCTAGCCACTAAATCAGAATGGTAAGCATTAAAGACAGCAAACATTGATTCAATAAGGTTAGATTCAGCAGAAGTATCTTGCTTTATATTTGCAAATCTAACCTCAATGTCATTTGTCTTACAGAGATTTTTAAACTTACCCCACCTTTCTATATTTCTAGAAATTCTTTCTAAATTAGCACAATATATAAGCTCCACTTTCTTTTCGTTTACCAAGGTTTCCAATCTTTTGAATCCTTCTCTAGTAAAATCATCCGCGCTTTTTTGAGTATCAATGACAACCTCCTCAATATCAGCATTATCTCTAACAAGAGCTTGTATACAAGTTGTTGCCTGTTCAGCAATCAGACGATTATTTAATAATGGGTCATCATTTCTAGCTCTGATGTAAATTACCGCCATCTTCCTATTTGATTTTTTTACTTCCATACTCATTTATTATTTGATTAATTTTTTACCTCATGAATCCTGTGAAATGCACGAGGCGAGGGGAGACACCGAAATCTACAGCTCTTTTTGTCATGTATGAATTCAGAATTTTCAGTGGCTCCTTCGCCTGACATTTTGCAAGGTCATAACTTATATCTCCACGCTTCATCAATCGCTTAATCTCGTCTAACCTGATTTTCGCTAACTTAGCCTTTTCCTGCATGATTTCATTGCTCATATTGACATTAATTTAATTACGTTGCATTATAATTAAATTATAATGTCTTGCCGTAACGAATCAAGGCTTATACAGCAACGTTATCCACCTATGTAATTTGATTCCAACTATATAAGTAGCGATTGTGTTGAGCTTTGGTTACAGCGATTATTCCTTCGGATAATAAGTTATCTAAAACCTGCTTTACCATATTTTGGGAATATTTATTTGGAAGTTCATCTTTGATTTGCAGTATATCTATACTTTCTAGCTTAGTTTTTAACAAATCGGATATTTCAATAATCGCCATTTCTTGCTTTTCTTTCTGTCTCTTATCCTCCCCATCGTAAGATAATTCCATTAGGCCATTCTCATTTTTACTAATCTTTACCTTGAAAGAAGGTACAGCTTCATCTTGTCGCAATTTGGTCTGTTCGAGATATAGACAGCTATTAGGTTTATCTAATTTAACTGCTATATGCACATCGACTCCTGCAAGAATGTCAGATGAACCTCTTAGACTTTGGGAGGGGTTATTGTAACCAGACGATTCTTTTCTGTGATGATGTGTAAAAATAATACTTGTTCCCGTTACTCTAATTTTCTGCAAGCCTTCCAATACTTTTGCCATATCTCTTGAAGAATTTTCTTCTCCACGATGGATTCTAACTAATGAGTCAAAAATAACGAGTTTGATATTTTTCTGTTTAACTACTTCAATGAGGTGATTTAAGTCTTCCTCCTTGTCAATTTTGAAGCCTATCTGATTGAGGTAATGAATTTGGAAATTATCATCAGCATTTATCCCAAAGGCCCTTCCTCTCTTTTGAATTGTTCTAAGATTGTTTTCTTCGTCAACAAATAAAACTGAAGATTTTAATACTTCAAATTTATTCAAGAATAGGGAGCCTGATACAAGTGAATTTGCGATAGCCATAGTAATCCAAGTCTTAAAATTAGATGGACTACCTGAAATCACAGAAATAGTATCAAGAGGGAATAGCTTATCAATCAACCACTCTTCTTTTCCGTAGTCAGCCTGAATAATTTCGTTAAGGGTTTTAGTTTTGAATCGGTTTATTGATTCATTCTCATTCTTGATTTCCATATCAAGTTGCTCGATAATTTTTTCTGATTGTTTAACAATTTCTGTCATAGATTGAGTAGATACTTCACTGCTTCAACGAAAGTTAAACTATGAAGTAATCTGATTAGAATAATAATATTTCCATTCCTGCCACAGCCGAAGCAGTGAAAAGTGTTTGTTTTAAGGTAGATTGTGAATGAGGGAGTTTTTTCATTGTGTAGGGGACAACTACCGATTAAATTTTTGCCAACTCGCTTGAGTTTGATACTTAACACGCTTTCAATTGGAACTGATTCAGCCCTTTGAATATCTGCTTCGCTCAACCAATTTTTATTTGGCGGACTTGCGCCTGAGTAGAGGTTATCCAGCCGTTTTAGTCTTTTGATTTGATTTTGTATTTCTACTAGTCTTGGTATATCTAGATGCTTTACCACAGCTTTCCAGAACCATTGATTCTCAAGAGCAGATTTCTGGTTAATAATCCTAAGTTTGTCTTTGATTAATGATTCTTCCATCTTGTACTCCTTCTGCCACTCATAAATTTTTTCAATTATCACAGAGTGTGCCTCTGGAAATACTTTTTTCAACTCACCCTCAAAGAAATGGTTAGATTTTTTCCATGCAACTTCCATAGCTTCAACTTCTCTCCAGAGCAGTAGGTCATCACGAAAATCCTCAGTCATGAGACTGGTAATATATCTATTTTCCATCTTCTTCTTTCTTCTTATTTTTTCGACTATGCTTTTCTTTAATTAACTGGAAAAATATTCGAGCTAATCTTTCGGCAGCAATATCGACCTCAGTTTTTTCTGTTTGTGTTTCTTGCTCCATCCATTCGATACTAAGTACTTCGATGATTGTGTTAAGTTGTGCCTATTTGTGCCTTATAGTAAAAAAGCCCTATTTAAAGGGCCAATAAACTCATTTAAAAAGTTATCAACAACAAAAAAGCAACCGTTTGCTAAGTCATCTGGGAAATGATTTTATTTTGAAAGTTTTAAACCAACTCCTCTGTTTGTTTCAATGATGCCCTTATCTGAACTCTTATCTAGCGACGTGTGTTCAAGTAGTGCTTTCACTCCGTTAGTAATACGTTCTACAATTTTTTTCTTGTTCTGACATTTCTCGTGATTTTTTGATTCAAGATATTTATTGATACTTTCGTATGTTGCAGAACCATCTTTTGTATAAAAAAGGAAAGATACTATATGGTAGTGTAAAGAACTTGTTCCACTAAAATCTATTTTTTTATCACCATAATAGAAATCATTGTCTCTTTGTGTTACAACGCGCCGCCCACTTATTGCTGTGGCGGGGGATTGAGAGTAGTTAATATTTGCTAGAACCGCATCAATATCAGCCTCATCTTTAGAACCTTTAAGAAATACTTTGTGTTTGAACAATAGATTACTCGATTTCGTTTTAAGAAAATTATCAAGGCTTTATTCGCATCTTTGATACTCGAATTGGCTTTTTCTGACTCTTTCTCAGCAAAAAATAAGTTAGAAAATGGAAGTTTGTAAAACTTTTTTACCTCATACAGTAAATCATCTTTCAGTAATTTTTCAATATCCTTGCAAAGCTCAATGTATACCACATTATGTTCTTCTGTTACAGCCCTGACATCAGTTGCATAATAATTTAGTAGTTTAATCAGAATTACTACTTTTTCAGACAAGAGTTCCAGGTTATCTTTTTTAAGTTTTGATATATCTTTAGCATATTTTTTAAGGCTTGCGGGTCGTGCTTCAAAAATAGCTACTTCCATTTGAGTGTCTTCTTCAATATAAAAACTATTCTCCTGCTCAGGATAGTCTCTTACAGGTATAATCTCAGTAGTGTATTTTAAATTTTTTATTAACCCAATTTCTTTAAAATAATCAAGAATCGGATATAGTATATGAGAATCAGAATTTCCCAGTTCGCCTAGTTGCATTTTTACTTTATGAAATTCCAATGGTTTTGATAGATTTTTTTTATTCAAATCATAAATTGCTCTCAACATTCTTTCGATGAGTATTTGTGAAGGTTTTTTGATTTGTTCAGGACTGTTTTTCATTGTAAGTATAATAGTATTTTTTGCTCCAGTTTCTAGATTTTCAGGCCAGTCTCTAAACTTTTCATATTGAAGCCACTAACTAATTATTTAGTAGAACCCAACTATATATTCAGTATCTAAAATATGCAAAAAATAAACTAAGAGCATAAATGACTGAAATGTAAGACCCCGTGAGTTTCTAGTTTTTTCCTACTATATATAGGGAATAAACTAGGAACTGGTTTAAAACATGATTATTACCCTATATTTTCACATAATATACAGATATTTTATGTGGAAGAATGGGGAGAAATGGGTAACTTTTTACGCAAGTTAGCCATATTCTATTACCCACTAAAAATAGTAATGGGTAAATTTTAAAGCAGAGAATAATACTAAATTGTCTATATAAATGGTTGAAAATAGCGAGTCATTTACACAAGTTAAATGTAAATAGGTAAAAACAGGTAACTTTTTACACAGATTAGCCATTCTTGACACCCTATCTCAAATTGCAATTAGGTAATTTGTATCAAATATTATTTACATTAATGCTTAGAATCTAGAAAATTTTAAAGCCTTTGAGAACTTCTAACTGTGCTATATAATGCAAGCACAACTGAATAAGTAGGCCTAAACTTAGAGTATTAACCCTCTAGGCATGGCCAGAAAGCGTTCCATACAAAAAACCCCGTTATCAATGGGCGTATGGAACGTTGCAAGTCGAAAGGCTTGTATTAAGGCGAAAGCCTTAACCTTGGTAGCGGGATTTTTCGTGCAACGAAAGTTCCTACTCCAAGGAGTCATTTTATTAGTTAATAATTTATATGAGTATAAAAACCCTGTGGCAGAGGAGAAAAAGACAAATTATTATCGGCGGCAGTGTTATTTTATTAATACTGGTTGTCTGGACTGACATTGTTTCCAACAGGCCAACAACTATCACATTGATTCAACCTCAAGATGGGGCATCAATACAGGCAAGCAGTACTATTATTGAAGGAATAGTTACTCCTAAAAATGCAATGGTTTCAGTTAATGGCATCCCAGTCATTCTAGATAGCAATGGTCAATTTTCATCCGAAGTAGCTTTGCCTGATGCAACAAATACAATCACTGTTACCGCATTTGGTAACACTCCCACAACTTCAACCTTAACAATTAATCGCATCTTTGCTCCTGGAGAACAGGCTGAAATAGCAAAAGAGGCTGCTGATGCCAAAGCTCAAGCAGATGCAGACGAAAAAGCCGCCGAAGCGCAAGCCAAAGCTGCTCAAGAAGCATATGACAGCACTCCTGCTGGCAAAGCGTGCAAAGGTCATCCTGATTGGTCGGCAGATATTTGTGAAGTGCTTGGAAAGGGTCACGTTAGTATTGGTATGGACGAAGAACAGGCTTTGGTGGGATGGGGTCAACCAGACCATGTCAATACAACGACTACCGTATTAGGCACGCATGAGCAGTGGGTCTACGATTACTCCTCCTATCTTTATTTTGATAATGGAATATTAACCTCGATACAAAATTAGTATGAAAAAGTATCTAATTAAGCTCATACAGAGATACCAGCAAAACATTTCACCAATCCTCAAGGAAAGAGGAGTTAGATGCTTGTATCAGCAGACCTGCTCCCACTATGGGGTTGCTGTCCTTAAAAAATACAGTGTTCCGGTGGCACTGACACTCATCACTTTCAGGTTGTTGAGCTGTAACCCAGTCAATGGTTACTTTAAACGCAGATTAGCAAGTAATAAATAAAATATGGCAAAGGAATACAAAACGCTGATATACCAAGATAATCTTGAGGGCAGAACAAAAATGGCAAGTGAGATTGATACACTAGCTCAGGATGGTTGGCAAATAAAAAGCAAGGAGGTTGCTTCTCAAGGTTGGGATGCGGGGTCAACGTGCTGTTTAGGTTGCCTTTTTCTGCCTCTGGCACTTCTAGGCAAGAAAGACAATATCATTACGGTTATTATGGAGCGAGAGAAGAAAGAGACTCCAGCTAAGGTTTCTCCCTCTGCGTAAAATCGTTTATACTAGACGAAAAGGCTTCTACTATTGCAATTACTCATTATCTGCAATAACGAAGCCCATAGGGGATTTTACGCATAAATACGTATGTTTCTACATATTATTTCGATAAAATGATAAACTTGACATACCTCATCAAAAACTAATGAATAGTACTTCTGAAAAAAGTGAATCAAATAAAAGTGGTTTAATCTTCATTCGAGATGTAGCCAAGTATTTTATGGACTTCCTTGAGACGGATTTCCATAAGAGAAAGAATCCTAAAAGAAGTATTAAGCTTCGTGACAGCGATAACCTTTTAATAGGAATTAATCTTAATAAATATTCTTCCTTCAATACCAATATTTGGAAACTTATTAATCATAATTTTACTAAAAATAATGTAGACACTCTTGAGAAGGGAGTATACAAGACTTCGATTCCAAAGAATTTAGTTGACCTAATTAAATTACAAGCTGAAAAGATAGATAAAAAGCAGATTAATGATGCGATAAAAACAATATCAGATGAAATAGAGAAAGCATCAATTCTTTACAAAAAAGAATATGACAAAGCGTTAAATGCTTCTTTAGAGGAAAGTTCGAAGATTATAAAACAGGATTTAGTTTTACCTTTTATATCTCATATTGAAAAACCTTTAGAGAACCTGCAATTAGGTGATGAGAATAACATATACCTCATGGAGGAGGAGATGACAGCAGTCCTCTTGAGGCTCATTGAAAACAAAGTTTCTGAAATTCTTAACCTGTTAATTGTTGATAATAAAGTCAATATCGAAAAGGAATTAAAATCTGCCTTTGATTTTGACGATATTAAAAATAATATTATTAACTACTTTGAAAATATTCAGGTTGCAGACTTATTTTCTGAGGTGTTTGAGATGGAAAGAAATAGAAGCATCTTAGACAAGCAGGAATTCTATCTTTATTTTACAGATATTACTTTCGATAAAATTAAGTACCCAATTTTTTATATCCCATTCTCGCTCAAAAAAGATAATGATATTTTTAGAATAGAGTTTGATTCTCAGATTTACATCAATAAGAAAGCTCTTGAGTTTGCTGTTCAAGAATATAATAAAAATAAGGATTTGCACGGTAATCTAAAAAGCATAACGGAACGCATAATTTATCTAAGTCAGCATGAGACTGATTTGGTTGAAATACTAAACTCTATCCTCAAAGAAATAATTAATTTCTTTGAGCTTGATAGCGCTATTGATATTACAAATTCTGAACCGCTGCAAGTGGCCAGAAGTTTACTTGCGAGAGTATCCAATTCAACCTATATAAGTCTCTTTGATAAATCAGATGAGGCACTGGTAAATGATTATGAAGAAATAGTTACCTTGCTTTCTTCCGAAGACAGTATTCTTGGAGATGCCTTTAATAAACTGATTGATAACTTCATCTATAAGAATCCTGAGCCTTTTAACCCTCAAGTGGAGGATGAGTGGGACAATTTAGACAATAAAGAAAAACTTGTTTCAGAACACCCGATACCTCTTAATAGTGAACAGCTACAAATTGTTTCGGCAATTAAGAAAGACGGATGCAAATACCTTACTGTAGAAGGTCCGCCTGGTACTGGTAAAAGTCATACTATAACCGCAATTATTTTTGATGCTATCTTAAAAAATAAGTCCGTATTGGTGCTCTCTGATAAGAAAGAAGCATTAGATGTGGTCGAGGATAAAATAACAGAAACAATAAACAAAGTACGACATGATAAGGATTTTCAAAATCCTATTTTAAGACTTGGAAAGACTGGTAGTACATATGGACAAATATTAGCAAAAGCTTCAATTGAAAAAATAAAAACTCATCATAGGGCTATTAAGAAAGATTATGATAATCTTCAACAAAATATTTCCAAGCTATCAAACTCAGTCAAGGAAGATTTGGAAGCCGAAGTACTAGCGTACAAAGATATTGATATTCATGAAATTCAAGAATTTTCTGAGTTAGAAAAATATTTCATAGATAACAACCCCTTGGTGGATGTACAAGAAGTTACCCAAGTAACTGACTCTGGATTTGAGCTTGAAGAATTGAGAAAAATTATTCTTGATATACGGAAAAATGTTCAGAAAGACTCTTCGTTGAAAAACAAGATTTTTAATTTTATTAATATTTCTGAAAAAGAATTTTGCAGTCTCGCAGATTTCAAAAGTTTCATTAGTTATTTAGAGCTGATAGAGAGCAATATCCAAGCAGTCAAGGATACCTATAAGGATAAAATTTCTACCCTAAAACAGTTCAAGCAATTTACAATAAAGGATTTAGAATATGTAAAAACGTATATTCAGAGCGTGGAAAATCTAAAAGGAAAGATATTTGGTTACATGTTTCGTAAAGAAAAACTCCAAAAACTTGATGTTGAGTTCAAAAATAATGTTCCATCAAGTCTATTTGAGACTCCCCATGAGCATATAGGGGAACTGAGAGATGTTTATGAATTACTATACTTCGCATCCTCTCTCAATAAAGATATAAAGAATGATTGGTTAGATGTAACCGACTACTATAGATTTATTCATTGCTTATTGGCTGACGAAAACTATGGGGAGTACTTCAAGAATCTCATTAAACTTTCGGATGAAGTTACATATTTTGAAAGTATTATTTCAAGCTATCCACTAACAGCTCAGAAAACAGCTATATCTGTTTCAGATTTTAGTACCGTTATTAACAATAAATTCAGTGAGGTAAATGATTTAGAATTTAATCAACAAATAAGATACATTAACTTAATTCAAAAATTAAATAATGACTTCAATAAAATCCCATCAATTAACTATGCGGGCCAAAAGAAAAATATAGAAGACCTCGTCACAGCCCAAGTTACTTATATGTTAGATGGTCGATTAATTGATTTCTATGAGAACAATAAAGCTGATGCAGAGACATTGAGAAATATTATAAAAAATAAACAAAGATTTCCCAAGGAAGAATTTTCTAAGATTAAAGAAGCTTTTCCATGCATATTGGCAGGAATTCGTGACTATGCGGAATATATACCGCTCCAACCTGACATATTCGATTTAGTTATTATAGACGAAGCTTCTCAGGTAAGTATTGCTCAGGCGTTTCCGGCATTATTGAGAGCAAAGAAGGTGCTTATTCTTGGAGACAAGAAACAATTTAGCAACATAAAGGCCGCTCAAGCTCGCTCTGATACAAATAAAGAATATCTCAATAGACTTGAAGATTCATTTAAGACTCATGTATCTGTTGATGCAAGCAAGCTTGTTAAGCTTGGTAAATTTGATATCAAAACTTCAATATTAGAATTCTTTGAGTTTATCAGTAATTACAATATTCAACTACTCAAACATTTTCGAGGATACAAGGAAATAATTTCTTACTCAAATAAATACTTCTATCAAGAGAGTCTTCAGGTAATGAAAATTCGAGGCAAGGCAGTAGATGAAGTAATAAAGTTTTCCTTTATAGACAATACTGATATTGTCAGACCTGCACCCAATAGTAATGAAAATGAAGTTGATTTTATAATCTCAGAGCTTCAAAAAATAAAAGAATCCAATAAAACTCCCACCGTTGGAATAATTACTCCACATACCAATCAGCAAAAGATTTTAGTTGATAAGATTAATAGGTTGGCAGATAGGGATTACTATTTTGATAAGTTGAATTTGAAAATAATGACTTTCGATACTTGCCAAGGAGAAGAAAGAGACATTATTTACTATTCAATGGTAGCTGATAAAGATTCCGATAGGCTATGGGGTATTTTTATAAAAGACCTTACAAAAGTTGACATAGAAGAAGACGGCCAAATAAAAGCACAAAGATTAAATGTTGGTTTGAGTAGGGCAAAGGAATGTATGCACTTTGTCCTTAGTAAACCAATAGATGATTTCAACGGTTCAATTGGTGATGCTCTTCGACATTATCAATTTGTTCTTGATGAAGCAAAAAAAGAGAAAGATATTTCTCAAACTGACCAAAAATCTAAAATGGAGCCTGAGGTTATGAATTGGTTTTATCAAACAGAATTTTGGAATAAAAATAAAGACAGAATCGATTTCATACCTCAATTTGAAATAGGGAAGTACCTACGGCAGTTGGATAGAAATTATACACATCCAAACTACAAAGTTGATTTTCTATTGGTATACAAAGATGAAGCAGAAAAAACTCATAAGATAGTTATTGAATATGATGGATTTGTAGAACACTTCTCTAATTTAGATGAAGTAAATGAATTCAATTACGACCATTATTATTCAGATGACGACCTTTATCGTGAAAAAGTGATTGAGAGTTATGGGTATAAATTTTTAAGAATCAATCGTTTTAATATCGGGACTAATCCAATGGCTACGCTTGATGAAAGAATAGGCAAAATAATCAAGGGCAGAAGATTAGAAAATCAGATACTCACTAGTATTCATGAGACCGTTGATGGATTGGAAAATGGCGAAATGAAGGAGTGTCCGAAGTGTAAGGAAATTAGAAACCTCAGTGATTTCAAAGATTCGTCTTTGATTACGGGTCATGGTAGATTCTGTCAGAACTGTAAAAACATTCACAAAGACAGGGTTATAACTAAATCTGTTCCTGTAGTAGATAACAGTAAAAAATGTCCAAAGTGTAGTTCAGGAATGATACTGAGAAATGGCAGACGTGGTAAATTCTATGGATGCTCAAAATTTCCCTATTGTAGAGGAACAAGAGAAGTCTAAATAATATATAATATGGTCAACAAAATAAGGTTAATTGTCTTAGTTGTAAAAAAGACTGAGACACAGAAGCTAATCTAGCGTCTCAGTAGTCTGATTTAATATTCATGTCACCTACAACATCAAAAGTAAAAATAATCTTTGATTTACTCACTAAACTTTCTAGTGAAAAACGGCCAAATGTAATTCTTGTTTTAGAGAATGATATGATATTTTCCTACAAAGACCGTCTGACTTGGAGACAATGGGCGTCTGGTTGGGATTTCATGAATAATTATGTAAATACAGCAAAACCTAAGCGGGGTGATGTCTTAGATTTCTTTGCTCAATTAGAGTTAATTGTTAACCAAATCTTTGTAGTTAATTTAGTGGAGAAGAATGATGTGGTTAAAAAATTTGAACAGATACTGGATACAATAGATTTTTTTTCAAAAATAAGACTTTTAAATCAATGGTCATTAATAGATAATACCTTAAACGGGAAACTTACTTCTCTAAGAAAGGTGAGGAATGGTTTTGCTCATGTCTGGAATATTGAGGAAGTTAAATATAAAAATAAACCAATTTTAGAAAATATTTCCAAGTTTAAAGAGGACGCCAGAGAGGTGTTTGTTTCTCTAGTAAAAATTTATAATAGAGGTGAAATAAATCTAGATGTTTTAATTGAAAAATTAAAATTAAAAAATTAATATCTAAAATGAAAGAAGATATATTGCGTCAAAAAATAAGACGAGAACTGTCTAATCTACCAATTGATACAGAGCCGAGAGCTATGTATTTATTAGTTGAAATAAGAAAAGTTCTTGAGCATGAAAATGTGAAAGGGGGAATTCTTCGTTTTTATTGTGACTGGGTTGTTCATACGAAATTAGACCGCTTTGGTGCCCAAGAAATTTATGACAAGATAAATAGTGAAAACACTGAAAGCTCTCAAATAATCTCTTTTAATAAGTTAAAAAATGAACTTAAAAAGTTTCTCAAGGATAGGGATTTACAAACAGACCTTACAGACAAAAGTAATTTTTGGAAGACCTTTAAGGAAAAGTTGATTGATATTTTAGTTGATACTCCAATTGAGAAGATTGATAAAGTTATAGCTGGTTCATTCTTTTATCGAAAGGAGAATACTTCGGGTATTCACTTTTGTTTCAAAGACAAAGATGGCGCAATAAGAAGTCTTGGTAGAATTATTGAGGAATAATAAATTGCCAGAATCTTTTTATTTTGGATTTAAATAAAATAATATTAAAGAATGTAATTCGATGAATCTCCCTCAATCACTACTGCCTACTGAAAAGATGGAGGTTGATTTACCCAATGGTATAACCGTCTTACTTCCTCTTTGTCGTCCTGTTTTTTCTCAATGGACAGGTGATGCAATTAATTTTGATTACGGCAAAAAGCCGGTACTTAACTATAAAGGAGAACCATGTTTTGCGGAGCTATTAATACTTCGCATGTTGCTTGCTGAGGGTTGGGAAGGGGTATGGATTGAAGCCTATGGTGGAACTCATTTTCTTAAAACTATGCCTAAAGCATGGAATTTGAAATCGGAACATGTATCTATCCCAGAAGACAAAGAAGCATTACTTAAAAGGATATGGAAAACGGGCAATACAAAAGCGTGCTTCGATGTGTTTGTCTGGCATGAAGGCCAGTATTTATTTCTTGAAGCGAAAAGAGACGGCAAAGATAAACTGACATCAGCTCAAGCAAAGTTTATAGAGGGAGCGTTAGCTTGCGGCGTACTGCCAGAACATATGATTATTATTGAATGGAAAACTGAAACAGCGGCAGAAAAGCTGTCCGATGAAAATATATCTGAGCTTGTAGGATTTTTTGATGAGCTTCACAAATTTGATAGAGAAGATAAAGAAAAAAATGAGGAAGAAAAAGAATAAGCCAAAAGTTGCAGTCAAGCGAGCCGAAGGAGTATCAGATGATGAAATACAACGACGACTGGCTAGAGCGTTTGATGTATTGTTTACAGCCACGGCAGGTAAGCTAAAATAGACTGATGGCCACAATACTTATTTTAATAGTTGTAGTAATTATTGCTCTATTATTTTTTGTACTGAATAAATTAGGTGAGAGTAATAAAAAACAATGGGCGTATCAATACAAGAGAAAAGACTTCTTCTTATCTCGTGCGGAGCATGAGTGCTACGATGCCCTTATGCTCGCTGTGGGGAAGGATTATTACATCTTTGCTCAAGTTCACGTGCCAACCATTGTAGATAGTAAAGTCGTAGGCCAAAATTGGCGTGGCGCATTTCGCCATATCAACGAAAAGTCCGTTGATTTTGTATTGTGTGATAAAGCGTATATTTCACCCAAACTTGTTATTGAGCTAGATGACAGAACCCATGAACGTATTGATAGGGTAGAGCGAGATAAGGAGGTGGAGCGCATTTTGAAAGACGCTGGACTACCCTTACTTAGGTTAGAAAATAATGGGAAATTTAATACGGATGAATTAGCCCAAAAAATAACGTCTCTATTGAGTTAAAATTTTATTATTGCTAGGCTTACGGCATGGCAATTATCACCAAAAAAATCCTGCCAGAATGGTTTGATGCAATTGCTTCTGGGCAGAAGAAGTATGAACTTCGTCTTGCTGATTTTGATATTCAGGAGGGAGATACACTTCGGTTGGAAGAATGGGTTGGAGAAGGAGAGGGTAGAAAGGCAACAGGTAGGGTGATAGAAAAGAAAATCAGCTATGTACGCAACTTTGATGTAGATACATGGATGAAACAACAGCCAGAAATTAAAGAAAAAGGAATGTATGTATTGCAGTTCGATGATTCTAAAAATGAGGCAGAGAAAAAGTATGTTCAAGAAGAAACATATGGCCTACTGTTAATCGGTATTGCGTTCGGAATCATAGGTGGAATGGCCGCAAATGTGCTGGATAGAATATTTGGGCAATTTGGTGTTTGGTATGACCTCATTATTGTAATTTTGTTTGCCGTTGCTTGTGCGGGACTAACATATCTTCTGAAAAGAAAATTAAAATACATGAAGTAGAGACAATTTAAAAAATTATGGAAGCCAAATCTCAGAAAAAAATTGTTTACATTGATATGGATAACGTCTTAGTTGATTTTCCATCAGCTTTTTCTAAGATAGATAAAACCATATTTGAACAGTACGAGGATAAAGATGATATTCCTGGAATTTTCAAATTAATGGAACCGCTGAAAGGTGCACTCGAATCGTTTGCAACACTCTCTGAAAAGTTCGATGTATATATCTTGTCTACCGCCCCATGGAATAACCCGTCTGCATGGTCGGACAAGCTTGAGTGGATAAAGAAATATTTAGGTGAAGATGCACGCAAAAGATTGATATTGACTCATCATAAAAATCTGAATAAAGGCGATTACCTGATTGACGATAGGACAAAAAACGGAGCATCTGAATTTGAGGGTGAGCACATACATTTCGGAACTGAAAAATTCCCAGACTGGAATAGTATCGTTGAGTATTTGTTAAAAACACGTAATAAGGCTGAGGTATAGTTTTAGACTATTTCTCAAAAAGCAGAGTTAACTTAGCGTAGAACCTTACGCTTGAATCCATATGACTGCTGTGGCTAGATATGGGTACTGTTTTTGATGCAGCATAGCTCTTGTTAAATTCAACTAACATACAAGCGTTTTACGGATTCTTATAATTCCTTCTAAGTAATGAATGTTTAACTCATCCTATAGAACCCTTAATTAGCAATGTAAAATAGAGTTTCTTCTAATTTCTCCTAACATTTAGAAGTTGGCTTCGTAATAACTCTTTCTTGATTCACCAACTAAATGTAACAAACTCATCTCCTGCATTTTCTTTAAATCATAGTTAATAGTCTGTCGAGGCACATCAGGCATTATCCTCTCACATTCTTTAGCAGTGATTCTTTTATTCTCTACAAGGTAGTTCCAAATCTTCACTTGTCTTTCATTAAGCTTGCTTAATTCTTGTCCCATCAATACAACCCGAAAACTATTTGATGTGTTTTTAAAAATAGGAGGAAGGAGCTTCCACTCTTTCATTGTTGTAAAAACAATATCAATACCTCTACCGTATTCCTCTAAATAATCAAGCTCTTTTAATCGTGCGGCAATAATCTCATTTCTGCTTACTTGAGCATCTTTTATATTTTCAACAGTAACACCTGGTGGTAGAGAGCCTGGATTAAAAATTTCAATTCTATCTTCAAATAAGTTTACTTGCGTATACGTTTCAGTGATTTTGTAATCGCGGTGAATAATTGCATTGGCCACAAGCTCACGTGTGGCTTTTTCTGGATACTCGTATCTTTCTTCACGCTTGGTTCCAACAATCTTTGCACTTTTCTTGATGTTTCTAAGGATAAATTTCTGAATGTCATCAATCTGGGTATCCAAAGTGCCGTCAATATCAGTGCTATCAATAATATCTGAAGCGACATTTGAACCCTTATACTTCACACATCTCACGACATATCGGCTGAAATTCTGCTTATTCTGAGGTCGTTCTTTTGAGAATATGAGGTAGCCGGCAACTGTAGGGAACTTTGCACCATTAAACTCATCTGCGATACCAAGATTTTTTAAAAGCTCGAAATTTATATCACTTAGAGAAACATCACGTTTTGCTCTTTGACCACTCTTTACAAGCAAATCAAGAATTTTTTCTTTAGATAAGTCTTCAAGTGCAGTTCCTTCTGCTTGCTGAGTATCGAACTTTAACTTTTTTGAATTTTCAATAAGCTGTCGCATCTCTTCATCAGTCATTTTCCTGTCGGTGTTGCCGTCGCGAATACAAGCTCCATTAGGCATACCCGCTGGCTTATAGTAGCAGGGTTTAAATTGGTCAGGGCATTCAGGAATATAAACGGTAAGAATATTTTTCCCCTCAATTTCTAAAATATGATAGTCGGGACGTATGGTAGTACTCATCTCATTGCTCGTGAGGTCGCTCATCTTTTCTTGTAGAATAGACAAATTATCAACTCCTAAAATCTCTACGGTCTTGCTATCTCTCTTCTCAATAATGCCGAACACGATGATGCCTCCACCTGGTCTGTGGGAGAAAGAAGACACCGTTTCCCACATCTTTCTGGGTAAGCCACCTCTGCCGTCCTTAAATTCAATCCCAGGAGTTTCAGACGCATATTTTATGGCCTCCTCAACAAGTTTTTTGATTTCTCTCTTGTCCATGAACTACTATCTTATCACTTTCTGAGAATAGCAAGAAATACACATGAGAGTATGAGGGCAGAAAGTCATGAAGGCATTGTCAGGGGAGGGATAGATTTACATTTCCAAGAATTTGAGCTAGCTTTTAGTACATGAAGCCAATCAATCGCTCCATCGTCCTCATACGACCCAAGCGAATGTTTATCAAATGGGCAAACTCAGTATCCAACATTGATGGAGAACTTACGCCTGAGTACTATCAAAGCCATGCTTCTGCTGTATTGATACCCCCATGCTTCTTTGAGAAAGACCTACGAGCCTATATCAATACAATCTGGGAAGACATCTTCAAACACGAACTCTCAATCAGGAATACTGATGAATCATTGTGGCCGCAAGGTAGGACTCAAAAAATGTTCTGGCAGTGGTTTGATGTAGAGCTTCGCCCCACAGTTGTTGACTCATGCACCGAACCTTTCAAGAAAGAATAAAATAAAATGAAATGGTCTGCATTTATCTTAAATATTCCTTGGACATTAATAGGTCTGATTGTTGTTGTTATTTCGATTCCAAAGAGACTTAGCTTTAATAAAGAACATCTAGCATTTGTTTTTGAAGTAAAAAGCTTCTGGTGGTATACATGGCTTCCAAATAAAAAAGGAACAAGAGCAATGGCTGTGGGACATGTTGTCCTGTTAGGAGAGAATATTTTAAGAAATGATTTAGAACATGAACTGGCTCATGTAGAACAAAGTATTAGGCAACCTTTTATTCATCCATTTTTAACTTTGTATCATAGTTGGAGGTATGGTTATATCAATAGCAAATATGAAGTAGAAGCATATGGTAAAACAGGAAGTATATATGTATCACATGAATTTAATTTTGGAGATGACAAAGAACTGGTAGTTAAGTTAAAAAATCTAGTTTTAGAAGGAAAAAAAATAGCTACCACAGGCTTATATAAGGAAGGTCAGGTAATCCCTAAAGTTGGAGAATATGGAGCAATTGTAGATGGTAATAAAAAGCGTTTCTGCATAGTTCAATATACGAGTACAGAGGTAAAACCATTTCTTGAAGTTGGATTTGATTATATTAAAAAAGAAGGTGAGGGAGATAGAAATGTAGAAGAATGGAGAGAAAAACATCGAAAATTCTTTTCTCACAATTCTTCATTTAACGATAAATCTTTAGTTGTCTGTGAGGAGTTTAAATTGACTGATATACTTTAGATATGGAAAAACTATCATCAGACCAGAATAACGAAACTCCGTTTGGCGATAATTTGGTTGAAAGCGGAATATCCGAAGTTCATAAAGGCAGAGGCAAACTTTTTGAATTTGAGCATAATCTTGATAAGGTGGTGCGTGTTGAAAGTTTTGATGCTTTGGAAAAAAGGTATAAAGGTCAAGTTGACCCAATCACAGTGGCTGGTTTTGGTAAGAAACTTTATGGAGAATTAGAAAGCGATTATGGTATCACAGCTCCTGTAGAATTTGTTGTCGGTAAAGATGTTCGAGGAAGGAATGTCGTTTATGGCATTACTGATAAAATTGAAGGAGAGAATTTAGATAAAATAAAAGTTACTTCTGAAATTACTGAAGAGGTGGAAAAACTATATGCAAAAATTGCTCAGTATTACTTAGACAAATTATCAAAAGATGAAATGTACCTTGCGGATATAAATAATGCTAGCCAGTATGTGTTTGGAAAGCGAAAGAGTGATGAATTGGCAAAAATATATCTAATTGATACTGATTTATATATTCGTGATGGCAAAGTGGCGTTGTACAACATTGTTTTGTGGCTCGTCCGTCATATGAGTTCTGTTGAAAGAAAATATAACAAAAAATTCAATCAAGCTAGAAACATTATCGGACAACTATTGCATGAGCCGGTGCCGCAAAGCGTAAATGAAAAAGGAAAGATTGTTGCAGAAGAAATTATCACAAAAGCGTTAGGGTATATCAGTGGTGAAATTCCTGAGGATGATGATGACGCTCATCCTATTTTTTCAAATTTGGAGGGCTAATAAAGTCATGGCAGTATGCAAACTGCTTCTTTTTAGGAAAATAGGCATTAAAATTCAACTGCTTCTTTTTGAGCTACAACCTTCAAAAAACGAATCTGCATAAGGATTTTATCCATAAACGAGCCATCCTTTAATGCCTCACTAATATTATTATGGTAGCGACCCAACTTAGGTCTTATTATAACTTCTGAATCCGCCTTTGTTTTAAGGGTTTTTATCAAATATGGATTTTTGTAATCAACGACTTTGAGACGCATTAATTCTTCAAAAAGAGGGGAGTAATGAAATTTTATTATAACTCCATCTTTGACCTCAAAACTATTAAAAAAGAAATCAATAAAGCGCTTCTGAAGTTTTTCTGGTGCTTGTATGTAAGTGTTATAAACATCTTTAGTAAAGCTAAGGATCTCACTCACAATTTCAGTGTTTGTTTCTTTGGTTTTCTGCAGTTTATTGATTTGAATGTCGATATTGCCGACCGCGACGTCAATCTCCTCTTTAATACGCGTATAATCGCTTCTAGACAGAGTTTCATCGAGTAAACGATCCTCAGCCGTCTTAAGTTTTGCTTCCCAAGCATTCTTTCGGTTCAGAAGACCTCTGTGTCTGGTGTGGTATTGGGTCCGTGCGTCAGCTTAGGGCAACACAAGCGGCTTATATGGTTATTTTGCGAAACAAAAATATACCTAATCAAAACTGGGAGCCCTGGTTAGCTGAACAAAAGACTTTTACACCTCCTCGCTACGCTTATATTTCCAGAGATAAGCTTATAAAAATGTACGGTTCCTCAGCTAGAACCGCAGAGATTACGGAGTAGTTATTTAAAGGAGGATTAATCACAGGCACTCCATAAGTTGTTTGTTAGAGAGATAGGCTGATAATGGGAATTTTTAGGATGATTGCCAATCATACATCTAAATAACATTTTGAATATAGACAGTAGCGTCATTTTTCCTCTCAAAAATAGTTCTAACATCCTCTACGACGGCACCCCTTGTAGTTCTAATTAGGAGGTTGTTCGAAAGTGTTTGTAGGAACATAATGAATAGAAGTAATTTAACAGTCTAATTTTTTATTATATGCACGCACTCACTGGATTCTTCGTCGGTATCACAATTGCTTTGGTTGTAGTGTTATGCATCACCTTTTTTATCGATGGTGGTGTTAAATTCAATAGCACCGTTATATTTGTTGCCGGTTTCGTGATAGGCATGCTTACTCTCTATATCAAAATAAAAATACTTGGTTTTTAATTAGATCATCTTGTGATTAGGAGGGTGGCTGTTGCTATAAGGCAGAATGACAAGTGTCCCGAATTTGATATGCTTATGTCAAAGTCGGGCAGATCTCGTTATTAACCAATATAAATTATATGAATATAACTATTGTTCTCGCACAAATGTTGGGAATTGTTTTGACGGTGATAGGCTTGTCGATACTTATCAGTAGAAAAGGTGTCATGGCGACTCTTGAAGAAGCTACAAATAACCGTGGTTTTTTGTGGTTTTATGGACTTTTCGCTCTCATGCTGGGTGCTGTGATTATTGCACTTAATAATGTATGGAGTTCTGGCGGTTTACAGCTTACTGTTACGATTATAGGGTGGTTGGCTCTATTGAAAGGGGTATATATATTAATTTTCCCAAATTTTGCAGCTTCTCTTTACAGAAAGTGCAACAAGAGCAGCATCATGCTTCTCGCCGGATTTGTTGTATTGATTGTCGGTGTAATTTTATTGTTTGTCGCATTTTAATTACGCTTTTTAATCACGCTCTTCACTGAGGGAATATAGGGGGAAAAATAAGAAGGGGATAAGTCAATTCTTATTGTCTTTATTTTGCTATACTTGAGTCGTGTAAAACTGACTGAAGGTTTTTATTATTTTATGGAAAATATGGTAACTAAAAATTATCAAGTATGATTACTCCCGATTCTTATAGCTTTTATCAAAAGTGGTCTTGCCCAAGGGAAGACAAAACAAGACATTAGCAATACGCTCGTATCCCAGGGTGGCTGGTCTGCTGCCGATGTTAATGAGGCATTCATGTCGGTGGAAGGAAGTAATAATGTGCCGGCTCCTACCGCAACCACCCGGCCTACCGATAAACCTTCAACTGCAGCATCTGTATTGTCCCCATTGCCTGCGACATCAATCAAAGCCATGCAAGGATTGGCATCTTTTACTTCAATGCCTTCATCTTCGCTGCAGAATATAGTCTATGCTGGATTTTGGAACCGATTGCTCGCGATGATACTCGATGGTTTTATTTTGTCTGTAAGTGCTGTAATTATCGCTCTGGTAACTGCTGTCTTTTTTCATAATAAAACTGTGATCGAAGGTGTGGGATTGCTGATATTTATTGTTTCCATAATCTATTATATTGAAATGGAAGCATCTTCCTATCAAGCGACAATTGGAAAATTATTGATGGGGATTAAAGTTGTTGATCTGACCGGCAATAAGATTTCTGTAGGCAGATCGGCAGGCCGCTTCTTCTCAAAGTATATTTCCAGCATATTCCTTATCGGCTTTCTCATGCAGCCTTTTACTAAAAAAAAGCAGGCTCTGCATGACATGATTGCTGGCACGCTTGTTATTAAAACGCAGAAGGCGAGCGCCGGCAAAATCATTATGATTTTTATAGGCTGTCTTCTTGCTATGGTAATCTGTGCTGTTGTGTTTTTCACCTATGTGTTTGCAGCTTTTTCTTCTTTTGGATTATCATCGGTACGTCAAATTACAGCTTCTATTCCGCAACATCTGGCCACCTCAACAGTTTCGCAGACGGCTCAGAATGCTGCCAGCACATCAATGGCTACTTCAACCGGAAAAATGCCCGCAAGCTTCTCTTGTCTCAATGTACAAAGTGTAAAATACAGCAGTCCAATCGCTAAAAATAATAGTTTCTTTATTGGCTGGGGTAATAGTTTTATTGATCCAAAAACATCTGGAGATTATGGGAAAATCACAAGTGTTGCCTGGGTTCCGTTGGCAGCAAAAGTTGGTACTAATACCAATCTCGTGCCCCTCACTATAACGCCTTTCACTCAGCCAAACAGCAGCCCTATTGGTACACTGTCAAATTATAGAAATGGAATCATGTCGGTTGTATGTACTGATGGTAAAAAAGTAAGTGCATATATTCCTGATTTTGTGTATAAGCAGACGAGTGTAAAGAGCTCAGAATACATCAACAACAAAGGCATGAGTTTTAACATATTGTATGTAGCAGCTGATGGTTCGACGTACTATGATGCTGCAATGACAAAACTCGCACGCTCGGCTTCAAATTAAAATAAAAAATGATCTGCTGTTTAGAGCGGTAGCTAAAGATCATGACTCATCTTGACGGCGATTCTCAAAAGGCATAAGCTCTTGCTTAGACAGCCTGCGCATGAATGCGTAGGTAAAAATTTACGAAGGGAGTTTCACATGTTGACGCAGGAAATGGAAAAACGTATCAAGAATTTGACTCGCGGCCAGCCCGATCTCCTGCGGCAGCTAGAGGAGTCAATAAGGAGACATGGTTCAGGTCGAATGGATCCCTTTCTGCAGGGACTGGAGGCCATGGATCACGGCGATATTGACGCGGATCTCGATCTCGGAAGACTTTTTGAAGAATTCAAAAATTCTGAGGGGGGCACGCCGAGCTTCGACCTGTTTTTCCAGACAGTAGCCGGCATACGGCGGAAATTTGAGTCTTCCACAAAGAAGATAGAGAGAATCGGCGCCGCTGTGTGAGAGGATGTTCTGTAAAAAGTACCAAAACTCTGTCCTTGTTGGGCAGAGTTTTATTATATAACTTAATCATTAGGTGTGTGCAGAAGTGGAAAGATTTTGCGGCGTGCAGTATAATCGGACATATTATGTCTCTGTATACTGGAAAGGGGGATGGCGGTACCACAAAAACATTTGGCTGTAATCAGCGTATTTCTAAAAGTTCAGCAATTACCGAGGCGCTCGGCTCTCTCGATGAAATCAATTCTTTCTTGGGCATATGCAAAGTGAAGGCAAAAGAATCTGGTTTTCTGCTCGGTGAAAAATCTTTTGCGTCAATTGTGGGAGATTTACAGCAGTCACTTTTTTTAATTCAGGCTGAAATGGCTGGATCGACAATGACAACAGCTCAGGAAAAAGTCGCCTGGGCAAGTGCTCTGGTAGATGCAGGAGAAAAAGAATTGCCGCCGATTACGACATTTTTTGTGTCAGGCGGCACCGAGCTCGCAGCCATCTTTGATGTATCTCGTACACTGGCTCGTCGGGCAGAACGGCGCGTGGTGGGGGTGGCTGAAGAAGGGAAAATTGTTGTTGGTCCTCACACGCTTGCATTCTTAAACAGACTTTCAAGTGTATTGTACGTGCTGGCTCGTCTTAGCAATCACAAGTCGGGAATTATAGAAGAGAAGCCGACATATAAATAAAACTAAAAACTAAAAAAGAGATTAACTTTGTTGTGATTAGAAATGGAAGGAGTACTATTAATACAGAAACTGATCTGTAGCAAAAAATTATAAACAGGAGGTTGGTATGCAATTACTGCATGTTGGATATGGTCGGGTAGAAGGGGAAAATCCAATAGTCTGCCCACACTGCGGCCGATTGATGACATGGGCGGGACGCATCAATCTCTTGCTTCAGCCGCCATATGTACGCACCACACTTTTGATGGGTGGCGTTCCAAAATATATTTGCGAGCATGGTTGTACATGTGAAAATACGTTTGGTCCACCTTCTGAGCTCGCGTGTGCAATTTTTGAAGGATATATGGTTCCGGTTGATACTTCGTGCGTATAGGTGCGCTGGACAGGTGCGGGAGGCTGAAAACCTATTTCGGCCTCCTTTCTTTCTCATAAAATGAAGAAACACAGATGTGGTACACTCTTGTGAGTATAAAAATAGAAATAATATTTTAAAATATCAATGGTAAATCCTCAATTAGTGGAGTACCTCAAAATGTATTCCCAGAAAGGCATGAGTCAAGAGGCAGTCGCAAGCTTGCTGAGAGCACAAGGCTGGTCCATGCCTGAAATAGAAGAGGCTTTTAAAAGTTTGTCCGATGTATCGTTGCCAATTTCATCAATACCGCAAAAAGAAAATAATCAAACAGCAATTCCTTCTGTTCCGCAGAAAAACATTCCCCAGAATCAAAAAAGAAAATCATATACCGGGCTCATTCTTGCCACCATCGTTATTATTCTTTTCGTTTTGGCGGGCGGCGCGTATGCGTACTATAAAATCGTTGTTACAAATCTTTATCCGCGCGCTATCCTTGAAAGGAGTTTTCTCGCCTCTCTGAATGTAAAAACACTTTCTTTCATGGCCACAAGCACGGGGCAAGTATCAGACGCTATCGGCAGCGAAATTCCCTCCTCAGGAAATTTTACAGTTACCTCAGATGGCTCAATTGATCTTCATTCCATTGATCTACCTCTTTTTGATCTTAATTTTGGAGCGAACGCTAGCTTTGGAAATGCTACAACTACCGGTTCCCTCACGCTGGGAATTGCTGCTATCTACACCAATAAAAACCTCTATCTTAATCTAAAGAATCTCGATCTCGCATACTCATCTGTTGATCCAAAAGCTGCAAGTACCCAATCAATTGTTGCGACGATAAATGGATTTGTACGCTCATTAGAAAATAAATGGATACAAATAGATGCTAGTCCAATCAGTGCCACGACATCATCTCAGTATTTTCTCTCCGACACCGATAAGGCTGCGATTCGTGGTTATGTGGCTGGCATGAGTTATATTACTGCAACCAATAATGTTGGGACTGAAATTATACATGGAATTCCCACATATCATCTTAAAGTATCAGTTCTCCCGGGTCAGCAGTTTGTTGATCTTGTGCGAAAAATAAGTCTTGAGAAACAACCCGATATTCAAAAAAATATGCAGGCGTTTAATGCTCAGATGAATAATGTGTCAAAAACAGCGAATCAAAAGATTGATTTCGATATCTGGATAGGGCAGAGCGACTCCATGATTTATAAGATTGTGACGAGCCCCGTCACTGTATCCGATGAAAAATCTGGCACCGTGTCGACCACAAGCCAGGAGGTGTCGCTGAGTAATTATAACGAGCCCCTCTCTATCGCTGTTCCTCAAGGTGCAGCATCTCTTCAGCAGCTTCTCCAAAATATTTTCAGTGGATTTATGAGTACTACTACAGTAAAAAAAGCTTCACCTACAGTAGTAAAAACAACGACAAAAAAATCACTCCTCACACGGTAAAAAATAGTAGCATGTCTGTATAATGTTTAATACATAAAGCTTTTTTGGCAGCCTCCTTGACCTATGGGGTAAAGGTGTTGAGCTGTTGTTTGGCGTCAGAAAACCTTTATCAGGGCGTCTTAGTAGGTGAAATCTCTTGTCGAGGTTATTACAATATTTTACTAAATTTACTACTTAATTTTATAATTTTATGAAATCTTACAATGTAAAACATGGAGTAAAAAATACATATCGCTCCATAGTAAAAGGAGTTAAATATGCAAATTTGAAGATTAAGGATACTGTGGAAGCAACCTCTTTGCGAAAAATGCAAAAACAAAAATTACTTTTAGAAAGTCTTATAAAGAATTTTTACGGTGCTCAACAGCCTGCCTGATGGGTATCTTGTCTGACAAGTCTAAACTTAAAAAACTACCTGCTGCTCGTAAACGTGGCAGGCAGTTTTTTTAAATCCTACTCTGATCTTATTGTTGTTTGTGTGGACAGCTAGTATAAGGAGAGTGAGAATAGTAGGAGTTTCTTGGTAAAGAAGGTATAATGATGATATATGGCAAAAAGAATGGCGGTCAACACAAAAAACAGCGCATCACGTTCTAAAAAAACGAAAAAGCGCCTTGCAATAAAATATGCGAGGCTTGCGAAGCAAAAGAGTAAGTAATCCTGTTGTGGGTTGCTGGCTGCCACAAAAATCAACATTTTTGTGGTGTTTAATGGTATAAAAATGTGAACTTGCTCAAACTAAGGAGTGAAATAAATAAGGTTGATAATAAAATAATTGTGCTTCTTGCCAAGAGACAGTCTTTTATGTCTGTTATGGGAATATACAAGAGACGGCATGACATAGCCATATACCAGCCCCAAAGAGAACGGGAAATATTGGCCAAACTGGAAAATTTAGCTGCAAAGAAGAAATTGGATTCTCTGCTCATACAAAAAGTTTTTAAGGCGATTTTCAAAAATTCGAAGGATATACAAAGACATGTATAGTTTTTGTAGCAGTATACGGTATCTACGGTAGTCTATTAAACTTTCACCTTGCAATTTTTCTTAAATTAGTTAAGATACTAACACATTATCCATACAACGTCCCGCATGCAGCGAAAAAAATATATTGAAGAGTTATTAGAAAATATCCAAGTATTGAAACATAAGCTGTTTTCAGGCGCGGTGTGCTATCTCGGTGAAGGTTCTATTACCGCTTCACAATGGCTCGTGCTCCGGCAAATTCAGCAGCACGAAGGTACAACCCTCAAGGAAATCGCGCAGTCACTTGCCATGACTTCAAGCGCTGTGACGCAGCTTGTCGAGGTTCTCGTTGGGAAAGAGTATGTTATTAAAAAAACTAATGCCGATGATCGCCGGGAGCTCAAACTTATGCTCTCTGAAAAAAGCAGAAAACATATTGCGTCGCTCCGTGAAAAAAGAATTGGAGACATGGAAAATATTTTCAACACTCTCAACGATAAAGAATTTGAAGAATATTGCCGTTTGCATGCAAAAATAGCGCAGCATATGGCATCTAAATAAATACCCCCTATTTTTTATATGGAACAAAAAAATAATACACAAGAACGCGCACTTCCGCCGGCACCCAGTCTTTCTGCTTTGATGCGCCGGTATATACATGTCATCAGTATTCTGGTTGTGCTTACGGTTGTTGCTAATGCACTTAGTCTTTCGATTCCGAGCATTATGGCGTCATCTATCGATACCTTTGCCGGCGGCCACTTTAGTATGGAATATCTCGTTGTTGAATTTTCTATTATTGCTTTTTTTATTTTCATATTTACATACCTCCAAAACATTGTGCAGGTATATGCGTCCGAGCAGGTGGCTCGCGATATGCGCAACGAAATCGCTGCAAAAATTTCAGTGCAGCCGTACTCATATATTGAACGAATGACGCCTGCCAAGCTTCTAACAAATCTTACTTCGGACGTGGATGCGGTAAAGACGTTTGTGTCGACAGCCATTGCATCTATTATTTCATCCGTTTTTCTTGTCCTCGGCACGGCGGTGCTGCTTTTGCATATCAATTGGCGGCTTGGACTTGCTGTGCTTGCGGTGGTTCCGATTATCGCCATTATTTTTTATGTGGTTTTGAGCAAAGTGCGAAAATTATTCGTGAAATCACAGGAAGCAATTGATTGGCTCAATAAAGTTATCAGTGAAAGTGTTCTTGGTGCTGCTCTTATCCGTCTGCTTAATTCGCAAAACACGGAATATGATAAATTTATAGACGCTAATACCGAAGCAAAGCGCATCAGCCTTGAAATTCTCGGATTGTTTGCGAGTCTTGTGCCGGTCATCACATTTTTTACGAATCTCGCGATGCTTGCCATTATTTTGATCGGCGGCCATTTTGTGATCGGCGGCACGATGTCGCTTGGAAATTTTACTGCGTTCAATACGTATCTCGCAATTCTTATTTTTCCAATACTTATTATTGGATTTATGAGCAACGTTATAGCTCAGGCTCAGGCATCATACGGGCGTATTTTGCAGGTGCTCAATGCTCCTGTTGAGAAGAAAACAGGCGGCCTCAAAATAGCTCTTCATGGGGATATTGAGGTCAAGCATGTGAGTGTAAGTTTTGGGCAGAAATCAGCTCTCAAAGACGTTTCCTTTTCAGTGCCTGCCGGCAGCAAGACGGCTATTATTGGTCCTACTGCTGCAGGCAAGACACAGCTTTTATATTTATTGACAGGTCTTCTCGCACCGACGAGCGGTTCAGTATATTTTGACGGGAAAGATTTGAATGAGTACGACAAGGCGAGCTTGCATAATCAGGTCGGATTTGTGTTCCAGGACAGTGTTATGTTCAACCTGAGCTTGCGCGAAAATATTGCATTCAGCAACACCGTAAAAGATAGCGATATTGAAAAAGCTATAGACACCGCCGAGCTCCAAGATTTTATCGGTACATTGCCGCAAAAGTTGGACACTATTGTGTCGGAACGGGGGACGAGCCTTTCGGGAGGGCAAAAACAGCGTATTATGCTTGCCCGCGCTCTTGCACTCAATCCAAAAGTCTTGTTGCTCGACGATTTTACTGCCCGTGTTGATGCCAATACCGAGCGAAAAATTCTCAGCAATGTCAGCAAGAATTATCCGGAGATCACGCTCATATCAGTCACTCAAAAAATTTCATCTATCGAGCATTATGATCAGATTATTGTGCTCATGGAAGGGGAGCTTTTAGCAAGCGGTACGCATCAGCAACTGCTGGAATCATCTCCTGAATATGTTCAAATCTATCAGTCGCAGCGGAGCACAAATCAATATGAATTGAATGCAGAAAAATAAATCGTATATTTCATGAATTATTCTCTTACAAAAACAGACATAGAAAGGGAAAAGGAAAAAGGCGTATTGGCCACCGCGTGGCGCCGCCTTGTGCCCCTGATGAAAGAAGAGGGACAGGCGGTGACGATCGCTCTTATAGCTATTCTTGTGAATGCAGCGACCACGCTCGTTGTACCTCTTATTATTGCTCATATTATTGATGTGTATATTGTTAGCAAAGATTTTCACGGAGTGCTGGTATTTTCCGGCCTGCTCTTTGCCGTCTTTATGATTGGGCTTGGTGCGAGCTATGTGCAAGTCAAATCGATGGGAGGAGTCGGCCGCCGCCTTCTTTTCAATCTGCGCAATAAAATATTCAACAAGCTTCAGGAGCTTCCGGTAGCATTTTTCAATCAAAACAAGGCGGGTGATTTGATTTCGCGCATCAACAACGATACCGATAAGCTCAACCAATTTTTCTCACAGGCGCTTATGCAATTTATCGGCAACCTCGCGCTTATTGCCGGCACGACGGTTTTTCTCTTGGTTATCAACATTAAGCTTGGTATTGTTGCGCTGATTCCAGCTATTCTTGCATTAATCGTCACTCAGCTGCTGTCTCCGTGGGTGAAGCGCACAAGTTTGAGAAGTTTGCGTACGCTCGGCGCGATGAGCGGAGAAATTCAGGAAAGCATCAACAATTTCAAGGTCATTGTTGCGTTCAACCGGCTCGATTATTTTCGAACGAAGTTCAAAGAGTCGAATGAAACCAATTATGCTGCTTCTGTATCAGCTGGCATCGCGAGCAATATTTTCAATCCGCTCTACGCGCTTTCCTCAGCGCTCGCTCAGCTTGCAGTGCTCGCGTATGGAATCTATTTGATCTTATCAGGCCATTTCGCTATCGGCTTGCTTATCGGCTTTCTGCTCTACGTCAACAACTTTTATACTCCGCTTCGCCAGCTCGCATCCGTGTGGCCTTCACTTCAGCTGGCGCTTGCCGGTCTTGATCGCATTTCGGAGGTATTATCGCTTGAATCTGATATAACGGTCATGCCAAAGGAGGTGCCGCATGCGCCTTCCTCGCCTGATGCGGTGCTTGAATTCAAAAATGTATTTTTCAGCTATACGTCCGGAAAAGATATTTTAAAGAATATTAATTTTACCCTCGAACGTGGAAAGACGTATGCGCTTGTCGGCCCGACCGGCGGTGGCAAGACCACGACCGCCTCGCTCATGGCTCGTCTCTACGATCCATCGAAAGGTGCAATTTATTTGGAAGGTAAAGACATTCGGCTGTATGAGCCCGATACGCGCGCAAAAAAGATCGGCTTTATTTTGCAGGAACCATTTCTCTTTACGGGCACGGTGCGTGAAAATATTTTGTACGGCAACCAAGAGTATCAATCTCATTCAAATGAGGAACTGGCAGACGTGCTTGAAAAAGTCCACCTCACAAAGCTTCTCTCGCGATTTTCCAACGGTCTTGATACTCCTGTTGCTTCAAGTGGCGATGCTATTAGCCTCGGACAGAAACAACTGATTGCCTTTATTCGTGCCGCGCTCCGCAATCCGGATATTCTTATTTTGGATGAAGCCACGGCAAATATCGATACCATCACCGAGCAGCTTCTCGATGAAATTCTCAACAAGCTTCCGCCAAAGACCACAAAAGTTATTATTGCTCACCGCCTCAATACTATTGAAAACGCCGACGATATCTTCTTCGTGAATGGCGGAGAAATCACTCATGCCGGCTCCATGCAGCAAGCTGTCGACATGCTCCTCCACGGCAAGCGACAGAGCTAGCAATACAGAAAAATTTGTATCAATATTTGATATACTTTAACGATGAAAATAATTCTTGCCTCAGATGTAAGCTTTTTGTTGAAATACGGCTACGATTTGACGGGTATTTCCAAAGGCCAATTAAGGATCGGGTATGTCACTACCGCTTCAAAAGCAGCACGGGACCAGTCTTTCTTTGAAGAGGTAAAAAGAAAGATAAAAGAGAATGGATATTCTTTTGAAGAAATAGATATTGAAGGCACAAGCAAACAAGAATTAAAAGATTTTTTCACCGATAAAAATGTTATCCATGTCGAGGGCGGCAACACATTCTATCTATTAAAAGCAATACGGCAGGGAGAATTCGGTGAATTCTTGAAAGAGTGGCTTGATGAGGATAAAGTGTATATTGGTACAAGTGCAGGAGCATATATCATGTGTCCGACGATCGAGGTAGCGACGTGGAATGATAATGGAAAAGATAAATTTGGTGTGACTGATTTTAAAGCTCTTAATTTTGTTCCATTTGTTTTGAAGGTTCATTATAAAAATGATATGGAAGCTATGGTGAAAGAAAAAATGAAGACTCTTAAATATCCATTGCGCATACTGCGTGACGGACAGGGAATCGTTGTTGAAGATGGTGAGTATACTTTTGTAGGGGATGGGGAGGAAGTTGTCTTAAATGCTCCGGAACAATTCGATGTGTTGGATAACCAAGGAAATCCTACAGGAAAGATCAAGCTTCGTTGCGATGTCCACAAAGATGGTGATTGGCATCGGGCTGTGCACGTGTGGATTATGAATAGTCAGGGGCAATTTTTAATACAAAAAAGATCTCCGCAAAAAGATAGCGATCCCAATCGCTGGGACATATCTGTGGCTGGGCATATTTCAGCAGGAGAGACGAGTATTGATACTGTTGTAAAAGAAGTGTGGGAAGAGATTGGTACTCACTTAAAAAAGTCTGATTTTAAATATCTTTTTACAACAATTTCACAATCAGTTCAAAAAAACGGAATGTTCATTAATAATGAATTTGATGATGTGTATCTGGCAAAGCTTGATCTTGATATATCAAAAATTGTATTACAGAAGGAAGAAGTGGTCGAAGTAAAATGGGTTGACCAGAAAGTGTTGTCTGATGCATACTCCAGAAAAGATTCTTCATATGTCCTGCATGAAGAAGAGTATGCAAAATTGTTGGAATATTTAAACAGATAACTATGAATATTAAGAAAGGTCCTTGGACAGTGACAGACAGTAAAATTGTCTACAAAAATCCTTGGATTAAAGTTCGTGAAGATAAGGTAATTAGGCCCGATAAGAAAGAGGGGATTTTCGGAGTGGTTGAGCAAAAAGGTGGGGTGTCTGTAATTCCCATGGACACGAATAGAAATGTGTATCTGACTCAAGAATATCATTATGCAGTTGAGCGAGTCACTATAGAAGCTATCAGCGGTGGTATTGATACAGGAGAAAACAAGCTTGAAGCTGCACAGCGGGAACTGAAAGAAGAAACAGGATTTACCGCAAAAAAGTGGATATATTTGGGTGTTGTTGACCCTTTTACCAGTGTCATAGTTTCTCCGAATCATTTATATCTTGCAGAGGATCTTATAAAAGGAGAGTCAGCTCAAGAAGGCACTGAAACAATCAAGGTGGTCAAAGTTTCTTTTGAAAAAGCTTTGGATATGGTCATGCGTAGTGAAATTACCCACGGCGCAAGCTGTGTGGCATTGTTTAAGATAAAAAATCTTCTCAAAAAATAGAAATAAACACCAGTAATATGGTCGGCTCTTGACCGTCTGTGTGTGGTATACTAAAGTCAATATTATATGGACAATAAAAATTTTAAGTTGAATAAAGAAGACTTTATTTTATACATACTAAATAAACTAGAACCAGATAAAAGCGACAAGATTCGTCTCAATAAACTCGCTTTCTTTGTGGAGTTTGCTTATCTGCTTAAATTTAATCACAATTTAAGCAATACTGAGTACGCGGCTATTGATATGGGGCCGGTAATCGATGACTACGATAGTGTTCTCAGAGATATGCAAAAAAGGGGTTTGCTTAAAATCGATGGTTATGTAATAAGACCTCTTAAATCTCCCTCAGCTGAAATATCCGCTGATCTCCGCATATTTATGGACAGTGTTGTTGATAAGTATTCAAAACTCACAAAAAATGAGCTGATAGGCCTGTCTCATCTTACTGATGCTTATAAAATTACCACAAATAATGAACGTGAGATGGGTAATAAGATAAATAAAAAACTCGCGCTGCTAGAGACTTTTCTTATAGATGATGAACATAATAGCCAACTTTTAGAAAATGAATTACCTAAGGTGGATCGCTCGCAACTAATCCGATATGCTAGATAGTTCTTATACAATCTACATTGAAAAGAGATTCGATAAATGTTTGAAAGATTTATCGGAGGATGTAAAGGAAGTTTTTAACGAAAAAATGGAGTATTTTCGAAAGAATCCTTTACATCCAAGCCTTAACACAAAAGCATATAATGTTGGTAAGAAAAAACTTAAGGAGCTTGGAGTAGATCAGGTATTTGAATTTTATATTAATCGCAAGGATTATCGCTGTGTTTTTTATGTCACACACGAACCGAAAGAAATTATAATTGTGTATATTGGCAATCATACTCAAATTAAAAATAAGCTCAGCAAATAGAACCTATAGCATATGATCACACGAAGCATATTTAAAGCGTACGACGTGCGGGGGTTATATCCCCAAGAAGTCAACGACGAATCTGTTCGGGCTATTTGTGAAGCTCTTGTTGAAATGTGGCCAGCAGGGGATGTTGTTGTTGCACACGATGGCAGGCACGGTTCGCAGAAGCTGGCCAAACGTGCTGCCGATGAGATTGTACGCGTAGGGCAAGCAGCGGGCAAGAAATTTAATAGTATCTTTGTAGGTTTGGCTACCACACCAATGTTTTATTTTTTGGTGAATCATTTTAATGCTGTCGGCGGTGCAATGATCACTGCTTCCCATAATCCAAAGGAGTACAACGGTGTTAAAGCAGTGTGTGCCGCAGCGCTGCCGGTGAGCGGGACGGAGCTTCTTTCTATAATCGACAAACGCCATGGACTATAAAAAAATATACATTGATTTCTTGAAGAAAAAAATAGACATTAAGAAACCGCTGACAGTGGTTTTTGATGCATCAAACGGTCCAGCCGGCATGATTGTAAAAGGCCTCTGGGAAGGAACGTTGGTAAGACCTATTATAATTAACGATAATCTTGATCCAGATTTTAAGGCCCATGGACCCAATCCGCTTTTAGAAGGGGCTTCAAACGATTGTACGCGAATGATAAAAGAACATGGTGCCGATATCGGTGTCATATTCGATGCAGACGGGGATAGAGCTATTTTTGTTGATGATCAGGGTATTGTTGTTCCGTCCTGTTTTATTGCTGCGCTTATGTTTAAAGAAACAAAACCTCCGTATGTTGCTGATGAGCTTGTATATCAGTCACTCCGTATGCTCGATATTATTCCTGAAAATGATATCTTGCCGTCCCGTATTGGAGCGCGGTTTATAAAAGAGAGAATGAGAAACGACGGGGGGACAATCGGTGCTGAAAATTCAGGCCACTATTACTTCAAAGAATTTTTCAATGCCGACTCTGGAATTTTTTCCGCTATCATGGTGCTCAATGCTCTATCAAAAATGAATCAGTCTATTTCGGCATGGAAAAAACAATTTGCTGAACATACTGTATTTACGAAGGAAATAAAAATTGAGGGAAAAGATATGGCAAAAATTTTGGCTGTTATCGAACAGCGCTATAAAACATCAGCAAAACATATGGATAAGCGTGACGGTCTGACGCTTGTATTCGATACCGCATGGTTTAATATTCGGGCTTCAAATACCGAGCCGATCCTGCGTATTATTGCGGGGGGGTCGGGTGATATGCAGAAAAAGGCGAAAGAGATTGAAGTGTTTATTTAAATTATATGGTAGAGTTATGGCATTACAACATGCTGTAAGTTTTTTATCATATAACTCATGAAAAAATATCAAACGCTTCTCTCCTTCATTATTATTTTACTATTCGCTTCGGGCTGTGCTGTCTTTATCTACGCATCAGCTCGTCAATTGTCTCCTCAACAAAAATTGGCCGGCGCGGCTGCAGCCACTCCGACCGGCGGCACATGCTGTTTTGCTGTGTATGGAATTGATAACCCTGGACAGAGTGGAATGCTTCAAAAAACAGCTCAGACATGGCTCAATAATCAGTCGGGATGCAGTACAAAACAAATTTTTCCTGCAGCTAATTTCAATAGCGATGAATTAAAAGGTCAATACAATTGTTCATCTGTAAGTGTTTTTCATGCCGAACACGGTCCGATCTGTGCAAAAGTAGCAAATGTAGCCCAGGTCTGTGTTGATTCATTCGGGTGCAATATAAGTGTTCACAGTCTCTCATGTCAGTCATTTAAGGATATACCAACGGCCCAGCAGTATATTGCCAGTCTTCAAAGCAGTCTCAAAGGACAACAAACTGTTTCTGTTACTGGACAGCAATACTATGGCTGGATGGATAGTAATCCAAGCGAATATGCCTTTGATGAAGCCACCTTTACCGTGACAGCGACTCAGACGAACTGTTCAGTCGGGGAGTGCAGTGCGGCAGGTTTAACATGCGGCCCTATTGGAAGCTCTGCGCAATGTAAAGATGAGGGTGGTAGTGTTGTGACTCAGAATTGCTGCCCAGTTGATAATTCCATCTCTTCTATTACAGGACAAGAGAATGGTGTGACCGCTGATCCTGGGCAGACGTGTGCAAATGCAAAAACACAAGGAGTGTGCACCGGTGATCCTAGCAATTGGAATCTTTCTCATGGGGTGGAATGTCCCAATCAATGGACATCTGGTATGACTCAGGACGTTCCTGCTCAGCTTGTGCAAACATGTACGACCAATAGCATGTGCCAATATACGTGCGGATCAGGTTCAGTATATGTCCCAGCAACTGCAACCGCTGCCGCTGATTGTTCGCTAGGAAATACATGTATAAATCAGCCGAATAATGCTACTATGTGTGACCCTATAAATGGCGACCAAGGTTTGACAGGCGAAACACAGAGTAAATTGGTAGATAGCTGCCTAACAGGGACAAGTGCCACAGATAAATGTACCTTTATATGCAATATCGGCTACATCAAGCAGGGTGATGTGTGCGTGCCGGATCCTGCAGGTATGCAAACGCCCGATGGCTGTGATCCCATGATTATCACTGCCACCGTCAAAGATTCAATAGGAAATCTAATGCCGAATACAAAGGTTCAACTTATTGATACTTCAGCAAATCCGAATGTGACATTTGCCAGCACTACCGACGCGACCGGCAACGTTGTTTTTCAGAACCTGGCTATGTTGATATTTAAGGATAAATACTCACTCACAGCATTGAGTCCTAACGCTGCAAAATATGATGACTCAAATCCTGTCGCTATCGCTACCAACGTCAATACTCAAAACTATGCAAGCACACTAGAACTTTTGTTTAATGGTAGCCCTATCACCGATATTACCGTCACTCCAAATCCTGCGAGCAGTAGTAGTATTACAAATACTGGTACAGGTAGTATTGCTACCATCAATTGGAAAGCTCCGGATTTTCGATCAACACAGACGTATAGAATTGATCTGATGGATTCTACTGGCCACACGCTCATTAAAAATATTACTCCATCCACAACACTATCAAGCGCTGGTTATTCATGGAATGGGGATCCGTCAATCCCAGCCGGCCAGTACAAGATTAAGATAACTGCTGTTGTTCCGGGTGTGACAAGCTCAAGCCCTACTACTTTTTTAAATTTGAGCCCGGTTTTTAATCTCGTTACATTAGTGTCTCCTGTTGTAACTATCACGAGCAATACGGGCCTTACCCCTGCTACCGCCATTGCTTCTGGTTCGAATATTACTCTGGCATTCACTATTAATTATGGGAACGATCCAACAACGTCCTGCAATGCAAGCGGTGCCTGGGGTCCTGGTCTTGTCGGCATATTGCCTAGCAGTCAGACTCAGCCTATACAGAATGTCACTACAACATCAACTTACACTCTAACCTGTACAAATCGTGCAGGTACAAATAGTGCTAGTGTTACGGTGTATACTATAGCTCCCACTTTCACATTGACGAGCACTCTTGTGCCTCCAGTAAGCGGAGCAGCTTGCGCTGCCAAAACATTCACAATATCTCTCAATCCTACAACACCTCTTCCATCTGGATTTACGTATACAGCAACAATTTATACTGATTATAATGTATTGGGAACACTTACATCACCATCTCAAACACTTAATGCTACCATTACAACAAATACTTCCGGGGTTGTTGTTAGTGCGAGTGGTGCCGGTCCTTTTACATATCCTCTTAGCACGACAGCTGCAAATTCTCCGCTTAATCAAAGTGCAAAGATTGTGCTTATAAATGCGAGTGGTGCTATCGTTGGTACTTACTATTCCAATATTATCTATGGCTCTGTTCCTACAGGGGTATGTAATAATGGTACACCAGCATTTACCTTGAGCGGAACAGCATTTGGTCTTGCCATGGCAAACACCTCTTGTGTTCCGAACAATACTCCGTTCACTGTAATTCTTTCAGGCACAAACATTCCCGCAGGAACCAATACATACGCAGTGACACTCTACGCGATGAATGCTGTGGCCGATTATATACCTCTTGCAACAACAGACACCAGCTCCTTGCCGTTTACAACATCGCTTGTCGTGAAGTTTCCGTCGGCGGGAATACCTCCTGTGGGGAGTGTAATCTTTGACGGTAAAAATCTTGGTAGTGATACCGGATACGAACCTGTCTATGCTAAAGTTGCTATACAAAATTCGGCGGGTACTACTATTGGGACATATACCTCTGCCATACAAACTGTGGTCACCCCCGACTATCCGATCAATACACCGATGTGTAAGTAGTTTTCAAAGTTTTTTCTTAAGAAGAGCAGAGGCATTGGTATACTTGACTTTTTAGGTATATATGTGGTATAATCAGAATTAGTTGGCTGTAGCTCTTTTCGAGTAGAAAACAACACTTTTTGCTTTTTGGAGGCTTTATGAAACTGTTTGTTTTGCTGGTCCTCGGTCTCGCAATGTTTTGTGGGGCCGGCTGTACGGTGGTGGTGGCCGAGCGTCTGCCATCACCCCGATATTGTTACGTGGAGCGATGGACGCTCCACGACAGCCCCGAATGGGTCTGGGTAGGACCTGGCCCGCATGATTGTCGAATTCTGCACCACCATTATTACCAAACCAGGGAATTGGTCAGGGTGCAGAGGTGGTAAAATTTTTCAAGGGAATATTCCCGGCGCGATCAATTGTTAATTACGACAGATCGCGCTTTTTGATTGCACGAAAGGACTGCTGTTACAACTCGTCTGTTGAACTGAACCAAAAAACATACTATAGTAGCTGGGATTAAATTATTACACTAATTTTATTACTCATGTGGAAAGAATTTAAACAATTTTTGCTTCGGGGGAATGTGGTGGATCTCGCGATTGGCGTCGTGGTCGGCGCGGCGTTTGGCACGGTAGTCACGTCATTGGTTTCTGATTTATTGACGCCACTCATCGCAGCAGTGGCAAAAGTGCCAGATTTTTCCGGACTTCTCTTCACGATAAATGGCAGTAAGTTTATGTATGGACACTTTATTAATACGCTTATCTCCTTTATTCTGGTAGCAGCAACAGTATTCTTCTTTGTGGTGAAGCCAATGAATCTGCTCGTATCTCTTTCACACAAAGAGCCGCCGGCCGATCCGACGACAAAAAAATGCAAAGAATGCCTCAGTGAAATTCCCATTGACGCCAAACGCTGTGCTCATTGCACGCAGCCGGTAGTCTAGTCAGATTTTGATTTCCAAAATTCTCCCCACTCTTTAAGAAAATCAGAGCTGCTCCAGAGCTTGTCGAAGCCGACGCCTGATATTATTTCGATGCCATTTTTTTGGCATGTTTTCCATTCCGGAATTGTTGAAGCGTCGATTCTGTCGCCGCCCTTTGTAAATATGTGAGGTTTTATTTTTTCCAACGCCACACAAACTGTCTGATCATTGAATATTTCAAAAGGAATAACATAATCGACGCCTCTCAAGTGTGACACTATGTGGCATCGGGTTGCCAAATCCATAAAAGGCTTACCTTTTTTGACCCTTAAAAAATTATCACCATTCACAATCACCACAAGCGTATCTCCGTAGTGCTTAGATTCGTAGATGCATGACACATGTCCCGGATGAATTGGATCAAATCCTCCTGATGTACACACTATTTTACCTAACGCGGGGCGCAGTTTTTGAAATTCATCAAACGAAATTGTGCGCGCCGGTTTCATGCAGGGAAGTATAAAGCATGGCGGAGATTTAATAAAGTAATAAGATTTTTTTCCACATATGCACCACTATCCTTTTGCGCTATATATAAGGTGTTGTATTATGGTGGAGTACCTTACCAGCATAATCAATATCATTTCACTTAATCTTATGAAGAAATTATTATCATTCGGGCTGGTGCTCCTTGCGCCGTTTGCACTAGCTGCAACAGCAATTTTTATTCCCGCTTCGACCGCAGCAGCAAGTACCCCTTCTGTGACTTTTACTGCAAATCCCACATCAGTTGTCCAGGGATCAGCGTCAACCCTCACCTGGGCTATTAATAGCGGCGGCGATCCAAATCTGTTTTGTTCCGCACAAGGAACCAATGTTGGGCCTAAAAGTGATGGTTTTCCTTGGATTGCCACATTAAATGGGTCAGGGCCGACGGCATCCGGTTCATTTGCAACGGGGGGTCTCTACAAAACGGGTAATACATATACGTATTCGATAAACTGCTATGATACTGTAGGCGGTCCAATTCTTGCTTCTGCAAGTGTTTCAGTTACCGTTGTTCCTCCAGCAGTTACATATCCATCGATGACTCTCACTGTAAGTCCAAATCCAATAGATCCCGGTATGTCATCTACACTTTCTTGGACGGTGAATAATGGCGGAGATTCAAATGCGACATGTTTTCTTAATGGAGACATGGATGGCAGTGGTACAATAGTAAATACACCAATTCCAGCAACCAACGGTTCTCAGCTCGTAGGTCCATTTAAAAACACAGATGGGGGAGGACACTATGCTATTTCATGCACCAATTCATACGCTACGCAATATGCGTTTGCTACGCTTACTATCAATCCGCCGCAAGCAACTCCTCCAATAGTCACTATCACATCTGCTCCAGCTTCAGTATATTCAGGATCGTTTCCTATGTTAAGTTATACGGTTGATTGGGGTAATTACCCAGCCGACTGTCTTGCAATAAATGATAATACCGGCAGTGTTATTGCTGATGTTCCAACAAGCACCGGGGGGGTGGGAAGTATTCAAACTGCCCCTATGTTGCCAATAACAACTGCCACTACGTACACAATAAAATGTACAAGTGCAGGGGGGACAGGCAGTAGCGCCCCGGTTACAGTGGCTATTAATACCCCTGTTCAAAATCCGAATTCATCGTTGTCAATAAATTTGGTAGCGACTCCAACGAGTGTAAGCTCCGGCGGAGCCTCAGAAATCAGCTGGACTGTGAGCGGTGGTGATTCTGGATTGCAATGTACAATTATTGATGATGCAAACGGTGCGTCTCAAGTAATCTATAGTACGCAGATAAATACAGGTCCGCTTACTGCCACAACAGGATTTACGCTGAATTGCACAGATGGTGCAAATACAAACAGTGCTACCGTTACAGTGAATGTCTCTGCTCCCACATCTCCTGTAATTCAAACTCCGACCCCAACAGCTACTACCACAATACCTGCCTCCCCCTCCACCATCTACACCACCCCTACCGTCCACCTCACTGCTACTCCAACGTCAGTAAGCTATGGTATGGGCTCTACCCTCACCTGGGCAGTCTCAAACGGCGGTGATCCCTCAACTTCTTGTAATGGAACAGGCGGCTGGAATGGTTCACTCTCAGCCACGGGTGCCTCCTGGTCTACCGGCGCGCTCACCACGACCACGACCTACACCCTAACCTGCACCAATACTGCTGGCCAAAATAGCGCAAACGTCACGGTGACGGTTGCCCCTCAAACTATCCAATCAAATGTAATCACTGCTACTCCTCAGTCATCCACCTATGCTCTGCCAACAGCTACTATCCACGCCACACCGCTCTCGGTTATGGCTGGTCAATCATCCACCCTCACCTGGACAGTCAATACCGGCGGTGATTCAGGAACAACCTGTACTCTCAGTGACTCCAACAACAACTCTGCCCAGGTCTCAGCCGGCACCAGCCAATCAACCACCGGCCCTCTCTCTACTACTACCACCTATACCTTCGACTGCACCAACTCCGCTGGTCAAGGCTATCCAGTGAGTGCTACCGTCGTCGTTGTTGGAACTGCTGCCGCTGCCACACCCGTAATCACTCCTACGACATCCGCGACTGCTTCAGGTACGTCAACTTCTACCGCAACCTCTTCATCGTGCCTCAACTTCACCGAAAACTTTGGCCGTGGTTCCCTCGACGCTTCAACAAACGGCGATGTCACCCTTCTCCAAAACTTCCTTGCTTCGGAAGGCTACTTCACTCAAGCATCTACAGGTTACTATGGTTCAATTACCCAGGCTGCTGTCAGTGCGTTCCAGATCAAGAATGGCATCAAACCTGTCTCAGGCTATGTCGGTCCGCTTACCCGGGCGGCGATTAAGGGGGAGACGTGTGGGGGGTAGAAAATCGGATAGTGAATAACCTGCTATACTGGCAACATGAAGCTTATAATCAATTGGCTTGTTTACACGGCGGCAATTTTGGTAACCGCCTATGTCTTGCCCGGAGTACATTTGAGTGGAATAATAGCAGCGCTTGTTTTGGCGGTGATTCTTGCTGCTATAAATACATTTGTCCGGCCTATTCTCATTGTTCTCACATTGCCGTTGACCATTCTTACGCTGGGAATTTTTATCTTTGTTCTAAATGCTCTTCTTATTTTGCTTGCTGCAGCGATAGTTCCTGGATTTAGTGTTCATGGTTTTTGGTGGGCGCTTCTTTTCTCGCTTGTCTTGTCGCTGGTAAATGCAATACTTCGCATGTTGGAACATATTTAAAATCCAGCACCTCATGATCATATATGAATGAAACAGCTACATACTATCGCAACAAAATCGTCCACAGTCTTTACAAGGCTGTTCTCAAACCATTTTTTTTCCGCAACGATCCTGAATTTGTGCATGACCAAATGACGGCAGTCGGGGCGGTGCTTGGCAAATCTCGCATTGGGCGGAGTGCTACAGGCATAATGTTTGATTATGAAAATTCCATCCTTAATCAGGAGGTGCTTGGGATTTCATTTAAAAATCCTGTTGGCTTGTCGGCTGGCTTTGATAAAAATGCCGAACTCATTGATATTTTGCCTTCGGTCGGCTTCGGTTTCGCGGAAATCGGTTCCATCACCGGCAATCCATGCGAAGGTAATCCGAAGCCGCGCTTGTGGAGGCTCAAAAAATCAGAAAGTTTGGTTGTCTACTATGGTCTTAAAAATGAAGGCTGCGAAGCTATTGCGGAGAAAATCCGCACAAAACAATTTTTCATTCCTATCGGCGTAAGCGTGGCAATGACCAACTGCCAGGCAAATCTGGTCATTGAGCGTGCAGTGCAGGATTTTGCAAAAGCATTTAAAGTCATGGAGCCAATCGGAAATTATATAACTATTAACATCAGCTGTCCTAATACGCTGGGCGGCCAGCCATTTGTGATTCCTCAAAATTTAATGCGCCTTCTCGAGGTGCTTGATACTATTCCTACAAAAAAACCTGTATTCATCAAATTATCGCCAGATATGAGCCGACCGGAGCTTGACGAACTGCTCGCAATTGCCGGTGCGCATCGTGTACAGGGAATTATCTGCACTAATCTCACAAAAAAAAGGGACAATCCGAAAATCCTTGACGCGGATGTTCCGAAGCAGGGAGGATTAAGCGGAAAAGTGGTACGAGATCTTTCCGATGACATGCTTGCATATATTTATAAAAAGGCGGGGAAGAAATTTGTCCTTGTTGGTACTGGAGGAATATTTACCGCCGAAGACGCATACAAAAAAATCAGACTCGGTGCTTCGCTTGTTCAGATAATTACCGGAATGATTTTCGAAGGGCCACAGGTTATTAGCGATATAAATCAGGGGCTCGCGCGGCTTTTGAAAAGAGATGGTTTCAAAAATATACAAGACGCAATCGGTATAGATAATGCTATACTAAATTAAATACATCATGATTGATCCTGAATTAAAAAATCATTTGGAAAAAATTGAAGACGAGCTGTCTCATCTGCGCATCTCGACTACAGGCACATTCAATACTTTGTGGCGCGGCTGCCTCTACGGTGCAGGATATATAATTGGCGCCGCGCTCATTATTGTAATTGTCGGATGGATATTGAATGTTGTCGGTATTATTCCAGCGTTTGGACGTGAAGTGGCGGATTTCCGCACTGCCCTCGACAATATCAGCCACACGGTCAAATAATTTTTATAAAGAGTGGATAACTTTTTTTTAGATAAATGATATGATGTAGGCATCACATTTTCTTATGTCTGAATTAATTGCTCATAGTGAAAAACGACCCTGGGGAGAATATAGAGAATTCATCAAAAATAAACCCTGCACGGTAAAAATAATAACGGTGCAGCCGGAGCAGTCAATCAGTTTGCAAACTCATAATTTGCGGGAAGAATTCTGGCATGTTATTTCAGGCAAAGGAATCGTGACAATCGGAGACAAAGAGTATTCTGCAGTTTCCGGTGCTGAATATACGGTGCCTCAGACCACACGGCATCGTATGAAAGCTGGAGCAGGTGAGCCGTTTGTCGTATTGGAGGTTTCTCAGGGTGAGTTTAGGGAAGATGACATTATTCGCATTGAAGATATGTATGGACGCACCAGTAATTCATGATTTTTTTTTCATTAATTTTCTCATCTACTTCTTCTGTTTTCTGCTGATCTGTATTCTTGTTGTTTTTCTCTATCGGTTGTATGAAGGCACACTGCTTCCGCAATTGGTTCGGGGCAAAAACCTCCTGGGGCAGCACCCGCATCTCAAAAGGGTAATGAAAAATCCTGTGTTGTCGCCGGATTCGTCGGGGCCTGAATGGTCGGCTCTCGGCACATTCAATCCTGCCGCATTCCATGATGGTGACCGTACTCATATTGTGTATAGGGCGATAGGTCTCGATGGGGTTTCGCGCCTCGGATATGCTTCAAGTCCAGACGGTCTTCATTTTGATGCTCAGGAGAGCTATCCAGTTTTTTCGATGCAGAACCCTCGCCAATATTCCGGCGCAAATGCCGGTTCAGCCATGCAGCGTTATGATCCAGTCATGTATCCATCGGGAGGAAGCTGGGGAGGATGTGAAGATCCTCGAATGGTCAATATCGACGGCAGAATATATATCACCTTTAGTGCGTTTGATGGCTGGGATTTTATACGCATTGGGCTTATTTCAATAAGGCTTGAAGATCTCAAGGCAAAAAAATGGAAGTGGACCAAGCCTCTGCTCGATATCTCCTCACGGCAAAGTCAATAAAAACTGGGTATTGTTTCCGGAAAAGATCAATGGCAAATTTGCCATTCTTCACAGCATTTCACCCAATATTCAGATTGAGTTTGTAGACAGGCTTGAAGATTTGGCTGATGGAACAAAAAATATTGAAAGCAATTTCAGTAACAAAACACCCCGGCAGCAATGGGACACATGGGTACGAGGCGTCGGACCTCCGCCTTTGCGCACAAAAGAAGGCTGGCTTGTGCTGTATCATGCAATTGATAAGAAAGAGCCTGGCAAATATAAATTGGGCGCACTCATGCTCGATTTTAAGGATCCAAATAAAGTAATAGGCCGTACCCGAGCTCCTATTTTGGTTCCCGAAATGTGGTACGAAAATGATTGGAAAGAGGGAGTTATTTATGCGTGTGGTGCTACCATTAAAGACGATACGCTGTACGTGTATTATGGAGGAGGCGATAAACATGTGTGTGTTGCTCACATGCCTGTAAAGGAATTGATGAAAGCGATTATGATATAATTCCACCATGTTTACTGTTACACGCTCAGAACACAATCCGCTTCTGTCTCCTGTTCATGACCATCCATGGGAAGCTGTCGGAGCATTCAATGCTTCACCAATTATACGGGGTAAAAAAACCTATCTTATATACCGTGCCGTTTCTCATGCCGATAGGCTTCAGAATCCTCATTTTGCCATGTCGGTGATAGCCCAAGCGTCATCGCTTGATGGTCATACCTATTCAGACCGGGCAGTTTTTATCGCACCATCAGAAGAATTTGACCGTTACGGATGTGAAGATCCCCGCATTACGAAATTTAAAGATACCTATTATGTTACGTATACTGCTCTTGGCGGGTTTCCGTTCTCGAAGGATACAATCAAGGTGGGGGTGGCACTCAGTAAGGATCTAAAAACTGTTGATGAGAAACATATAGTAACGCCGTTTAATGCCAAGGCTATGGCTATTTTTCCTGAGCCGATCAATGGGAAAATGGCAGCGTTGCTCACTATCAACACTGATCAGCCGCCTTCAGATATCTGTTATGCTGAATTTGATAAACCAAAAGATCTGTGGTCGCCGAAATTTTGGAATGCCTGGAAAGAAAAAGCCGATGAACACACATTGCAAATTCGGCGAACGAGTAATGACCAGATTGAGCTTGGTGCCCAGCCCCTCAAGACCAGCAAAGGCTGGCTCGTCATATATTCTCATATTCAGAATTATTTTAGCGGTACGAGGGTTTTTGGCATTGAGGCGCTTCTGCTTGATTTAAAATATCCGAAGCGAATTATCGGCAGGACAAAAGGCCCTTTTATGGTTCCTGAAACCTACTACGAACACATTGGAAATGTGCCTCAAGTTGTATTTCCTTCGGGTGCTCTTATTCGAAAAGGGAATGTAGAGCTGTATTACGGTGCAGCTGACACTCACACAGCAATGGCTACGATTCCGCTCGATACGCTGCTTGCGAGCCTGACCGAACCTGCCGAAAAGCATATTGTTAGATTTCCCGGCAACCCCATCATTGCTCCTCGCGAAGGTGTGCATTGGGAAGACAGAGGAACGCTAAATCCTGCTGCAATTGATATAAACAAGAAGATATACATATTGTACCGGGCTGTTTCGGATATGAATGTTTCCACACTCGGCTTGGCTGTTTCATCCGATGGAGCACGCATTCAAGAACGCTCTGATGCTCCTGTGTATGTTCCGAGAGCGATATTTGAAAAAAATAATAATCCTCTCAAAGATTGCGGGTGTGAAGATCCGCGGATTGTAAAAATAGGGCAGCGTTTGTATATGACATATACAGGATATAACGGTTCGATACCGCGCGTAACTGCTACTTCTATTTCAATCAAAGATTTTGAGCAACGAAAATGGGAGGCATGGTCTGAGCCTCAGACTGTTTCTCCAGACGGCATCGACGACAAAGATGCAGTAATAATCCCGGAGATGATTGACGGAAAATATATGATTATACATCGCATTGACGGAGTGATTTGTGCCGATTTTGTTTCGTCACTCGATTTTTCAAAAGAAAAAATTAAGAAATGTATTGAAATCTTGGAACCGCGGCCGGGTATGTGGGATGGTGCCAAGGTGGGAATATCCGTGCCGCCTTTGCGCACAAAAGAAGGCTGGCTTGTGCTGTATCACGGCGTGTCATCCGAAGCAAAATACAGAGTCGGCGCGATTCTTCTTGATAGCAAAGACCCAACGAACGTAATCGGAAGGACTGCTGCGCCGTTTCTTGAGCCGGAAACTGATTATGAAAAAAATGGGGTGGTGCCGAATGTGGTATTTCCCTGCGGCATGATCCAAAGAGGAGATGATCTGCTTATCTACTATGGAGGGGCTGATCGAGTAGTGTGTGTGGCCACGGTCAAGCTGCAGAAAATTCTTTCAATGCTGAAATCATAGTATGCCAGACAAAGATCTTATTGTTTTTGATCTCGACGGTACGCTTGCGCCGAGCAAATCTGGGCTCGACCCCGATATGGCGGATTTAATGCGGCGTCTCCTCCGGCAAAAAAAAGTTGCGGTTGTATCAGGTGGAAATTTTAAGCAATTTGAAAAGCAATTCATATCTTCACTTAATGCTTTGCCGGCTGAGCTTATCAATCTTCTGCTTTTGCCGACAACCGGAGCATCGCTCTATGTTTGGAATGAGCATGAAAAATGGATAGAAAAATATTCAGAGAAATTAATGCCGGAAGAAAAAGAAAAAATTATCGGTGCACTTACTCACGTGATGGAGTCACCATTGTATGAAACGCCAAAAAATATTTTCGGTACTATTGTAGAAGACCGTGGTACTCAAATTACTTTTTCGGGAGTAGGCCAAGAGGCGCCGATTTCAGTGAAAGAAACATGGGATCCGGATCATAAGAAGCGGGATGCGCTCATCGAAGCTCTTAAAAAAGAGATACCCGAATATGATATTCACATGGGAGGAATGACATCCATTGATATTACGCATATCGGCATCAATAAAGAATATGCCATGCATAAGCTGAAAGAATTTACAGACCTTCCATTCGAACGAATGCTCTTTGTCGGGGACGCCCTATACGCTGGTGGCAATGATGCCCCTGTCAAAGCGACCGGCACTGAATGTATTCAAGTCAAAGATCCCGAGGCTACAAAGACTCTGCTGCGCTCGTGGCTGGTGTAGCATGTATATCAAGTTAATAAATTACGAAAAGCCCAAGGGGAAATACTTCCCCTTGGGCTTGTGCCTACTACGCTGCGCTGCAGCTGTTGCCGAATATTTCGGCTAATCGCTGCTCCCATTTTTGAGCAAATCTGGCAGGTGCCTCTTCCAGCCTATAGTGTTGGGCAGCCTCCAAATCGCTGGGAGAGTGGCCAAATCTTCTTCCGGCGCCCCACCGATTGAGGGGGGAATTGATCTCATTCCACTGCTCCCGCTGCCTTATCTCAAAAAGCTTCGCGGTAGACAAACCCATTTGTTATCACCTCCTTTCGTGGGTGAAAAAATGGAACCCTCATACTATAGCTGAGTATAATAGTACTCCAATTCCAGCTTTTTTAAAGCTCAGTATCCACAAAGTGTTTTATATACAAAGATTGTCTGCGCGGCTACTATTTATATATGAGGAGGGTATACTATATTAATGCTGTCAGAATCATATTCATTGAGGCGCCGAATTCAGGCTATCTCGGGTATTTTTTATCGCAACATATTTCTTCTCATCAATGGTATCATTTTTGCTGTCGTAGCTCTTCTGATTGTTTTCGGTGATGCCGAAGAAGGAATATTTCTTGGTCTGATTACCGTGTTAAATATTATTATCGGGTGCGCTCAGGAAATAAGCGCATGGCTTGCTCTTGAAAAATTACAGCTCCTTGCAGTGCCGAAAGTAACTAGGATCAACAAAGACGGTACTGAGTCTTCCATTTTCGCTGAAGAGATCGAAAAAAAAGACACAATCAAGCTTAAAACAGGGGATCAGGTGCCGTGTGACGGTGTCTTGCTCATGTCTCACGGATTTGAGGTAAACGAGGCTCTTATCACGGGTGAATCATCCGCTTTTTTGAGGAAGCCTGGCGACAAGGTATTTGCGGGCAGTATTATTACATCCGGATCGGGGACGCTTGAAGTTGAGAATGTGTTTGCCGAGAGCAGGATTGCGCTTATGACGAAGAGTATAAAAAAATATTCTCTGATTCAGAGTCCGATTCAGTATTCAATAAACAAGATTATCCAGTACACCGGGTACGTGCTTCTTGTCATTATTCTGTTTGTGGTAGCGAGAGGTTTTTTGATTCATGAATCTACGGTAAATATCGTTCAGAATATAGGTGCGCTTACGAGTACGCTGCTGCCGCAGGGAATGGTTGTGGTCATTACGCTCCTTTTTTCGTATGGTGCAATCCATCTGTACCGCAGAAATGTTCTGCTCCAGGAGGTGAATGCAACCGAAAAAATCGGCCGAATCAAGAACCTCTGTATGGATAAGACGGGTACACTGACCGACAATAATCTTGTTATTGAGCGGAGAGACATCGCACCGGGCATATCAGAAAAGTTTGCTGATAATTCTATTATTGCATATATACAGGGTACGAGAGATTCATCGCAAACTATTGAAGTCATAAAAAAGAATTTTATGGATAGGTATTCGGGCGACATTATAGAGTATTCCCCTTTCTCTTCTTCCCGACAATTTGGTGCTGTTCATATTAAAGATGAATGTGGCGAACGAGTAGTGCTTGCCGGCGCGCCTGACATACTCTTGCCTCATATTACAGCAGCAGAAGACAAGGAATGGATACAAAAGTATATAGATGCTGAGGCTAAAATCGGCAAGCGACTCATTTGCTTTGTGCGGGATGATTCAAATATCATGCCTCATAATTTGTCGGAAACAAAATTATCGGTGATTTCAATTTTTGTCCTCAACAATTCCCTGCGGGAAGGAGCGCGAGAAGCCGTGCAATTTTTCCAGGATCGGGGGGTGGTCATTAGAATCATTTCCGGCGATAATCCTGAAACAGTGCGTGCCGTCGCTCGTGCTGCCGGCATACACAATACACAGGCTGTGGCGACAGGTGCCGATCTTGAAACATGGGCAGATGCTGACTTTATAAAAAATGTCCACAATCATGTAATTTTTGCGAGAATAAAGCCCGAACAAAAAGAAAAAATAATTGATGCATTCAAGCAGGATGGCTTTACCGCCATGATAGGGGATGGTGCCAATGACGCGCTCGCTATAAAAAAAGCCGATCTCGGCATTGCAATGTTTGACGGAGCGCAGGCGACCCGTCACATTGCTTCGATAGTATTGGTAAAAAATAGCTTTTCTGATCTGCCAAATGGCGTAAAGCTGGCTGATAGTATCATCCAAAATATTGAAATATCTGCTGCCATTTTCTTCAATCAGGTATTCTTAGGCTTCTTTCTTTTTGTCATCATTACTATATTCGGTTATTCGTTCCCGTTTACTCCGCTCAATATCACATTCATCAACTATTTTACGGTCGGCCTGCCGGGATTTCTCATTTTTTATTGGATTGTTAGGCCGGATCAGGCTGTGATCGTACAGCACAACCAGTCTTTCCTGAAGCGGGTATTGCCATTTGCCCTCGTCTCAGCCATTCCCCAGGCTTTAGTAGCCGCAGTGGCCTTTTTTGGCAGCCTTGAACATGCAGAAATTCATGGACCGACAAGCCTTGTTGCGCTCGCATTTATTATCGTCGGTGTTATATTTTTTATGAATACTCCGCGTGTATATAGCAGTGCCGCGACTAAAATTCAGCAGTGGCAATTTATCCTGCTGATCGCTATTGAAATTCTCTCCGTTATTATTTTGGCAAAGATACCCATTGTCGTAAGATTCTACAATCTAACTGTTCCGTCGCTGCATAGCATCATAGAACTTGCGCCTTTAATAATTCTCTATGCTTTTGTCCAATACGGCATCACCAGACTTTTTGCTTTCCGAAAATGATCTTCGTTGGATAAAATCTCCAAAAAAATAAAACCCCTGAGATTTATACTCAGAGGTTTTATTTCATCTCCTAAACCCCGCCCGGAGCATTCACGAACAAGATCCCCTGACCGAACTTTGGAGGGCGGGATTCAGAATATGCACCACCAGAGCCTCAAAACGTGTTAGGCTGGTTCCATGAGGATTCGTCGTCTCAATCACTCTACATATCAGCACCAATACCACATCGTCTGGGGCACCAAGTACCGAAGAAAGATCCTGAAGCCGTATGTGCTCATTGAACTCAAAAAGATACTGTACGCCACGGTGAAGAAATATCCGACACTCTGGATACTAAACCTCAACACCGATCAAGATCACATCCACCTGCAGCTTGAAATTGCTCCAAATACCTCAGTCTCAGATGCCGTCTCGAAACTCAAGTCAGCCTCAAGCAGATTCCTGCGCTCCAAATACAAATTCATCCGTGAGATATACCTGGAGAAAGACGGCATCTGGAGTGTCGGATATTTCTCCTCAACCATCGGTCTGAACGAGTCCCAGGTGAAGCGATACATCGACTGGCAGGGAAAGAAAGACAAGCCGCAGAACGCTCGATTGTTCGATTAGAATCCTCATGCCACAAAAGGAAACCCCGGGCGCAGTGAAGCGGAGCCCGGGGAGGAGGTCATTTCCCAAACTTAGATTCTGTATGGAGGTCTACAGCGCGACTTCGCAGACACCGGCGACGCAGGCGAGCTCCTTCTTTACATCGAGATCGTCAGTCTTTTCGTAGGTAATGATCTTTCGAGTAGTCGATATGCTGAAGTCTCTTTGAAAGCTCGATGAATTTCTTCTCGTCGATTGCTTCATATGGAGCGAGCTGATAGACGTGATTGTCGCGGGGGAGGAAGGAAAGCCCGCCGACGATATCCCAATTCTTGTAGACCCAGTTGGCAACCTCAATCCATTCATCTTCACCGATAGAAACGGTGACTGATGGGTTGTGTTCTGTGTAATGTTGTCTTCACAAGCTTCCAGTGCTCAAGCTGATCAATGGCTGATATGTTCATCTTTATAGATAGAGCCTTCCGGAGCTTTGATCGGGGAATTCCAATACGTAGGTGGTGGCATTTTCCGCAGATTGTCCCACTTCAGGATGATATGGAACGCCTTGGTCTTTGAGCATCTTTAAAGAGCGAGTCGGTAGCGGAAATCCTGATTCTTCGGATATAGTATGGGAGCGTGTAGAGGATGCATGCCTGAAGAGCAGTCAACGGTCTGAGAGAGGGTTCCTGATGGTTTGACGGCAGTTGTGCAGGTGGAAGCATTAATGCCTCATCTTCTTGGCGTATATCTCGATTGACCTTAACAACCTCTTTCTTCAAGTTTTTCCAAGGACCTCTGCATTTCTTAACAGCTGGGCAATCCCACTGACCGGTAACGGATACGCCAAGCAAGGCTTCCTTTTTCGCAGTTTTCTTCCCATTCTTTTGAAAGGTAGGGGAAATGGGTAAGGCTGATTGATACGTTCCAAGAATTGTAGCGAGACGAATCTTCCTCATGAGTGTTTTTTCCGTATCTTCTGCCCGGGCTACTACTTCCGAAAGGTTGCAGAATTGTTTTGATTGCAGAATGATCTCTCCGCATGGGTTGGTTCCAATAGGGCCGATAATATTTTTGCCGGTTGGGTCAAAATATCCGCCGTGTTCCTTGAGTACTTTAATTCTTCGCTCAGGCAATGTCTTTGCGAGAGATCCTCTATTGAATATGCCTCGTTCACCCGAGCCT
>CAWDXL010000017.1:0-7896 GCA_963806325.1 Candidatus Parcubacteria bacterium
TGTCAATCCCAACATCACCTGTTCCACTAATAAGAAAAGGACTAGTGCCATTGTTGAATGTAAATCCACTATTAGCTCCACCTTGACTACCCTGAAAATCCAAATTCCCACTATTTGTATCTCTTCCAATTTTAAAATAGTAACCATCAGTTGTACCTACACGCAATTGATCACCTGAAACTGTACCGACAATATCTAACTTTGTTCCAGGATTTGTGGTACCGACCCCAACATTTCCATTGGTGTACGAAATATTTGACCCACTCGTCGTCCACTGGCTGCCGACAAATGGCTGATTGTTTTGATAGAAGGTACCATTGAAATTGATATTGCCATTGACGGAAAGATTTCCGGCAAAGGTCGAAGTGGCAGTGCTGCCCCCAACATTGATATTATTGGAAAATACCGCTGATGGATCATTATTCCAATTGCCCACTTGCAAGGCCGCACCAAGCGGATTGGTATTTTCTGCCACGCCCACCCGACCGTTGTAATCAACTATGAGAAATGGTGATGACGTGCCTTGCTGAGAAGCGACAAAGATCGGCATGCTTGGATTGGCACCATTATGCTCAACGGAGAGCACGCCCCATGGTGTGGATGAGGCGACACCGACACGGCCAAGGGTTTGGAGCGTGAGCGCATCTTGAGGTGAGGCGCCTTTGGTGGCGATGGTGAGGCCTGAGTCGGCTGAGGTGATGGAGTTGTCGGTAATATCCAAACTATTTGCACCCACATGAAGATTGCCATCAATATGAAGATTACCGTCAATTGTTGAGGTGGCAGTTGGATCGGTCGCGGTGAAGCTTGCAAAGGTGCTGGAGCCAGCGGTGAGCGTGGAGAAAGAGCCGGTAGACGCGGAGAGATCGGTGAAAGCACCCGTAGAGCCTGAAACGTTGGAAATATTGTAGAGATTAGTGATAGTAGGAGGCACCGTATAGTTGCCGGTGAAATCGTAGTGAGGCGAAGATGAATTTGAAATTGTTTGTGTGGTAGTAATCTGCTGCTCCAAAGACTGCTGGAGCGCGGCAAGCTTTGCCGTGAGCTCGGATTCGGAAACACTGGAGGGAATATATTTTGTAGCGGTGTACTGTTTGATGATTTGAGGAGAGCCGGAGATGGTGAGGTATTTAGTAACGGGAGCAGATACGACAGTACCTGCGCTGACTCCCGATTTTACAGCAACACCTCCCCCAGCCCCCTCCTCGACTGAGGAGGGGGCAACTTCCGCAGGAATTGTCGGATCAAACACAGATATATATCCATTCCAGATAGAAGAAAAGAAACTGCCGATCGATGAGACTGTATCAGATAATGTAGAGGCATGAGCGAGAGGAGCGGAGACAGAAAAAGAGCATATCAATACAAGGAGTGATACTACAAAAATACGGATCGAATTTTTCTTTCGTTGATCCATGACTTATTCGTACATTATACCTTGTATTATAGCTCATATCACGGGGGGGGTAGTGATGAGGTGGGGATAAATACAAAGAGATTACGCTCACACTGCACCATTGACAGCAAATTATGGTTTGCTATCATATATACATAAACGGCCTTCGGGCTCACTCTGTGAAAACAGAGAGGAAAAAGAGAGCGATCACAAAAATAATTTGTTGATCGCTTTTTTTATATTTTTGAAAACTTCTTCATCAACGACAAACATCTTTTCAGTTAATCGACGGATATCTATCAGGCGTATTTGAGAAATAATTACTGACCGTTTAACTCCGTCCGGACAGAGTATCACTCTATAAAATGGATTCTTTTTTATCTTAGTAGTCAAAGGAATCACAATCATCACATATTGATTAAATTTTTTTACAACAAGAATAGGACGCTGAGATCGTTTACCTTTTCCATTTTGTTCAAAACCAATATTTACACCAAGCATGCACCACCATACTTCCCTTTCTTTAAAGAATAATCTGTCAATATCTCTTCGTAGATCTGCAGACTTTTTTACTCGGTTCCATCCATCGAAATCTTTTTCCATTCAGTCATTGTGACATTATGGACATGAAATTTTTCTCAAGAAGATATAAAATTCTCATGGTATCAGAGCGAGATAGTCTGAATAGATCTATAAAGATTCTATCAACTCTTCAACTGAAATTTCAGCTTGCACAAGAATTGATTTTAACGTTTTAGGCGCAAGGTCTCTTGAATGAAAAGGGATAACGATGTGAAGGTTATTTTTAAATGTGTGACGCAGATTTATATGACTTCCCGATTGATGATGAATATAAAAACCGAGATGAACCAGCGCTTTGACAAGCCTTCGAGGTGTAACGACAGGTAATTTTGGCATAAAATATACCTCTTAAATAACAACGGAGACTTTAAAACTGCCGACTTCGTTTTCAAATTCGAGCGGTTGTTTTGCTTTTTTAAGCCCGCCTACATAGCAAACAATAGCCTCTTTCGCCATTTCGCTCGCTTCCTCAAATGTGCGCCCCTCGGTCACCAAACCGGGTAAAGATGGCACGGTAACTGTATAACCATTAAGCTCATTTTTTTCAAAAAATGCCGTAAAATAGTGTTGACTTTTTTTTGCCACTTTTTTCATAAAATCATAGTAGTTCATATGCATTTAAAAAACAAGCTGATCATTGGTTCATTATAATGATCGCGTATGAAATTTTCCTCAAGAAAAGATAAAATTCTCCTTAAGATAAGAATGAAGACGCAAAAAAACCGCTCCTTGATTTTTCTCAGGGCGGTTTTTTTATTTATGAGGACTAATGATTACTGCAACGCCTTGCCTGACTCGATTTCTTTTATGTACGCATCGCCCTGAGTCTTAAAATCAGGATAGAGGCTTTCGGCAGTCTGGATTTCAGCGATTGCATCTTTGTTGTCTTTGTTGAGAAGATACGCGGCAGCGACAGAAACGTGGGTCTGCGGATCAGATGGATTTTCCGCCTCGCGGGCTTTCCAGAGTATAAGAACTTTATCATTTTCGCCGAGCGTGTAGTAGGCGTAAAGAAGCGCGTCGCTATCGACAACGCTCTTGCGAGGAAGCGTAGCGATAATAGAGCTTGCAGTTGCCTGATCATTGTTGTACACGGCGCTGATCGCATAAAAGAGCGCGGCATCCTGATCATCGGTATCAAACTGATATGCCTGCTTAAAAGTAGCCTCCGCCTGCGCATAATCTTTCTTTACAAGATAACCCGAACCAAGCTCAAAGAGAATCGACTGCTTGTCTGGAGAGAGGCTGACGGCTTTTGTGAGATACGTGATAGCAGTATCCGGATCATTGAGCCTATCTGCAAGAACACCGGCAAGAAGGAAATAGCGGGCATCATTCGGCGTCGCCAGCGTCTGCAAATCTGCCTGATCGCTTGCAAGCTTAATAAGTGCATCACCGCCAGTGATGGCAGTCTGTGTCTGCGACTCTGTCTGAATAACCGACTCGGCCATTGAGAAAATCTGTTCGCGAATTTCCGGCGTACCAAATGTCTTATACGACAATGCCTTTTCGAAATCAGCGACATTCTGGGTAACATCGGTGCCATACTGAGAATTTTGCGTTTGATTGTGCGGAGTAAGAGCACTGATAAGCGCAGTGTTTGCCATAATTGGCTTGTAATTGACGATGTACACCACAAGAATCGTGGCGATTACTGCAATTGGGAGGATGATTCTGTTTGTCGAAACGGCTGATACATCAGCGGCGGCGGCAGGCTTTTCATCCTGAAGAGCTGTGCCTGAAATTTTTGATTGAATAAATGCCGCTACCGAGAAGAAAAGAATGTAGCTCACAATATTGTCGAATACAAAAAGATTGTGAATGAAGTAGCCCGCAAGAAGACCTGTCAGCACACTGCGTTCCGCGACGTTAAACGTAGAACTCTTCCATAACGACCAGATACATGCTCCAAAAAACCATAGGTATGCGGCGAGGCCCAAAAATCCGCCGGCAACAAGCCAATCAAAAATAATATCGTGCGTGCGGTCAAACCATTGCTCTTGGCTGTAGAGGCGGGGATCGTAGTACGTATTAAAAACATAGTTATAGCTTTCCTGGCCCCAGCCGATGATTGCCGTTTTAGGGCTCTGGATAGCTCCTTCCCATGCCATATGCCAGAGAATAAAGCGAGATTGCGTGGTCGGATCAGAAAGAGAGATTGACGAGAAGCGGCTCAGCACATCGCTCTTTTCTACAAACGATGCATGCCTCAGACCGATAAAGCCTACAACAACTACAACTGCCGCCACAACAACACCGATTGCAGTTTTCCGAAGCATGCGCCGATTGCGCTCAAAAAGAGCAATGAGAAGCGCTGCAAGACCCGCTCCGCCAATGAGACCAAGCATTGAACCGCGCGTGGCAGTGTAATAGAGAATCGCCGCGTTGGTTACAATAATGATCGCACCAACAATAGCCTTTGTCCATTTATGCTGAGCGCGAGCCGAATTTTGATCAGCAGGCCATGGGATAAGCAGGAACATGCTGTCTGATACCACAATGTAAGCCGTAAGAAAGATGATAAAAAGAGCATAAATGGCAAGATAGGTAGCATTGCCGAATGTTGCATCGAGGCGGGCATCGCTCTGATTTATCTGGAGCTTGCCGGCAAGCTGAAGAAAGCCGTAGACGGCAATAATGAGGCTGACAAAAATATTCGTGTTCCAAAACCAATTCCACAAACGCTCGGCACGCACGACAGTCGCAGCAATAATAAAATAAGCAAAGAGCTGGATAAGCGTGATGTAGCCTTCCATACGCTCGAAATTTGACCAAAAGCTCTTGTACGGATAGATACTGAATACATCTGCAAAGAAAATGACCACAATGAATGCTACAAGCGACCACCAGAGCCAGGTAGCCTTCGGCCGATATTTTTTATCGGTAACTGCGAGTACCACCCATCCGCCCATCATAAGCTCAAGTAAGATTCTAAATAGAAAATTCTTGCCGGTGATAAACGGAAAGAAAAAACTGTTTACAACGACGAGCGGAATAAACGGAATGATAAAAAAACCGACAAGGACAAGAAACCTGACAATTTTATTGGTGGTGTTGGTATTCATAATGTTCATCTATTAATGTGAACTACTATACAACACTATCTTTTTATTTCCAACCAACCTCTTTTATGCTACATTTAACGGAACACGCTGCAGCATGTCTGTCACTATCATAAAACCGAAAAAGACCCTGAGCTTTGAAGATTTCCGCGAGCTCTGGCGATATCGCGAGCTTTTGTATTTCTTTACCTGGCGCGATCTCAAAGTGCGCTACAAACAAACGGTTATCGGCGCTATGTGGGCGATTTTTCAGCCATTCATTACCATGGTTGTGTTCAGCGTATTTTTCGGCAACCTTGCTCATATTCCTTCCGACAATGTTCCCTATCCGATTTTTGTGTATGTCGGATTGCTGTTCTGGCAATTTTTTTCCGGTTCGCTCGGGGATGTCAGCAATACGCTCGTGGGCAACCAAGCCATCATCACAAAAATATATTTCCCGCGGCTTGTGCTGCCTATCTCGGCGATCCTGACCCAGTTTGTTGATTTTGCCATTGCCACCGTCATGCTCATTGTCATTATGGCCTACTATCACTACCTGCCCCACGCGCTTGGCCTTTTAATGATTCCGCCGCTCCTCATCATTACCTTTATGGCAGCGCTTGGCCTCGGACTTTTCCTTTCTGCGGTCAACGTAAAGTATCGCGATGTGCGCTACATTCTTCCATTTTTCATTTCCATGCTTCTTTTTGTTACACCGGTTATCTATTCAGCAAGCATTGCCGGAAAATATTCATGGGTGCTTGCGCTCAATCCAATGACCGGCGTCATTCAGGTCGCCCGGGCGGCAATCTTAGGCACCGCTCCCATCAACTGGTTCCTGCTTGGCATTTCGTTCTGCATATGCCTCGTGGGACTCGTGATAGGAATAGTGTATTTCAAAAATGTTGAGCGCTATTTTGCTGATATCGTCTAGCCGCAATATCCACACAGTATGAAACCAATCATTGAGGTAAAAAATATAGGCAAAAAATACAAAATAACCCATCAGCAAGGCGGCTATATTGCCCTGCGCGATGTCCTCGCATCAATTGCGAAACAGCCCTTCGTGTACCTGCGGGCAAAAGCTACCCAAGCCGTCGGACTGGCAAAGAAAGAGGATTTTTGGGCGCTTCGGAATGTGAATTTCAATCTCGAACAGGGCGAAGTTATCGGCATCATCGGCCGCAACGGTGCTGGAAAATCAACACTTCTTAAGATATTAACGGGTATTACGCCACCCACAGAAGGCGAAATTATCATGCGCGGACGAGTCGCTTCCCTGCTTGAGGTCGGCACAGGCTTTCATCCGGAGCTCACCGGCCGCGAAAATATATTTTTGAACGGCGCAATCTTGGGCATGAAGAAAAAAGAGATTGCGGCAAAGTTTGATGAGATTGTGGCATTTGCCGGCATTGAAAAATTCCTCGACACTCCGGTCAAGCGCTATTCGAGCGGCATGTACGTTCGCCTCGCTTTTTCTGTTGCTGCCCATATGGAACCCGATATTCTTCTCGTTGACGAAGTGCTTGCGGTCGGGGATGCGGAATTTCAGAAAAAATGTCTCGGAAAAATGGAAGAAGTGACTCAGCAGGCCGGCCGGACAATCATTTTTGTCAGCCACAATATGAGCGCAATACAGAGCCTCTGCAAGAAATGTATTCTTATTGAGAAAGGTGTAGTGAAAAAAATAGGACCAACCAAAGATATTATTGATCTATACCTCAGCACAAAATCATCCACAGCAGACGCGAGCCTTGCGACGCGCAAAGACCGCAGAGGCAGCGGAAAAATCGTCTTTACCGAATGCACAAGCTTATTTGATCCCCAGCGTAAAACGCTTTCTTTTGTCATTCATTACAGCAATACGACCGGCACTGTATACAATAATGTAAAAATATCGGTTGATATCAAAAATCAAGAAGATATCCACCTTGCCAATATCACGAATAGCGTGCTTGAACAGGTTGTCAATCTCGATGCACATGAAGGCACTATCAAGCTCGACATAGATCACGTCAATCTCGCTACCGGTCATTACAGCGCTTCGCTCTTCTTAGCGTCCGATCATATTAATTCTGAAATTTTCGACTGGATTGAGGATGCGTGCATTGTCGAGATTGAAAATAGTGGCTTCTACAAAACCTCGCGTCTGCCTCCCATCCCGAGCCAGGTGTTGTTTGATTTCAGATTCCATTAAAAACTTGTGCACCAAGAATCGCCAGGGAAGCGTATAGTTAGAAAACCATGGAAACTCCTGTCGCTTTCTTCATCTTCAACCGCCCTGCATACACAGAGAAGGTATTCGCAGAAATACGGAAGGCAAAGCCAAGAAAGCTTTTTATTGTTGCTGATGGACCGCGCTATGCTGCCGATGAGCCGCTCTGTGCGGAGTCGCGCGCCATCACCGAACGCATTGATTGGCCATGCGACGTCAAGAGAAATTATGCAGAAAAAAATCTCGGTCTGAAAGACAGAATTGTTTCGGGTCTGAATTGGTTTTTTGATCATGTAGAGCGAGGAATAATTCTTGAAAATGACTGCCTGCCTGATCAATCTTTTTTTTCGTTTTGCGGAAAACTTCTGAAAAAATATGAGGATTGTCCGGAAGTAATGATGATTTCCGGACACAACCCGCTTGGAGAATTTTCCATGGATTATTCATATGATTTCTGCAGATACTTTTCAATCTGGGGATGGGCTACCTGGCGCCGCGCCTGGAAGCAGTATGATATAGAAATGCTTGATTGGCCGAAACTTAAAAAAGAACACTGGCTCAAGAAATTTTACAATCATAATGGCGCTATCTCCTATGTCACCGAGGTGTTCGACAACGTATACACCGGCCGCGAAAAAACATGGGACACTCAGTGGTTT
>CAWDXL010000018.1:0-40076 GCA_963806325.1 Candidatus Parcubacteria bacterium
TAATGAGCTTCAGGTATTTGATCCTGTGCTCGCTCAAAAATCGGAGATTATTATTCTCACAAAAACCGATACGGCTGATGAAGCAACAATTCAGAAATGGCATACACATTTTAAAAAGATAGCTGTAGACGTGTTTGCTGCATCTGTCCTCGATGATGCGAGCGTTAAGGTTTTAACCGACAGCCTGGTGAAGATTTTGAGGAAGTCTTAAATAAAATATGCTAGTATAAATCTGTGAAAACGTATTACACAACCATTGGTCTTGAGATTCATGCAGAGCTCAAGACGCAGACAAAAATGTTCTGCGATTCAAAAAATGATCCCAACGAAAAGCGTCCCAACGTCAATATTTGTCCGATCTGCATGGGGCATCCTGGTACCCTTCCTGTCATTAATAAAGAAGCAGTCAAGCATGTACTTAAAGTCGGTCTTGCGCTCGGCGGCACACTTGCCGATTTTACCGAATTCGACCGCAAGAATTATTTCTATCCTGATATTCCGAAAGGCTACCAAATTTCCCAATACAAATACCCGCTTGTTTCTGGCGGCGAATTGCACGGTATAAAAATAACAAGAGTTCATCTTGAAGAAGACACGGGAAAAAATTCTCACACTGCGGCATCTGCAAGCGAAGCAGGCTTTAGTCTTGTTGATTACAATCGAGCCGGTGTGCCTTTAATGGAGCTTGTCACGGAGCCGGTCATTCATACTGCTGCCGATGCAGTGCGATTTGCCAAAGAACTTCAGATTCTTCTTCGGTATTTGGGTGCAGGCGAAGCCAACATGGAAAAAGGTGAGATGCGCGTTGAAGCCAATATTTCTATTTCAGATGATCCACATAAATTTGGTACAAAGGTAGAGGTTAAAAATCTCAACTCATTTAAGGCTGTTGAAAAAGCCGTCGAATATGAGCTCAAGCGCCACGAGGAAATTTTGAATGGTGGCGGAAAAATCGTCCAGGAAACGCGCGGCTGGAACGAGCTCAAAGGAGAAACTTATTCTCAGCGCCAGAAAGAAGATTCTCACGATTATCGATATTTTCCTGACCCCGATTTACCGAAGCTTCGCCTCAGTGAAATACCAGAATTCCAGAAGAGTATTCTTGAAAAAGAGCTTGGTGAACTGCCATGGCAGAAGCGCGACCGCTATAAAAAAGAATTTGAGCTTCGCGATGAGGACGTAGAAATCTACGTCAGTTCTCCGGAATGGGGTGACTACTTTGAAAATCTCATTTCCGATTTTAAAAACAACAAAAAGCTGATTAAACTCGCTTCAAATTATATAAGTTCTGATCTTCTAGGGCTTGTGGCCAAAGAGCCGGAGTTTTGGAATACAAAGCCGATTCCGGACAAGAGTTTTTCTGCGCTGATAAAGATGATCGGGGACAACAAGCTGAGCTCGCGCGGCGCGAAAGATATTCTAGCTATTATGTATCGCGAAGGCGGTAGTCCGGAAAAAATCGCTGAAGAAAAAGGCTTGCTCCAGAAGAATGATGAGGGAGAGCTCAAACTAATTCTCAAGAAAATTATTGATGAAAATCAGAAGGCGGTTATAGAATATAAAGCCGGCAAAGAAGCCTCACTTCAGTTTTTAATCGGCCAAGCAATGAAAGCAACCAAAGGCTCTGCCAATCCCGAGATGCTCAAAACTCTTTTGAAGGGGATGATCTAGGCGGGTGTTGAAATGTATCAATTATTATTGTATAGTATAGATGCTCTGCACCGAGCAACCGCGCTTATACGGCTAAGAAATTAGCTTTGTTTGTGAGGAAAGTCCGAACACTGCCCCGAATTTATTGGAGGGGAGGACGGTAGCGGGTAACGCCCGCCTAGAGCAATCTACGAGGTGCGAACAGAGACGCTTGGATTTGAAAAGATTCAGGCATCCGCTTCGGCGGATGAGGTTCGTATAAGCTTGCGACGTGTCGCACGTAAAATCGAATGATGAAACGGCTAAATCCTTACCTCAGTGCAAGGCCGTGCCCCGAAGCTGCGCAAGCAGTTTGAAGGGAGTGCCGCTTGATTCCACAAGCAATTGTGGAGCTAGATAAATGGTTGCATAGACAGAATTCGGCTTACAGGTGCAAAGCAGATGAAAACCGCCCCGACTAATCCGGGGCGGTTTCGTGCTCAAGACATTTTTTTATTATACACATTTGCTCGGTTTCATTTTAAGCTCAGGTACTCTATAATAGGGTTCACCCTCACTATATTTATTTATGGAATCACATTCAACAAATCAAAAACAGCTCATAGCTGACAAGATTGCGTTTTGGGTCATGCTCCTCGTCATATTTCTTGTGCCGATATTTTTTATTCCCTCGGGATATCTGCCGCTGCAGTTTGGCAAGGTTGCCCTTTTTTACGGCGGATTTCTTATTGCCGCATGCGCGTATATTATTGCTCGGCTCAATGATGGCGAGTTGAAATTCCCATGGCATCCGATGGTGGCAGGGTTTGGAGTAATAGCACTTGTGACGATTGTTGCCGCGCTTTTGTCTCCTGTGCGCGTCGTATCATTGATTGGCGAGGGGTTTGAAACAGGCACAGCCCTCTTTATCTGCACCGCCGTCATTTTTTCTATTTTTGTATCGCTGATTTTTACTACAAAAAGCAGAATCGCCTACGCCTACTTTGCATTTCTTTTTTCTGTGCCGATCGTTATGATTTTTCAGTTGATTCGTCTCGTCGGTAGTTCAAGTATATTATCGTTTAATGTATTTGGCTCATCGGTCACTACGTTGCTCGGGGGTTGGAATGATCTCGGTATTTATTTTGGCGCTGTCGCTCTATTTGCCTTTATTATTCTTGAACTGCTCGATCTCGACCGCTGGCTGAAAGTGATTTTCGGTGTGGTTCTCGCAATCGCTTTATTTTTCCTGAGCGTTATTAATTTTACGACAATATGGTATTTGCTTGGTTCTCTCGCCATTATCTTTTTTGTCTACAATTTCTCGTTTACTACGGCACGCTACACCAAGGCTGCATCAGCTGGTTCTCAAAAGCGTAATGTGCCTGTGACATCGCTCATCGTCATCATTGTTTCAGTTTTATTTATCCTTATCCAAGGAAATCTTTATTCAACCATTCCATTTCTCAATCATCTCGCGATTACCAATCTTGAAGTGCGGCCATCCTGGGCGGGCACATGGCAGGTAACAGAACAGACATTTAAAACGCACCCGGTGTTTGGTGTTGGTCCAAACCGTTTTACAAGCGCATGGCTTTCCGCAAAACCTGCCGGCATCAACAACACTGTTTTTTGGTCAACTGATTTCAGCTCGGGTATCGGATTTGTACCGACGCTTGCAAGTACCACGGGTATACTCGGCGCCCTCGCATGGCTTGCATTCTTCATCCTGTTTATATGGGCAGGATTTGTAGCAATGTTTGCCAAAACAGAAGACCGGTTCATTCGATCGGCGACTGTTGCTTCATTTATCATCTCTCTCTATTTCTGGATTTTCAGCATCTTCTACGTTCCCTCGGTTGCACTTATGATTCTTACATTCTTTTTTACGGGGATATTCATTGCCACGCTTGGTCAGACAGGGGTAGCCCGTGTGTACACGATCAATTTTATCAATGATGCGCGGACAAGCTTTGTGACCGTGCTTATATTTATTGCCCTCATACTCGGCATGATTTTATGCGGCTATGCGTTTACCAGAAAATTTGTTGCGAATTTCTACTACAACAAAGCTGTTTCTTTCGCAAATGCAGGCACTATCGGAGCAGCCCAAAGTAATCTTGTGTTTGCTTCGACCCTCAGCAATGATGATCAATTTTATCGGTCGCTTGCAGCATTGTATGTCAATCAGCTGACAGCACTTGCGGCTAATAATTCACAGAATCTTTCAAAGGATGCGATTGCCGCCAGTCTCAGATCATATTTTGCTAATGCTCAGGCTGCTGCTTCTGATGCTATTTCCGCTGATCCTACCAATTACCAAAATTGGCTGACTCGTGCGCAGGTGTATGGATCAATTGTTTCCTACAATGTTACCGGCGCATATACGAGTGCCGCTTCCGATCTTGCCCAGGCAGAGAAGCTTGATCCTAAAAATCCAGCACTCCTCCTGGATATGGCAGAACTTGATGTAGCCAACAATACTCCAGATAAGGCAAAACAGGATATTGCTGATGCACTTGCACTTAAGCCTGACTATACCGATGCACTCTTTTACCTCGCCCAAATTCAAGCCAGTCAAAATGATTTACCGAGCGCTATTCAATCGGCTGAAGCTGCCGCATATATCAATCCAAACGATTCTGGAATTTACTTTGAGCTCGGCATGCTCCGCTATGACAACAAAGATTACGCCGGAGCCGTTTCAGCGTTCGACCAGGCTATCGCGATTACGCCGGGCTATGCTAATGCGCAATATTTCCTTGGCATCTCCGATTACCGCCTTGGCCAGGCGCAGGCTGCAATTACTGAATTCCAAAATCTCAAGAGCAGCAATCCTGACAATGCTGATGTAACGGCCATTCTTGCAAATCTCACGGCTGGCCGCGATCCATTTGCTGGCCTCCAGCCTCCTCAAAATCAGCCTGAAAAAGCAGCTCAGCCGCCGATTTCAGACGGTACTGCTGCGCCTTCTTCCTCAAAATCAACAAGTTCTAAAACAAAATAATCTCAGCTAGGCAAAGAGTGCTTCTAAAATAGCTGTGACATCGAAAAGTCTGTTGGTGTCATAAGGACACTGTTCAATTGCGCCGGTAATATCAAATCGTTCGAGATATGCGCCAGGCTCATGCCTAAAAGATGTTTGAATATCTGCTACCAGATTTGTATGGAGAGAGTAGCCGAATGTGTCAGGGCTGTTTGAAACCCAGGTGACGACCGACGGAAGCTTGAGTGCCGCCGCTGCGTGCTGGGCAAACGAGTCTATAAGAAGCCTTTTTTCAGAGTAGGGAATCATGGCCATCATTTCTCGCGGAGTTGTATTGATCCACGTAGTGTGTTCAAGTGTGGGTTGATTTTTTCGGCGAATATGAATTGTTTCATACCCTCGTTTGTTCATTTCATTGACAACGTCTTGAGCAACAGGGAGAGGTAGATCGCGTGCCCATGATATTGGATAGCGCTGATTTTGGGCACCCCCGCTTGTTTGAATAAAAAAGAGCGGTTTGCCAGATCCCGTGGCAGCGGCAAAGAGCTTGTTTTTTGCCGCTTCTTGTTCCTCTGCGGTGAAAAATATTTTTGGCTGATGGGTTGTGGATTTTATACCAAGCAATCCGCACCAACAGTCAATAAGGTGTGACTTTTTAAGGATAAAGTCTTCCGTGTGATACACGTCTTCAGCAAATATGGTTATATCTTTTCCTTTGATTTTTTCCGCGTAGAAGGCAAAATCACGGTTGAGGTCGAGTACTTCGTCAATATCGGGATTATTGCTCCACACATATGGAAATGCTGTATTGATGATAATGTGCGATTGCGGATAAGCTTTTTTAAAAGATTCCAGCACGGCAGTTGCGGAAATATTTTTTCCCATACCGCCGGCTATGATAAACATATATGCAGGTGATACAGGGGTGTTCATAGGGATTCCAGATTTTTAAGAATAGTTGCGCTGTCGTGGAGCATAAAGCTGGCCGGAGAAAAAGAAGATTTTTTATGGGGCGGTATTTTTGCTATTCTGAACTGGTCTATATACGTATTTCGCGCTTCTATAAATTCGTCGGTTTCCTGGGGCATAATATTTTTATGAATGGCGTATCCGTGCTGCTGTGGTGTAAATGTATTCCATACAACGGCGGCGGGCTTATTATACGCGGCGGCAGCGTGCTGGAAAAAAGAGTCGACGAAGAGGCTTTTGGCTGAATAGCGCACGGCACACATAAGAAGCCTGTTGCTCATCTTTGTTTTTGTAACATCAATCACTTTATAGCCTCTGGCAAGCATAACGCCAGCTATTTCGCTTGCAACTCCGGGATGTAAATCACGGCTCCATGGCAAAGGATAAGGCATCCCGCCTGTTTCACCATGCGGCTGAAGAAAAAAGATTGGCTTATCAGTTCCGAGTATTTTGCCGGTTACTTCAATTTCACGCTGAGTGAAGAAAAGTTTCGGCATTGCTCCGTTGCGCCGCACTCCGCAGAGTCTGCACCAGGCATCTATAAGATGAGTATTTCCGGATAGAAATTCGACGGAATGATATGGATCCATTTTGAATATCTTGGGCACTCTGTTTTTAACATAGTCTTCATAAAAATATGCATACGAAAGCATATCCATTCTGTAAATTCTATATACATCAGGATTATGAAGCCAAACTTCAGGGTGGAGAGTGACGACAACGATGCGGCTGTCGGAATACTCCGCTTTTACGGCAGACACAACAGCAGTAGCCATAATGTCTTTGCTGACTTCTCCAATGCTCTCAAAAATGATGTAGGTGGAATCGGAAACTGCCATAAATGCTGTGATATGCTGCCTATTTTAGCATTTTAAGGTAGAATAGGGTAATGAAAAAGAAAGAATCTGAGAAGAAATACTATTTTATCGCCGGTATGCCGCGTGCGGGCTCAACGCTGCTCGCTAATATCTTGGGTCAGAATCCGCGGTTTCATGTTACAGGGACAAGCGGCATTATGGATGTTATGTTTGGCGTGCGTAACAGCTGGGACAAGCTTGTGGAGTTTAAGGCAAGTCCAAATGAACCGGCAAAAATCAGGGTACTCCGCGGTATTCTCGATAGCTACTATTCAGACGTCGACAAGCCTGTTGTTTTTGATAAATGCCGCGGCTGGCTTTCTCTCCTTGAAATGGCTGAGACAGTCTTGGATCAAAAAGCAAAAGTTCTTGTGCCGGTGCGCGATATTCGCGATGTGCTGGCAAGTTTTGAAAAACTATGGCGCAACAGCTCAAAAACAAGGCAGCTTGGGCAGGAATCAGCAAATTATATCAACTTTCAGACTGTGCAAGGTCGTGTTGCAATCTGGATGAAAAATGATCAGCCTGTCGGCATTGCCTATAACAGAATTACTGATGCCCTTGTGCGAGGATTTGGTGACAGAATGTTCCTGGTTGATTTTGATGACATGACCCGCCGCCCGCAAGAGGTCTTTTCCAAGATATATGAGTTTCTTGGTGAAAAGCCATTCGAACACAACTTTGAGTATGTTGAACAAATAACGTGGGAAGATGACTCAGTTCACGGTCTTAAAGGTCTTCATGATATCAGGAATAAAGTTGAGCCTATGGAGCCTCAGTGGCCTAAAATTTTGGGGCCTTTTGCTGAACAATACGGCCGTCTCAATTTTTGGAAAAAAACTTCGTAAAGAGTATACGTAAAGCCAAATTTTTGATAGTATGCCTCTACCATCATGGATTTACAGCATATTAGAAATTTTTCGATTATCGCCCACATCGACCACGGCAAGAGCACACTTGCCGACCGTATGCTTGAAATAACGCATACGGTAGAAGCTCGTAAGATGAAAGAGCAGGTGCTTGATTCGATGGAACTTGAACGTGAACGCGGAATAACCATTAAAATGCAGCCGGTGCGGATGAAATTTCGCGACTATATTCTCAATCTCATCGATACTCCCGGCCATATCGATTTTTCATACGAGGTGTCGCGGGCACTCAAAGCTGTTGAAGGTTCTATTTTACTCGTCGATGCGACGCAGGGTGTGCAAGCTCAAACGCTCACAACACTCGGCATGGCCCGCGATCTTGGGCTGAAAATTATTCCTGTTGTGTCAAAAATAGACTCTCCGCTTGCCCGAACGAAAGATGTCAAAGCTGAAATTTCTCGGGTCTTGCACGTTCCCGAATCAGAAATACTTGAGTGTTCCGGGAAAACAGGGCAGGGTGTGGAAGAACTACTTGAAGCAATTGTGCAAAGAATCCCGCCGCCTCAGCCGGAGTTTCCGGAGACGCTCGGATTTCGCGGTCTCGTGTTTGATTTTCAATATTCAAATCATCGCGGAGTCATTGTGTACGTGCGTGTTGTGGATGGCACCGTGTTAAAGAATATGCCTCTGCAATTTGTGATTGCCGGCCGGACATTTACCGCGCTTGAGGTTGGCATTTTTACTCCTGAAGAAACAATGAAAGATTCTTTGAGTGCTGGAGAAATCGGTTACATTGTGACCGGCATTAAAGAGCCTGGTGTTGCTTCGGTTGGCGATACCATTTCCTCGCAAAAACACCCTTTGCCGGCTCTAGGAGGCTATATGAGCCCTCGGCCTGTGGTATGGGCATCTATCTATCCCGAATCTCAGGATGATTTTCCAACGCTGCGCTTAGCGCTCGGCAGACTCAAGCTTTCCGACTCATCGCTGACGTATGAAGAAGAGACATCAGGCACGCTGGGCCGCGGTTATCGTTCCGGATTTTTAGGAATGCTCCATCTTGAAATCATTACCGAGCGCTTGCGCCGGGAATTTAATCTTGAACTCATTGTGACGTCACCGTCTATTACCTACGAAGTGGAGCTGAAAAATGGCAAGAAAGAGACGATTTATTCCCCGATATTTTTTCCTGACGACGGTGAGATATCGAAAGTCCGTGAGCCGTGGGTGCATGTGAAAATTATTGCACCCGGAGAATATCTTGGGCCGATCATTCAGGCGCTCTATGAGCATGAGGCCGAAATAGGAGAGACTGAAACGTTTGGCGAATCATCAACAAAATCTGGATCAGGAGCGCGCACTGCACTCAACCTTCTCATGCCGCTTCGGGAAATGATGCGCGGTTTTTTTGACGAGATGAAAAGCATTTCCTCAGGCTATGCCTCTATTTCATATGAAATCGGTGAGATGCGTGATGCTGATGTGACTCGCCTCGATATTCTTGTGGCTGATGAGCCGGTATTGGCGTTTGCCCGCGTGGTGTCAAAAAGGAGGGTAGAGGAGGAGGCAATAAAGGCCGTCAAGAAACTGCACTCGGTATTGCCGCGGCAGATGTTTACAACAAAAATTCAGGGCCGCGCGCTCGGCAGGATTATTTCGTCAGAAACTATTTCCGCTATGCGCAAGGATGTGACTCAGCATATGTACGGCGGAGATATTACGAGAAAAATGAAACTGCGCGAAAAACAGAAAGAAGGCAAGAAAAAAATGAAAGAAAGGGGAACTGTTAATATTCCCCACGATGTGTTTCTAAAAATGATGAGGGACGAGGAGTAGTTATCTGCTCAGAACTCCGCTATACATGAGTACCATACTGAGGATCATGAATATCGAGACGATGACCATGAGCGCGTTGAGAATTTTGCGGTGTTTTTTGTTGATTATCATATGTACGTATATAATAAAGGATATATGCGCGAATTTCAAGATAAAAAACGTTTGCGGAATATTCTCTACTCGCCAATCGTGCTTATTGCTCTGGTATGTCTCATTGTCTTTTTTGCTCATGCGACGTGGGGCGTTTATCAAAAAGAGCGGGATAGCGCCGCGACGGCTGTTCAGGCTCAAGCAGAGCTTACACGCATGGAAGACCGAAATGCGGTTTTGACTTCAAACATCCAGAAACTTTCTACTGATGAAGGCGTGGAAGAAGAAATCAGACAGCAGTTTGGTGTAGCCAAGCCAGGCGAAAATATGATCATTATTGTGGGCAATAATGAATCAGCAACCACCGATTCTGCTACATCTACGCAGGACTGGTGGCAGAAGATGTCAGAGTGGTTTAAATAAAATCGCGAGTATGGTTTAGTGGTAGAACATGTGCTTCCCAAGCATAGGGCGCGGGTTCGATTCCCGCTACTCGCACACATAGCAGATATGCTATAATAGAGCCGTAAGTAGCAGGGTAATAATATGTCATTGTGGTTGTATAGAAATATAAACTAAGAAGCAAAAAATATGAAAAACGTCACAATATATTCAACGAGTGTCTGCAAGTACTGCTCAATGGCAAAGGATTTTTTCAAGGAGCATGGAATAAAATATACTGAATACAATGTCGGCACCGATGCTGTACGACGCAAGGAAATGGTAGAAAAAAGCGGCCAGCTCGGCGTACCGGTTATTCTTGTTGATGATGAGGTAATTGTCGGCTTTGATGAAAACCGCCTGAATCAGCTTTTGGTCGCGGCGTAATTTGTGCCCTCGGCAGGAATCGAACCTGCATCTATCCCTTAGGACGGGACTGTTCTATCCATTGAACTACAGGGGCGTGTCAACTTTGTATATATCAAAACTGAGACTAGACTATAGCAGAAAAGATATGCTATAGTCTATCTGCTACTATGGAGCCAGAAGACAGAAAAATGCTTGCTGAGATGCTTGCAATATCACAGCACAACAACAAACTTTTGCGCCGAATGCGCAGGGAAGTGGTGTGGGCGCGATTTGTTCATGTGCTTTACTGGATAGCTATTATTATCATTGCATATGTTGGCTATATCTATTTGAAGCCCTATATTGCAGAGCTCAATCAGGTGATTCAAACGAGTCAATCACTTGATAAATATTTGCCAAAGTAAGGTAATCCTGAGTTCGAAAAAAATAAATCAATAATGCCGAGGTAGCTCAGTTGGTAGAGCATACGCCTGAAGAGCGTGGGGTCGGCGGTTCGAGCCCGCCCCTCGGCACATACGCGAACTTTATATAGCAGTACCCCCTCTTTTTCTAAAGAGGGGGCTGGGGGTGTTTATGAAGACTTGACACGGAGCTTTGTCTGGCGCTTCTTGTCTATTTTAGGAAGACGAATAACGAGTACTCCATGCTTTTCGACGGCCTCTGCAGCTTCAACATCTATCTCCTCAGGAAGAAGGATTGTGCGGCTGAATGAACCCCAGTAAAGCTCCTGGTGGAAATAATCATCATCGCTTGTTTCTCGTACTTCTTCACGCTTGCCTTTGATGGTGACCATATCGCGGCTAATAGAAATATCGAGATCTTCAGGGCGCACGCCGGCAACGATTGATTTTATGACAATATCGCTTTGGGTCTGATAGACGTCAACCGTGAGTTGTCCTTCTTCAGCGCTTTCTTCAACCCATTCTTCTTCCGTGGCAGCTGCACGAGCAAGAGGAATAGAGGCTGCTCGTCCTGGTTTGCGAATTTCTACATGTTCCGGTTCTTGAATTTCCTGATCAGTATCAAGATCGTCATCGCGGTCAACACGTACTGAACCTGTCAGTCTCTCGAAAAAAGATCGTTTTTCTTTTGCCATTTTGATAATCTGTTATGAATATTTAGTAACTCGCTTCACCTTTTCGAAAGCAAGGAGGACACCGATAAATAAAATCCATACGGCATAAAAAGGGAGAGCTGTCCTTGCATCGTCAAGATATAGTATAGATAAATTAAAGGAAGCGTGCAATACGGTGGCGAGGATAACTCCGAAGATGAGATATCCCCATTTTGCTTTTCTTGAACTGTAAAATGAAAGAGCAAGACATGCACCGATCGTGCTTGAAGCAATGGTGTGGATCATGGTTGCACCAAGAAATCTGAAATTTGCCATTGCGAGGACTGTGCCGATACTGCCGGTCATGAGTGGGTGAAGCAAAAAGAGCGCATTTTCAAGCGATGAAAAGCCAAGCGCGGCAACAAGCATATACATCATGCTGTCGATTGGCTCATCATTTTCTTTGCGCCAGAGTGCGACAAAGGCAGCCGCTCCAAGCTTTGCCGCTTCTTCAATAAAAGCCCACACAACGACAGTTGAAACGACAGGTATGCCCGTGGCTGCATTTCCAAAATAATCTAGTGCACATTTTTCGAGTGGAATGGCAATAAATACTACGGCCATACCAGCAAGAAACGTCCACAGTGTGAGTCGGAATGGTTCGGGGTGCGAATCTTCGTGCTCAAGCGCCCATAGCCAAATGAGAATTGGCGCAAGACTGATACAAAATGCTATACCAAGAAGTTCGAGCGAAGAGGGCATTATTATATTATACAGGCCACTGCTCTATTATGAGAAGCTGGTTAACCCCAGGTAGCATGCTCCAAATTTCTTCGGTGACAAACGGCATGAAGGGGTGGAGAATTTTAAGACAAGTTTTTAGTACTGTCTGAAGAGTTTGTTGGCGATGGCTTTTTGCGTTAGCATCATCTCCGGCAAGAATTATTTTACTGTCTTCAAGAATAACGTCAGCAAGCTTGTGCCAGACATAATGATAGATTTTTTCTGAAGCCATATACAAGCGGTACTCTTCAATATCTTTAGTGATATCCAAGACAAGTGCATGGAGTTCCTCCAAAATTTTTTCATCAGATTGAATGTCTGCTGTTGTTTTACCCGTATCTTTTAATGTGCCGGCCTTATCTTCATTGAAGGAAAGAATAAAACGTGTAATATTCCAGAGTTTGTTTGCAAAGTTCTTGTAGCCTTTTATTTTGTTCTCATCAAACTGAACATCATTGCCGATTGCGGTGCCGGTCATGAGACCCATTCGTAGTGCATCAGTTCCATACTTTTCAATCATATCCAATGGATTCACCCCATTGTTCAAAGATTTACTAAATTTTCTACCTTGCTTGTCGCGAACCAGGCCGTGGATCATGACTGTCTTGAACGGCACTTGGCCAAGATGAAACGTACTCATTAAGATCATTCTGGAAACCCATAAATTGAGGATTTCATAGGCAGGCGACATAAAAGACGTGGGATGAAAAGTCTGTAAATCTTTTGTTTTTTCTGGCCACCCTAATGTAGAAAATGTCCACAGCGCAGAAGAAAACCATGTATCCAGAACATCTTCTTCTTGATGCCATCCGTCACCGTGTGGTGCCTCGATGCCTACACAAATTTCTTTTTCTTTGTACCACACCGGAATCCTGTGTCCAAACCAAATCTGCCGCGAGATGCACCAATCATGAAGATTTTCAATCCAATGAAAATATGATTTGCGGAAACCTTCTTGGGGCATTGAGACCGCTTCGGTTTCAACTGCCTTTCGCATCAGCTCTTTCAGCGTGGTTTCGCTCCCGCCTTTGATTCCTGGAATTTCAGAATAGGGAATCGTAAACGGTTTATTAACCGCAATCCACCACTGCTTCATTATTTGAGGTTCAATTGTCGCACCTGTCCGTTCTGCGGTAGCGATATTGTGCGTGTAAGACTCTTCTTTTTCAACAAGGCCTTTTGACCGCAGTTTCTCAACAATTTTTTCCCGCGCTTCTGAAATTTTCATTCCGCCAAATTCACCCGTGGTGCCTGTTTTGAGAAGCTTGCCGTACTTATCGATAATTTGTTCTTTTTCGAGCTTATACCGTTCGGCGATTTCAAAGTCGGCCATGCTGTGCCATGGCGTGATAGTCATGACTCCAGTTCCAAATTCCATATCTATAGCCTCGTCCTTGATAATTGTTGCCGTGATCGGGCCATTGATCCACTCAAGCTCTATTTTTTGGCCGTGCTTGTAATTTTTATATCGATTGTCTTTTGGATGCATAACAACATATTTATCGCCAAATTTTGTCTCAGGCCGGGATGTGCCGATGATGAACGGACCGTATTTAAAATAGTAGAATGTTGTTTTTTCTTCTTTGTATTCGATCTCGTCATCTGAGATGGTTGTTTGGCCTTTCGGATCCCAGTTGACAATGCGGTCTCCCTGATAAATAAGTCCGGCCTCATACATTTTTACAAATGCAGTCGTTACCGCCCGTGTGCGCTTCTCGTCGAGGGTGTAGGCATAGCGCGACCAGTCGAGCGATGCTCCCATCTTGCGAACCTGATTTAAAATCGTATTTTCGCTTTCTTTGGCAAATTTTTTTACGCGACTTACAAGCTCTTCACGCCCAAGGTCGTGCCGACTCTTGCCTTCCTCCTTCTGGATATTTTTTTCAACCCGCGCCTGAGTGGCTATTGCCGCAGAATCGGTGCCGGGAATCCATAATGCCTTTTTGCCGCGCATTCGCTGAAATCGAATGACAGTATCTTGAAGAGTGTCTTCATATGCATGGCCAATATGAAGTGTGCCGGTGACGTTTGGAGGAGGGAGGACAATAGTGAAAGTTCCAGACCGTTCGCCAGGCAAATTGTCAGGGTTAAAAAAACCGGATGTCTCCCATTTTTTATAGATCCGATCTTCCGTTTCTTTTGGGTCGTACGGCTTTAAAAGCTTATCATTCATGAGTAAAATATAGCAGTTTTCCCCTCCTTTTCCAAGGAGGGGATCAAAGGGGAGGTATTACAGCTTTAGATTTCCTTCTGCTTTCATTCCCTCGCTTTTTCTTATTTTTCCCGCAGCCATATTCAAATAGGCGGCCATGGCGATCATGACGGCATTGTCTGTCGAAAGATCTTTCTCCGGGATCAGAAGCTGAGTGCCAGGAAAATTCTCCCCAATCATTTTTTGAAATGAACTTCTGATGAAAGTATTTGCGGTAACGCCGCCACCGAGTATTAATGTTGCGCAGCCAAATTCATCCAAGGCTTTTTTTACTTTGCTGATTAATACTTCCGTGACGGCATTTTCAAATTCTAATGCAATTTGTTTTTTTATTTCGTCTGTAATTTTGTCTACTTTTTCCAAATCTCGGACTAGGTAAAGTACTGCTGTCTTAATTCCAGAAAAAGAAAAATCATAATCTTTGGAATTAATCATTGGCCGCGGCAATTTGATTCGGTTTCCCCTCTCTCTTTTTGAGAGGGGGATAGGCCTGCCTGCGCAGGCAGGGGGTGTGGCAATAGCACGTGCCTCTGCCGCGAGCTTCGAAATCTCCGGCCCACCCGGATATGGCAATCCTAAAAGTCGTGCCACTTTATCGAATGCTTCGCCGACAGCGTCATCGCGGGTGGTACCGACAACATTGTATTCAAGCCAGTTGTTCATCAGCACGAGCTCAGTATGTCCGCCGGAAATGAGAAGTGCGAGAGCAGGGAAATTGATTGCCGAGGAAGCGGTGAGGAGTGGTGACACAATATGCCCCTCCATGTGATTTGTAGGAATCACCGGCATATTCCATACTTCGCCAAGTGCTTGAGCAAAACTGATGCCGACCCAGAGCGCTGGCTCAAGGCCAGGACCCGACGTCACAGCAATAGCATCAATATCTGGTCTTTCATATGTATGTAAAAAATTTTCAAGCGATTCAAAAAGCCCGGCTTCGCGCTCGAGGATTTTCTGGACATTCCCCTCTCTATTCGCCCTACCCCCCACCCCCTCTCTAGAAAGGGAGGGGAGCAACAGACCTGCATCTGCAAGTGCCTTTATCATCATCGGCACCAGATTTTTTGCATGCTCGCGCTTTGCGACGGTTGGAAAAACTCCTCCATATTCTGCGTGAAGTTTTATCTGGGAATTCAAAGCGTTTCCAAGCACATCAAAATGAGGCTTTTCCAAACCTCCTGATGCTTCAATGATGCAAACCGCTGTTTCATCACAGCTTGTCTCAATGCCTAAAATTTTCATAAATGTAATTTACTGAGAATAGACAGTCCCTGCAAGCCAGTTTTTTATTGCTCGTTCGCTATGCACAAACATAGGCTCCGGAAGATTTTTCGGATCGTGCCAGTGCCAGCCTCTTGATTTGTGCGGTTCGGTATTGGCAAGTTCGCCCGATTTCCATTTTGCCAATACCACAATCGAAACGTAATGTTTATCGTAGGCAATATCGTTGCTGACAGATACAACGTCTTTGATTTCAAGATCGCTCAATCCGCATTCTTCCGTCACTTCGCGCAATGCCGCTTTTTTAATATCCTCGCCAAATTCAAGATGTCCGCCAGGAATCATGAAGGTACCTGCTCCGTGGCTTGCAAGCCTTTTCTCCGATGGCAATAAGACCATCTTTTTCGATAATTACTCCAAGCCCGACAAACGGCCTTTTGAGCGCTGCCTTCATTTTTTCAATCTCTGATTCTTGAGAATTCATACAATTTTGTAGTGGCTGTCGGAGCACTGGGATTTGAACCCAGAGTCTCACGAACCCGAATCGTGAATGTTACCGTTACACCATGCTCCGATATATGTCCGAGTGGGCGGTAGAGGATTCGAACCTCTGACATCAACAACGTCAATGTTGCGCTCTACCAACTGAGCTAACCGCCCATATTCTTTTCCGGCGTTATCAGCCAAAACAGCTAACTGACCATATTCCATTTCTGGCGTTATCAGCAAAAATAGCTGAACCGCCCCCCTTGGGTCGTATACTACTATATCCTTCTATAAAATCCAGCCTATTTTGTTTTTACGACGAGCGTTTTTGCGATCATATCGTGGAGACCCTGCTTCTTTTGCGTAAATGCAACCATGATGAAGCCGATGCAGATAATGATGGCGGAAATAAACTTGGCAAAATATCTGCCGGTAGCCCGGCCAAAACCGATGCGCATACCGTTCAGATCCGTCACCTTTATATTCATGAGCCTTTTACCGAGGGTGGCCTGCCATACGGAACTTTCCATGAGAGAAAAGTAGAGCCAGGCAATAGGTATATAAAGGGAAGAAATGCCGCTATCGTTTGAAAATCCATGCATATGGTGCCCATAATAGCCGGGTTGCGGTGCACCATGAAATCCTCCTACAATACTGTAGAAGATTGCAAGAATAATTCCATCGATAATATATGCGACAAAGCGAAGCCAAAAGCCTGCATACATCACAGTCGCTGCATTTTGAACTGGCTGAGGTTGGTTTTGAATTGGTGCGGATGTTGATTCCATAAAAATGTAATTATGATATGTGAATATGATTATACTACACTACCTTATTGGTGAGAATAAATAATTAATATAATTGCGGAGGAGATGAGATTTGAACTCATGATGGGTTTTACCCCATGCCGCGTTTCGAATGCGGTGCCTTCAACCACTCAGCCACTCCTCCATTGGGTTGCCATAGTTTTAGCTATAGCACCCATATACTAGGGATACTGAAACAACTGAATGCAACAGCACCCTTCTGAGGCCCATTCTTACACTTTTTGCCTTTTTTACAAAAAATGTTATATTCTATCTACTTTCTAACGGCTTGCCATGAGCTATCCTGAGCTTGTCGAAGGAGAGTCGAATTGGCCTCATCGTCTAACCTGGTTAGGACACGGGCTTTTCAAGCCTGTAATTCGGGTTCAAATCCCGATGAGGTCACCTGTGAACGTTGTGAACATCTTATTAGTATCGAAGGTGGTTTTGCTGTAGAGTTGTGATATATGAAAAACTTACAAAAAGGTTCAGTCGCGTTAATAGTAGTCATGGTCTTGCTAATCGTTGTTGTTATAGCAGTAGTAGGATATTTTATAATTCCTAAAACCAAAAACAGTACAAACGTACTCACTAATACAGTAGCTCCAGTTATTTCTAATACTACGGATCAAGGTAGCGGATTAAAAAACTATAACAATGCTACGTATGCAGTCTCGTTTAATTATCAACAAAATTTGTGTTTACTAGAACAATCTAGCTCAGAAGGAGCCGCATATCCTTTTGAAGTAGGTATAGTAAATAGCACCGATTGTCAGCATGCAAATTTGGCTAATGCAAGTCAAGATGGTAATGCTTTCTCAATAATAATTAATAAAAATCCTTCCGTTTCGCTTAATCAATGGAAACAGATTTTTGCAAATTCGGCTACTCAATTACAACAACAATACGGTGAAACTGTTGAGAGCGAGGATAATATAACTATTGATGGTCTAGACGCAGTAAGAGCAAAAATTAAAATTTCTGAGCCAAGCAAATCTATTAATTATGAATATTATGCGGTCTATACTATTGGGAGTACTCAGAATTACTTAGTAAACTATACGACAGGAGATGAGTATCAATCTATATTTTCTTCATTACGGATAAAATAAAATTTATTTTATTAAATCTAACGAAGTTTTAATTGTAGCTGTAATAGCAGGAATGATAATTTGAATTAAAAGAAAAGCAAGAAGGAAACCTGCCATCTGCCGGTCTGTATTATTTGAAGATTTACGTAAATTAAACCAAACAAAAATTGCTGAAATAAACATGATAATGAAAAATAAAATACGCCCAAGACTCAGTATTGGATTTGGGGAGAAAAAATTTATGAAATCAAATCCAAAAGTAAGTATGGTAGATATAATACATGTATAAGCAATTCCTGCTCTTGTTTTTATTAATCGAACAGAGGCGATAATCGCAGTTAGTGCAAGAATAAACGCGCACACTCCTTGAACAAAACTCATTACTAATAGCACATCAATTGTGTTTGTCATAAAATAATAGTTTAATGTTGTCATTATAGCAGAGTTTAGTCACTAACAGTATTTACTTTTTTAGGAACTCAAATTTATTAGCTCATGAATGCTTATTTTAATATCTTCTCTTAGCTCCAAAAGTTCTGAAAGCCACCCCGTGGGGTCACCCAAGTTTTCCTGTAGAGTTTCTCATTAGTGCCAAAATCATTTTTACGGTACAGTTGTAGTGATATGAAGAACTCACAACAAGGCTTTATTATTCCCTTTGTAATTTTTCTAATTATTGTGATAGCTGCAATCGGCGGAATTTATTTTTATGAAAAAAATACTAATTCTAATTTTGCTGATATATCATCAAACACAGCCACAAGTGCTGCGACTACGACTGATGCCATGAGTAGTGCTGGTACTGTCTCGACTGTTGATTGGAGGACATATTCTGATGCTAGTCTGGGATTTTCGTTCAAGTATCCGCCAGCATGGAATGCGCCAGTACGATCGGTCGCGGGCAGTAATATAGAGATATCAATATCCGGTTTGGATATTGAATATCGTCCAAATTATGATCCTGTTTCCGGACAGGCGGATACATTTCAGCAGGTGGTATCAAGTACGGGGAATCAAACGGCTCAAAAAAATATTTTTACGCTGAGCGGAAAAGCAGCTGCCGAGATTACCTGTCCGGCCTCTCTTGAAAATTGTTTTGGCATAACTGACGATGTTCTTGTCGCTCTTGATTCAACTCACACGCTTACTATAAGCAACAATGAAGGGGAAATTGATCCGCACATATTCGCCTCTATTATTTCGTCATTTGTTTTTAAAGACCTTGCTGGACCGACGCCTCTCCAAAAAATGAGCTGGTATTTGTATACAAATACCACGTATGGTTTTTCTTTAAATTATCCATCCGTATCTTCGGATATTCAGGAGTATCCGAATGGTGGCCAGCAGGAATGCATACCGGAGGACGCTGGCAATAATATTTCTGTAAATGCTGTCCAGGCGGCGCTTATGAATAATGGTGATATGTCTGTGACAGTTGTCTGCGAGCCGCTCACTCAGAAAAATGCCCAGTTAAAGGCAGGAGTGGTTTTGAATGGTGATATCGAAAATGATAATCTAAAAACCACCATACTGGGAAGCACAACAGTTTATGAGCAGGACGTAGTAACGTCGACCGGGGACAATTGGAAAATTATTGATATACCACTCGATGTTTCGCGCTACGTTGAAGTTGCCTATCCTCTGGAAACTCTGAAAATCTTCAAGAAAAAACGATGCTAACCGATTCTGATTGGGAAAGGCTTATCGATTCTTTCAAAACTTTGTAGAATATCTCACTTCTGACATCTCTCATTGGATGAGGAGGAGATGAGAATTTGCTATTTGTTTAGATGTAAGTATAGATACAAATCCTCAAGCGCTTTGACGGCGTCGCCGGCAGCAATATTATTTTGGTGATACAGCCCGTCAGTGATGTCTCCGGCCGCCCAAATGCCCTCTACTGATGTGCGCTGATTGCGCGGATCGGTAACAATGTGATTGTATTGATCGAGCTTAACTATTTCTTTTGCAAAATCAGTATTGGGAAGGGAACCGACTTCGGCAAAAATTCCTGATATTGGAAGATCGGTCACTGTACCTGTCGCCCTTTCTTTGAATGTAATACCAGTCACAAATGTGTTTCCGGAAATTTTTATAAGATCAATATTTTTAAGCGCTTTGAATTTTGGATTTTTGAGCGTTGTTTCTATGGTAGCAGGGTCTGCTTTATAATCGCTGCGTGAAAGCAGGGTAACGCTTTTACAGTATGCGAGGAGCTGAGCGGCGCTGTCAAATGCGGCATTTCCTCCGCCAACAACTACCACATCTTGGTCAGCAAAAAGAGGACCGTCGCATGAAGCGCAGTAGGTGAGACCCTTGTTATCAAATTCTTTCGCGCCGGGTACATCAAGTTTTCGCCGACGGCTGCCCGCGGTAAGTAGCACAGTCTTGGTTTCATAGGTATTTTTATCAGATGTAATTTTAAATCCTGCTTTTGGATCAGTCCCAGAAATTCTCTCAAGATTTTTGACCCATTCGCCCTTTTTGATATCAACGTAGTCTCCTGCATAGGCACGCAGATGTGACTCAAGATTTTTGGAAAGCTCTGCACCAGTGATGGAAACAGTCCCGATCCGAATTCTGAATATCCAGAGACACAGTGCTCTGTCCATCGAAATCTTTGGTAATAAAGACGGTTTTAAGGCGTTTGCGCGCGGCATACACGCCGGCAGCTACACCCGCTGGTCCACCGCCAATGATTGCAAGGTCGTATGTCATAGTCTGCGCATTATATCAGATTCTGTTTTTATTTTCAGTACTAATTTTTATATGCACTATTCTCGTGCAAGTAGCTCCCTCCTTTAGGAGGGCAGCATGCTCAAATTCTCACTGAACAACAATTGCTTACAGAAGTTTTTACCAAGATAAACACAAATGGGGAGATTTTTTCTTCATTAAAAATTCATCTCCACTATGTATGCTTGTAGAATGTTTCTTGATTACAACAAAAAATTAAAATGTAGGTCTCGCGGATTAAGAACCAAGGGTACTCTAGGAGAAATTCTACTGTGGAATGAAATTAAAAACAGCAAATTGGGGTATGCATTCTTTCGCCAAAAACCTTTATCACACTATATTGTGGATTTTTATTGCAAAAGTCTGAATATTGCTATTGAAGTTGACGGTTCAAGCCATGATTAAAAAGTTGAGGAGGATGCTTTTAGGCAAAAGCAGCTGGAAAGTGCAGGTATAATTTTTTTGAGATTTACGGAAGGGGAGGTAAGAGAAGATGTGGAGAGTGTAGTTAGAAGAATACAAGAGAAAATTGTGAGCCTAACCGAAAATCTCCCCATCTGAGTATCTTGTAATGCCACCTAAAATGAGCAATTAAAATTCTGTAACAGTTGGAGCATGTTGCCCTCCTAAATGAGGGAGCTACTTGCGCATAGAGATAAAGAGACATTTAGTTTTGTAAGCAGAACCCCCTCTCAATTTGAGAGGGGGTTAGGGGGTATGCTATTTAATCTTCGATCTCCTGAGGAATGCCGGAATGGCGCCCCAGTCATCGTTGTCATCGTCGGGATTCTTTTTTGAATCATCGGGAGACTGTACAGGAGGACGTTCTTTTGGCGCATTGATCGGATTTGGAGTAATGCTGTTGTAAATGCGTCCGCGGTCAGCAATCGGAGCTTTTTCTGCTACTGGTGCTGATTCGCGTTCGCGTCGAGCTGATTCTTCTTGTTGGTTCTGATCCGGCTTATTTATCTGGGAAGAAACTGAAGAAGCCCCAGATTGGAAGAAATTTTTGCGTCCTGCTTCTGGAAAACCGGAAGCGATCACTGTGACGCGCACTTCGCCCTTCTTCAGCTTTTCATCGCGGACGGTACCGAAAATAATTTTTGCATTCGGATCGACTGATTCGGTAATGATTTTGGCTGCATCTTGGATTTCAAACATAGTGAGATCATCGCCACCGGCAATTGAGAAGAGTACTCCTTTTGCGCCGTGAATTGAAAGATCCAGAAGAGGGGAATTAATAGCTGCCTTTGCTGCCTCTTCTGCACGCTTCTCGCCATTGGCTGAACCGATACCCATAAGTGCGGAACCGGCATTGTCGAGAATGGCGCGAATGTCGGCGAAGTCGACGTTGATGACTCCCGGAGTAGTAATGAGATCAGAAATACCCTCGACAGCCTGCTTTAAAACCTCGTCACACATCATGAACGCTTGCTTGGCAGTCGTATCTTTTGCGATCGTGTTTAAAATTCTGTCGTTGGGAATAACAATGATAGCATCAACTGATTTTTTGAGTTCTTCGATACCTTGGTCGGCGAAGCGCATGCGCTGCTGGCCTTCAAAAAAGAAAGGCTTGGTGACGACTGCCACGGTGAGTGCTCCCATTTCCTTTGCAATTTTTGCAATGACAGATGTTGCCCCCGTGCCAGTACCGCCGCCCATGCCGCATGCCAAAAACACCATGTCTGAACCCTTGAGTGATTCCTGGATTTCTTCTTTGGTCTCTTCGGCTGCGCGTTTTCCAAGCTCCGGATTCATGCCGGCGCCGAGGCCTCGCGTCACATTTTTACCGATATGAATCTTCTTTTTGGCAAGGGAATTGTGCAAATCCTGAGCATCAGTATTGATAGCAATGAATTCCACTCCTTTCACCTTGGAATTGACCATGTGATTGACTGCGTTCTTTCCAGAACCGCCAACGCCGGTCACCTTTATTCGTGCAAATGATTTTACTTCAGGTTTTACTTGTGGCATATGTTTTCTATCTGATTGGCTGTTTCCACCATACTACTACAAAAGAAACGAAAAAGAAAACAATTGCTTGTCTAAAGTATATATGCTCTAATAAATATGAAATTTACGGCAGAAATTGCTTGATCCAGCCGAAAATATTCTTTTTTGTACCCGTACGAGGCGCACTCCGAGCGACGGTTCATCACCTTGGGTAAATCCTAAAACACACAGTCCATACGCAATTGCCCAGCTTGGGGCCTCTTCGCCATGGCGATCGCCGTCAAATGGAAACTCTGCAATTTTTGCTGGAAGCCGCAGTGAAAGCCTGGCGATTTCTTCGATGCTATCTTGGCGTGCGCCGCCGCCGGAAATAATAATGCCGGCCGGCAAGAGTCCATTGCGTCCGATTTTTTTCAGGTGGCCTTCGATAAGTTCAAACATGTCTGATAAGCGGGCATCAATAATTTCCTCAAGCTTTTTCCGTGAATATGAAAAATTTACTTCAGCTCCAATTTTCATGCGCTCAGCATCTTCAAGAGAAACTTTTAGACCGAGCGCGATATCATGCGTGATGTCGACTGAACCGATCGGGAAGACTTCAAGCGAGATAGGAATATTATTTTCGAAGACGGCAATTGAAACTGTCTCAGCTCCGATGGTCGCTAAAACACAGCCGGCTATTTTTTGGGTTTTTGAAAGGCAAACAAGGCTTGCAGCGATGGGTGCAGCAATAACATCTTCCACTTCAACACCGGCATCACCAACAACCTGGATAAGATCGGTCAAGTGCTGTTCAAGGCAGGTAATAAAAAGCGTACGAACCTCAAGCTTTGTGGCTTTAAGGCCCTGGGGTCGTCCGAGTACTATCTTGCCGTCAGCTTTGTAGGCAATGGGCACGGAATTAATCACTTTGCGATTGAGGGCAAATGCGGATGGCAGCTCATTTTCAGAAGCTTCAAGCGTTTTACGGACATCTAGATCGGTAATTTCAGAATCACCCCTTGAGACAATGACTGCACCTTGAGCGATCGTGCCGGCAAGTCCGACGCCGCCAATCGAAAGAAAAGCTTTTTTTATTTGGATCCCCGCCGTTTTTTCGGCTTGCCGTACAGCAGTCCTAATACTGCGTGCAACATCAGCCCCGCTCACCACGTAGCCATGGCGCATGCCTTTAGTTTCAGCAAACCCCGTACCGATTATTTTTGGAACCGGTTTTTCCCGGCCAAATACAAGTTCAGCCGCGACCACTTTCACGTGATATGTGCCGATATCTATACCGACTGTAATGTTGCGAGACACAGATAATGTACAGGGATTAAATTAAAAAACGTTTGCGAACCGACGTCTCTATTTTCTCCATTGTACTACCATGGTCTAATCCTTTCAAATGGACTAAACCGTGGATAAATAAAAATGCCAAATAATTTGGATATGTTCTCTCAAAATTCTTCGCTTCTTTTTTTGCATACGAGGGACAGATGAAAATTTCTCCGGCTTTTGCATCGAGCGGGAAGCTGAGAATATTTGTCGGCTTATCTTTTCCGCGATGAGCGAGATTGAGTGCATGAGATTTTTTTGGCGTAACGAAAACAAGGCTGAGTTCATAGTCTGTGCCGAGGACATGATTCTTTATACGAGCAAAAAGCAATGGGCTGATCGGCACATTGCTTTTTGTGGTATTCAGTAGAGAGAATCTCTCTGTCATTATTATCTCCTTGTTACCTCCTCGATTTTTCCAAGTCTGACCATGCGGTCGTGTTCGGTGCGGCGACGGATGGATTTCAATGTGCGCTTTTGGCGGACATACGGAGATTCCTTGCGCTTTGAATAGCGAATCCCGCGGACACGCACTAATACCCCAGCACCCTGCACGCGCTTCGTGAAGCGCTTAATAAGGCTTGTTGGGTTTTCAGTGGCACCGCGTTCTACTTCAACATTAATCATATGGGGTATACATTAGCACGGACATTTTTGCTTGGCAAGTAGCTTATGTCAGCAGCTTCTTGAGGTAATGGGTAATATCCGGCAGGCGGATTGATTCTTGCGAACGTGTGCAAATATCCCGCACAAGCACCGTGTGTTCAATACACTCTTTTTGCCCAATGATAAGGATATAAGGAACTTTCAGATGTTCAGCCGACATGAGCTGAAGCGCAAATTTATCTTTTGTGAGGGAATGGTACAGCGGAATATGGGCTCTGCGAAGAATTTCAATGACGGACAAGCTCTTACATTTTGCATCTTCGCCCATCTGGATGAGATACAATTGCGGCTTTGGAATTTTTATAGATGTTTTTTCGGTGGAATCTTTTATGGTAAATGTTGCACTGATTCCCGGTACGTCTTTTCGCAGACCGAGCCATTTTGCAATGTAAGTAAAGCGGCCTCCTTGGACAATGACAATCTGCTCAGTCTTATTTTTTTGGTTGCCTATAATTCTAAAAGAGGTATGGCAGGCAAAACGTGGATTGGCAATGAGAGCTGGATTGATTGTGTACGGCACATCTGATGCCTCCATAAGCTCAAGGACCTCTTTGAAATGAATCCGCGATGGTTCCGAAAGATAATTCATTGTAGTCGGAGCATGCTCTTTTGTTTCGGCGCATTTTTCATGGCCGCATGAGATTATTGGAAGAGGGTCAGTTTTGAGTACTTGCCGGCATTCTGGATCAAGCGCAGCCGAATTCTTTTTGAAATAATTTCCGAGCTCCCGCAGATATCGGCCAAATGATTCCACGATCGCCGATGGTATTGAGTTCAACAATGCAATTTTCATAGCCAAGCTCGAGCGCCGTTTCGTACGAAGCCTTTATTACTGTAGCGTCGGCGATGCTACGGCTGCTGCCTAGAATATCAAAACAGTATTCATGGCGGCGCGCTTTCGTTTCAAGCTTTCGTGCACGGACTGTCATTACCGGTGCAGCGGAATTATTTTTCAAAAAATATGTTCTAAAAAGAGCGGCAAGTTCGGCTGCGTGAATGTGTGGTTCAGACGAAGGATTTTGATCCTTTCCAGCTTCTTTGAGTATGCTGAAATCCTGTTTTTCGGGAATGACTGGATGAATCGGAGTGAAACCATAATAAAGACCGACCTCGACAGGCAGAGCCGTGTCATCGAATTTCCAGTAGTTATCCGGTTTTTTTATTCGTTCTTTAGTTTTATCCATGACGATTATTGTGCTTCTTTATAATCACCTGGCAGAGTCGCGATTTTGTCGAAGGGGAAGAGTCGCAGAATGGGCGTGCCAATGATCAAGTCCCGCGGCACATCTCCCCAGACGCGTGAATCCGAGCTTTGGAGACGATTGTCTCCCATGACAAAATACTGTCCGGCCGGGAGGGGGTCGTATGTAATATAGTCATTCTTTTCATATTGTGGCGCAATATATGGTTCCGACAGCGTAAAACCCTGAGGATTTTCTTTGTTTTTTATGGTAACAGAAGTGCCGTTTAGGATGACGGTGTCTCCCGGTAGACCAATGACGCGCTTGATGAAATATTTTGTTGTATCCTTCGGATATTTGAAAATAATTACCTGTCCACGCTGCGGATCACTTACGTGATAGCTTAGTTGATTGACGATCAAATACTGGCCGGTGGCAAAGGTTGGATCCATCGAATCGCCGGATACAATGAAAGGTTCGGCAACATACGCGCGGATCGGAATAACAACAATGAGTGCAACAATGGTAAACTTGATGATATCCCCCCAAAAACTGCCTACTTTTCTGTCCTCAACTGACGGTGATGATGTAGGCTGTTGTTGATCCATAAAAATAAAAAGAAATAACAAGGAATAAAAGAGAATCAAGAAATGAGTGATGGAATTTTATCAAACGAAAGCGTTTGGCACAAGGAGGAAAATTGTTATATTATACAACTCATGCCTTATATCATCGCGGGGCTCGGCAATCCAGAGCAAGAATATGAAAATACGCGCCATAATACGGGCCGGATTTTAGCTGCGGCTATTGCCAAAAAATTTTCGTTTCCTGAGTTTAAACAAGACATAAAACTCAGAGCGCTTGTATCAAAGGGAAAAATTGGCGATGAATCGGTCATGCTTCTCGAGCCTGATAATTATATGAATCGCTCAGGTGCAAGCATTGCCCTGCTGTTTGACGGGGCAAGCGAAGCGTTAAAATTGAAGAAAGCGAAAAATCTCATTGTTATTTATGATGATCTCGACTTGCCGATTGGCACGATAAAAATTTCTTTTAATAAAAGTTCGGGCGGCCATAGGGGATTGGAATCTATTATCAAAGCACTGAAGACAGAAGCATTTATACGGATACGCGTTGGTATTTCTCCTGTCACACCAAGTGGCAAATTGAAAAAACCGAAAGGCGAGGAGGCGGTGACAAAACAAATTCTCGGCGAATTTAAAAAATCAGAAGCAGAAGCACTGAAAGAAGTTTCTAAAAAAGTAATCGAAGCCGTCGAATTAATTATTATTGAAGGTTTGGAAAAAACAACGAGTACATTCAAGCAGTAAAAAATTTCAAATAAAAACCCCTCTTTTTAAAGAGGGGTTTTTATTCATCTCCTAAACCCCGCCCGGAGCATTCACGAACAAGATCCCCTGACCGAACTTTGGAGGGCGGGGATTCAGAATATGCACCACCAGAGCCTCAAAACGTGTTAGGCTGGTTCCATGAGGATTCGAAGACTAAATCACTCTACATATCAGCATCAATACCACATCGTCTGGGGCACCAAGTACCGAAGAAAGATACTGAAGCCATATGTGCTCATTGAACTCAAAAAGATACTGTACGCCACGGTAAAGAAATATCCGACACTCTGGATACTAAACCTCAACACCGATCAAGATCACGTCCACCTGCAGATTGAAATACCTCCAAATATCTCAGTCTCAGATGCCGTCGGAAACTCAAGTCAGCCTCAAGCAGATACTTGCGCTCAAAATTCAAATTCATACGTGAGATATACCTCGAGAAAGACGGCATCTGGAGTGTCGGATATTTCTCCTCCACAATCGGACTGAACGAGACCCAGATGAAGCGATATATCGAATGGCAGGGAAAGAAAGACAAGCCGCAGAACCTCGATTATTCAATTAGAATCCTCATGCTACAAAAGGAAACCCCGGGCGCAGCGGAGCGGAGCCCGGGGAGGAGGTCATTTTTTTAACTTCTTATTTCTTCGCCGCCGAATAGGTGAGTGCCATTTTCTGATCCTTAGCATCAAAGAGAGTGATCTTGAACGGATATGTCTTGCCGAGCTCGAGTGCCGCACGAAGCTTGTCTTCGGAGCCGAATTCTGAGATGTGAACAAGTCCGGCGATGCCTTCTCTCAATCGAAGCGAGCGCGCCATGCTTGTTGTACTTAATGATAACGCCCGAGACATTATCATCCTTCTTATATTTCTTTGATGCTTCAGTCCATGGATTTGGTTTCAGGGCCTTGATGGAGAGAGAAACTTTGCTGTCTTTAATCTCAATGACCTTAACCTGAACTTTCTGTCCAACTTTGAAGAGAAGTTTCGGATCTTCCACGAGCGACCAGTCGATTTCTGAAATATGAACAAGGCCTTCGAGATTGTCCTCAATCTTTACAAAGATGCCGAAATCAACAATGCCCGTGACTTCGCCCGTAACTTCATCGCCAACTTTATATTTGCCGATAATTTTCTCCTTATCTTTTTCCTGAGGATTTTTCTCCGAGAAGATAAGTTTTTTCCTTTGGAAGTGCGGAAATAATAGAAACCTGGATGCGGGTGCCGATGAGTTTTTTCAATTCATCGAGAATTCTGTCCTTTGTCGCCGTCAGCAACGCGCGGATAGTGCTCAGCTTTGAGCTGGGAAGCAGGAAGGAATCCATGGATGCCCTGCCAATTGATGATAAGGCCTCCTTTATTCGCGTCGGTAATCGGAAGATCGAAAATTTTCCGGTTGCGGATGCCGTCTTCAGCTTCGCCCCAGATGAGCGCCTGCTTTGCTTCTTTGAGCGACAATTCAATGTAGCCTTCCGCATTGTTGGTATCGACAACTTTGCGCTGACATTGTCGCCAATGCCGATTTTCTTGATGATATCGCGGGCTGCAGATAAATTCGCGGCCATAGATAATACCGGTGCCGTACGGCGGCAAGTTGATATAAATCGCACTCTTTTCAATAACCAAAACGGCTCCCTCAACAATGTCTCCAATGCCAGGAAGTGCTGCGCTTTCTGCCAGTACCTTTGACATGACAGTTTCTTTCTTTGGTTTCAAATCCTTTTCTTTTCCTGTTTCACTTGCCGTATTTTCCGTCTCAGCTGCCTGATCTTCTTTTTTTGCAACTCTCTTCTTTTTTGGTACGGTTTCTTCCATGTAATAAAAATTCAATAAGTTCCGGACAACAATGGTAGGAATGCCTCAAGCCTTTGTTTTAAGGGCTGTCGGCGGTCGTTTGCCCGGGGTTACTTACTGAAGATTCTAGTAATAAAGTTATTATACATAAAGAGCCGATTTTGTATAGTAAAACAAGCTATATCAGTTGAAATAAATAAAGACACCGGTTTTTCAGTCTCGGTGTCTTTATTCTGGCCTTTTATAGGCCAGAATGCTCCCATGTTCCCGCAGGTTCTCCTTCTTGGGTGAAAAGAAGAAATTTTAAAGCTCGTACTTTGCCAGCCCTTACCAATTCCTGGTCGCGTTCAATAGCTCGTCGCATCCCCAAACTCGCGGTTTCTCCTGGGCGCAAACAGAACCAGATTTCATCCGAGTGATCAGTCCAGTCCAGCCCGCACTCGATGCCGAGGGAGCGCTCATGTGCTATCGTGTCATCGAGAAACTGGGTGAAAAAGATGTGCATGGCGTATGGGTTGTACCCATTAAGGACTGCATACCGGCAAAGGTTTCGGCAGAACAAAATATTTCTCTCCTCATCTCCGCGAAAAGGGGATTCGATTGCAACTTTAGGTCGGGGCGAACTCTTCATACCTCATCTCCTGTTTTTTAGTCTGCGGCAATCTTATCTTCTTGAATACAAAAAGCAAGCTTGTAGAAAGAGCAAAATATATCGATCTTCGGAAACTTGAAGGCTATATAAAAATCAAAGAGCCGCGTTAGCGGCTCTTGAGGTCTGACCGGTACAGTATATGCCAAGTTTCTGCTATGAGTCAAGGGATTTTCCACTCTCAAAAAATCTGATATACTAATCTCATGATTATCACACGGCACGGCAGCCAATTTCTCAAACTTGCGTTTGGCGATACAACAATCGCTGTTAATCCTGTTTCCAAAGACTCAAAACAGAAAGCGGTAAGGTTCGGTGCAGATATCTGTCTCATCAGTATCAACGACCCCGACTGGAATGGCAGGGAACAGGTGTCATTTGGCGACAAAGAAGCGTTTGTCATCAGCGGTCCTGGGGAATACGAAAAAAATAATATTTTCATTAAGGGTTTTCCGAGTGTGTCGCACTATGGCGGCGACAGAATCAATACTATATATACGTTCACGTTCGACAGTCTCAATCTGTGTATACTCGGCGCAACCGATGTGGCCGAGCTTTCTGCCGAGGCGAAAGAATCACTGGAAGAAATTGATATTCTTTTCGTGCCAATTGGCGGCAGCGGCACGCTCGATGCACACGCTGCGTATGCGCTTGCAGTCAAGCTTGAGCCAAAGATTATTATTCCTCTCGGCTATGATGATGCGCGAGATTCACTCAAGACTTTTCTTAAAGAGGGCGGAAGCGAGGGAATAAAAGGAGTCGACAAACTTACGCTCAAGAAAAAAGATCTGGAGGGCAAAGATGGAGAAATGATTGTTCTTGATGAAAGTTAAATAATTACGTATAATTTGACTATGTTTGAAATGCTTGAAAATTTGCGACAGAAGCCGGAATCTCACCGCCGAAAAGTGGCCGTCATTGTGCCGTCGGTAGCGGTTGGCCTCATGGCTATTATCTGGGTTGCGACATTCTCAGTGCAGTTTCCGGATCTGACAAATTCATCTCAAAATCAAGCGGCAGCAATTTTAGCCAATCCCGACACCGGAGCCACTGACCCATCTCTTCAGTCGCTGGAAAGCACCTTTTCAAGCGGGGTTAATAATTTTACGCAAAATGTCGGTTCGCTTTCATCAGCCACGTCGTCTGATTCTGATAATGCCAGCAATGTTGTTATCCTGACGCCGGACGGCAATTCACAATAATTCTTCATATGGCTGAAAAAAAACCTGCAGTACCAGAACCTGTAAAAGATTCTAATGGAACAATCGTCAATCGGAGCATTACCACGGAAATGCGCGAGTCTTTTATCGACTATGCCATGTCCGTCATCACCGACCGCGCATTGCCTGACGCACGTGATGGCATGAAGCCTGTTCACCGCCGCATTTTGTATACCATGTATGAGCTGGGGCTCAATGCTGGAGGTAAGACGAGGAAATCTGCAAAAATTACCGGAGACGTGACAGGCAACTACCATCCACACGGCGATATTGCTGTGTATGATTCACTTGTAAAGCTTGTCCAGCCGTTTACCATGCGCTATCCGCTGGGTATCGGCCAGGGGAACTTCGGCTCGATTGATGGCGATACAGCTGCTGCTTCCCGCTACACCGAAGCAAAAATGAGCCGCATTGCCGCGGAAATGATGCGCGATATCGACAAAGAAACGGTCGAGTGGCGTCCAAACTACGAAGGTACGCGCCGAGAGCCCGCGGTCTTGCCGGCTGCCGTCCCCAATCTTCTTTTAAACGGCACGCTCGGCATTGCTGTCGGCATGGCTACCAATATTCCTCCGCACAACTTGCGCGAGATTGTGGATGCTACTACATATCTTATCGACAACAAAGACGCTACTACCGAAGATCTTGTGCAGTTTGTAAAAGGCCCCGATTTTCCGACAGGCGGAACTATTTTTGGTGAGAAAGATATCCGCCACATGTACGCCACAGGCAAAGGTGCAGTCGTGACGCGCGGTGATGCAGAAATCATCGAGACAAAAAACGATAACTACCAAATTATCGTTACGTCTATTCCGTACCGCGTCAACAAATCCGATTTGATTATGACAATCGCCGACCATGTCCGCGACAAGAAGCTCGACGGCATCAGAGGATTGCGCGATGAATCGACAAAAGACATCAGAGTCGTTATCGATTTGAAATCAGGCGCCAACCCACAAGCTGTTCTCAATTATTTATATAAACATACTCAGCTTGAAGAAACATTTCATGTGAATATTGTAGCGCTTGTGGCAGGTGTGCCGCAAACACTCTCCCTGCGGTCTGTGCTTCATGAATTTGTTGAGCACCGTGTCATTATTGTCCGCCGCCGAACCGAGTTTGATTTGCGCAAGGCTGAAGAACGGGAACACATTCTTATCGGCTTGAAAAAAGCTCTTGATCATATTGATGAGATAATCAAGCTTATTAAAAAATCGAAAGACACGCCGGTTGCTCATGCAAATTTGATGAAAGAGTTTAAGTTTTCGGATCGCCAGGCAACGGCAATTTTGGAAATGAAGCTTGCGCGCCTAGCAAGTCTCGAACGCCAGAAAATTGAAGATGAACTCAAGGCTCTGCAAGCATTCATTAAAGAGCTTAAAGATATTCTCGCAAATCCTAAGAAGATTCTTGCTATCATCAAGACCGAGCTTGCAGCTGTGCGTGAACGCTATGGTGATGACCGAAAATCAAAGGTGGTACGAGGAAGTGCCCAGGCATTTTCCGAGGAAGATCTCGTGGCTGATGAAGAATCAGTACTCGTCCTTACTGCTGGCGGATATATTAAACGCACCGACCCTGAGGAATATCACAAGCAGAAGCGTGGCGGTGTCGGTGTGGTTGATCTTGATACAAAAGAAGAAGATTTTGTTACGCAGCTTGTGACGACAAATACCCACAGCGATCTTCTGTTCTTTACCGACAAAGGCAAAGCATATGCCATGAAAATGTACGAAATTCCTGAAGGCAAGCGTGCCACAAAAGGCAAATCAATCATGAACTTCCTAGCTCTGGAGCAGGGCGAAAATGTCACTTCTATTCTGCCGATGCCGAAGGAACAGAAAAACAGCAGCCTCTCCCTTATGATGGTCACGCGCAATGGTGTAGCGAAAAAAGTCGCTGCTGAGAGTTTCCATGATGTGCGGCGCTCAGGCATTATTGCTATCAAGCTTGCTTCCGGCGATCAGCTCGTCTCGGTATCGTTTGTTGAAAAAGGCGATGATGTGATGGTAATCACGACCGGCGGTCAATCCATTCGCTTCAAAGAAGCCGACGTGCGCGAAATGGGCCGCGGCGCGGCGGGAGTATCGGGTATGCGTATCGACAAGAATGATTTTGTTATTGCTGCCGATACTATTAAAAAAGGCGCAGCAAAAGCAAGTCTGCTTATTGTTATGGCAAATGGCTATGGAAAGAAAACTGATCTTGATGAATATAAAGTCCAGCACCGAGGTGGTTCAGGTATCAAGACTGCTCAAGTGACACCGAAAACCGGTAATGTTATTGCTTCAAAAGTTATTGTTGATGAGGAATCTGAACTTGTGGCAATGTCAAAAAAGAGCCAGGTTATCAGGGTTGATATCAAAGAAATTCCGTCACTCGGCAGGCAGACGCAAGGAGTGCGCGTTATGAAGCTTCGTGATGCTGATGCTATTGCTTCCGCGGTGTGTCTGTGAGTTCTGTTGATAACATCCGCACATATTTTCTGCTGAGCTGATATACTTGGAGTGTTTATGGCGTTTTCTGATCCATCAAAAAATATTTCTCTGCTTGGTCTCAAAGAAGGCGAACGCGTCGCTGATCTTGGTTCCGGTTCTGGGTTTTATACGCTTGCGGCTGCTCGCCTTGTGGGTGGTTCGGGCCGCGTATTTAGTGTTGATGTGCAGAAAGATCTTCTGACTCGTATTCAGGCAGCCGCCCATACTGAGCATCTTAATAATATAGAGCTTGTTCATGGAGATATTGAAGAAATTGGAGGCACGAAGCTTCGCGATGTCTCTGTAGACGCGGCGATGATGTGCAACGTTCTTTTTCAGATTGAAAACAAAGAAAATTTTCTTAAAGAAATTAAGCGCATTTTAAAATCCCACGGCCGAGTGCTTATTATCGACTGGGCTGGTTCATTCGGTGGGCTTGGTCCAGAAACTAGCCGTGTAGTTTTGCAAGCAGATGCCCGGGTTTTATTTGAGAGGCACGGTTTTATTTTAACGCATTCATTCGATGCGGGCGATCACCATTATGGTCTTATTTATAAAAAAGCTGACTGAAATATTATGAGCAAATTTCAACTCATCACCCTTGTCGTTTTTGGATTCTTTGCGATCGGCGGTGTAGTATTTTTTTCATTATACAAGAGTAAAGGACAAAGTGGGCCTGTACCTATTACTATCTGGGGTGAACTTGATGCCAGTGACATGACTGCATATGATCAAGCTATGATTAAGGCCGGCGGCAATCCAAATCAGCAAATTAATTATGTTCAGATTCCTGCCCAAAATATATACCAATCATACCTTGAGGCATTGGCATCTGGTACCGGCCCTGACCTCCTTCTCCTTAATCAGGATCAGTATCTTCAGTTTCAAAGCAAACTTTACCTCATCCCGTACCAGTATATTTCACAGTCGACATACCAAAGCACATATATACAGGCTTCAAACCCCTATATTCAGACACAAGGTGTCGGAGCTATTCCATTTACCGCTGACCCAATGGTGATGTATTGGAACACCTCTCTTTTTACAAATGCTCTGATTGCAAATCCACCAGTATATTGGGATGACGTTGCGGCAATGGCGCCTAAACTCACCATAAAAGATGCAGCGCTCAATATCACAACAAGTGGGGTCGGTCTGGGTGAATATTCCAACATTGATCATGCCAAAGATATTCTAAGTCTTATGATTTTGCAGACTGGAGATCCTATCGTGCAGACGGGCGGACAGGTGCCCGTGAGTGCGCTTCTTATGCCGGTCAGTACCAATGCTACCGAACCTCTTGCGGCGAGTGCTCTTAGTTTTTATACTCAATTTGCGAATCCGCAAAGTGCCGTATATTCCTGGAATAGGGGGCTGGATGACTCTGAAACGCTGTTCGTTTCAAATAAGCTTGCCATATATTTTGGCTATGCGAGCGAACAAAATGACATTATCCAAAAAAATCCGAATCTTACATTTGCAGTAGCAATGATGCCTCAGTCGCGGACTACTATTCAAGGCCAGCCGCTCAGACTGACATACGGAAATCTTTATGGTCTTTCTGTAGCAAAATCGAGCAAGAATCCGACTGCGGCAATCGCTATGGCTCTGGTGTTTGGTTCAAATAACGGATCTTCAATATGGTCGGGCATTTCCAATCTTCCATCAGACCGCCGTGACAGTCTCTCTCTTGCTGCCGACAATGCCACTCAGGCTATGTTTGCGCAGTCGGCGCTTCTCATGCAAACCTGGGATGATCCAAATACATTGAAAACAGACACTATATTCCAAACCATGATTGAAAATGTTACCTCCGGCAGTCAATCAGTCGATGGGGCTCTTCAGATTGCCGATAGTTCGCTTGCTGCGCTCTTGCCTCAACTGCAATGAAAAAAATATCCGCACTTATTCTTTCTATATTCCTGTTTTTATTTACACAATCAAGTGTTTTAATGCTGCCTTCTATTGTGTTTGCTGGAACCATTGCTAATGGCAACAGTTGTCCAAATGGAAACAGTGATTGTGTTAGTAATTATTGTAGTCATGGTATATGCCAAGATCCTCCTGCATCAAGTTTGTTTGCAGGTACATCTGCAGCAGATCATCAGATCACAAATGATATGGCCTCCGGTCTTATTCCTTGTACTGCGGGATATGATCCACAGGATGCAAACAGCTGCGGATTGCCTCAGCTCATCACTCTGATAAAAAATATCATCACTGCGCTCTTTGTTATTTCCATTCCTATCGCTACTATCGCTTTTGTATACATTGGGTTCACCCTTCTTTTTTCCCAGGGTAATGTCGGAAAAATTCAAGAAGCAAAACGTATCGCCATGATGGTACTTATCGGTTTTATCTTTATTCTCTCAGCGTGGCTCATCGTGTATACTATCACCAGCATCCTACTCGATCCGAGTTTTAATATTTTCTTAAAGCCATAATGTATAACATCATTTTTTCTAGAAAAAATTTACTTTTAATTGCAGTAAGTACGATTGCTCTGGTTATTTTTGTTCGACCCGTTACAATTTTTGCAGCTGGCACTTCTGATCCCAGTGAGTGTGGTGGTACTGATCCTGGAGCTCAAAGTGAAATGCAGGGAACTCAATGTTTAAATAATACAGGTACGTGTGATGGCGGTGGTAATTGTGATACAAGCAGTTCTGTTGTGAATACTCCACCATCTGGTTCCGGGGTAAACTCAGGCACATCTCCAGGTTCAGGGGTAAATTCTGGTACCTCCGCTGGTTCCGGAGTCAATTCAAGTGCACTTACTAATCCTTTAGCGAAAGCTAACATTGGTAACCTTTGCCAGCTTGTGAATGCTGTTTTAAATATAATTTCAGAAATTGGCGCGCTTGTCGCTGTACTCTTTATTATCTGGTCGGGCTTTCTCTTTATTAAAGCCCAGGGGAATAAAGCTGAGCTCGATAAAGCAAAGAAGACCCTTTATACAACAATCATTGGCACTGCAATTCTTGTTGGTGCCTCAGTTATCACCAAAGTATTGGTAGATACCATAGGGCAGATCAGTTCGAGTGTAGGCGGCGGATCAGGAGGTATATGCTCATAATAAATCATATGAAAAAAATTTTACTCATTGCCGGTTTTTTCCTTCTCCCCTCGGTTGCTCTTGCAGATGTTACGAACATTATGAGCCTTATTAGCATGTTTCAGTCGGTGCTTAATGCTCTCGTTCCGCTTTTGTTTTCTGTTGCGCTCATTGCATTTATAGTCGGCGTCATTCGCTACATCTGGGCGGCAGGAAATGCCGCGAAGATAAAAGAAGCTCGAGGTTTTATCTTTTTTTGTATTGTTGCGATGGCGGTAATGCTCTCCGTCTGGTCTCTGGCATTTCTTGTTCATGATTCGTTTTTTCCCACTTCGCCGGCAGGCATAAATTTTGGCAGCGGTGGCAATGCTAGCAGTGGAAGTACGAGTGGGGGAACTACATCAGGCAATAATGGCAGCAATAGCTCCACGAGTATTACCAATGGCGGTGGCCAAGATCTTGGCGAGTGCAATACTCTTCAGGGCCCTATTACCAAAGGTTCTTCTTGCAGCGGTGGTATGTGTGACGGCAGTGGAAATTGTATCTCAACCTCTGATTCTAGTTACTGCAATCTTATGGGCACAGCTTCCGATAATCTTCCATGTACTCAGTCCAATGGTACAGGAGGTACCTGTGTTGATGGAGCATGTCAGCCAACAGAGGCTGCAGGCGAATGTTATAATCAGCGTGAGGGTGCATCCTGCGCAAACGGTACGGGTTTTTGTTCAAACGGAGATTGCGTTGTACCATCCCCGTCTGACGCTGCTTATTGCAGTATATCTGGAAATGATGGTAGTTCGTGTGGTTATGATGGAGGTGATAGTAATGGTACTTGTCAGAATGGTACTTGTCAGCCAATCAATGATAATCAGGGTTAAGGTTAAAATATATAGATATCCACAGCCCTCTTGCATTTTAGATGGGTATCAGAGATAATTGAGCACAGCAGTTATTAAAAATTATTATTAACTAAGTTTAATGTTTGCATGAAAAAATATTTACTAGCCCTCGGTATCGGACTGTCGCCGCTTACGGCTCTTGCTGCTGCCGGCAGTGTCACTACAACAGCACTTAACTCGTCGATTCAGAATATTACAGGCACTGTCAACTTGGTTGTTCCATTGTTGCTTGCGGTTCCTTTCGTCGTCTTCGTCTTTGGCGTCATTAGGTTCATTATTGCAAAGGAGGTGCGGAAAAAATGCCGCTCGCAATTTCATCGTGTGGACCATTGTGGGTTTCGCTCGGTGCTTGCTGTGTGGGGTCTTGCCGGTCTTCTCATCAACTTCTTCGGTCTTTCACAGACAGGTCTTAGCAGTACAAATTTGCCAACAGTCTCGCCTGGATCCAGTCCCAACATCATACTAGTAATTCCTATGTGAAGACTAGTTTGTTTGTATAGCTACACAAAACCATCCGCTGGCGGATGGTTTTGTGTTTTGATATACTGTTGTGATATGGCAGTGCATTTAGTACTATTCAGTCAGCTGTTGTGCAAGCAATTATTGCTCCGCTTGTGCTGGTTCTTATGATGTCGCTGTGGTTTATTTTATGTATGGCGTCGTCGAATATATTTGGAAAGGTGCCAGTCCACAAGCCGCGGGCCGACGGTGAGCAGCACATGCTCTCGGGGAATCATCGGCATCGGAATTATGATTTCGGTTTTTGGCATCATGCACTTTATTTTTCGTACAGTTACTTCAATTGGCGGTACCACCGGCGTGACAGGTCAAACAATCACTGAGCCTTCTATTGATAAAGGATTTACAACTACTCCGTAATAAAAATAATATAATAAAAATTTTTTCTGCAAAAAGAAAACCCCCAGCGAGAACCGTTAGGGGTTTTCGTTGGGGGTGTGAATCATTACTTACCGCTTGGGCGAGTCGCTGGCTTTAAGACCAGTTAAGCCGAGGGCAGGGAGCTTGGACGGATCCAAATCCTTCGCATTTTTTTTGCTTCTTCATATGGAAGGATGCAAAACCATGAGCCGGGGATATCAATTCGAATCTCTCTCTTGGGATCCTTTGGGATTGGGTTCCCAATAGTAGACGCTACCGGGACGACAGCCGTAGCTGTTACACGGCACCGTTCTCAAACTTCAAACAGTACCCCTCTTCAGTCTTGGTGACTTCCGTTGGTGCGCTGCTTGAAGATGCGAACTTCATTCCTTCAGTTTCAGAGAAACTGAAACCCGTAGTCCCATGAGTATTTGTGGGCGGTACCCAATAAAGCTGGGTAGTGATGGGGTGAAGGTCGCTGTGCGCCCCGCCGTCCGCGAGGAAGGAAGTGTAAAACATATACCGGACCATCCTTAGGTGATCCAATGGGGATACCTCCGCCGCACAAACTGTCGTCGATAGGGACGACGGTTGACGGTGTGGGGTTTATCACCACAACTGCCGACGCTGGATTTGTTGCTGGTGGACCGATTTGGTGATCCGTCAGCTTATCATTGTAGGTCTTGAGCGACCACATGTACCACACGCCCGCCTGCTGCGATACCACCGCCCGCGATTCCGAGAGTGAGGATAATGATGGTCACAACCGCAATGGTTATCCGAACTCGTGCCCACCAATTTACCTTTTTAGGTGCTGGGGTGGGCGGTGCGCCTCCTACGCCTGGACCGCCTAACATTGTCATGATTAAACTCCTTTGTTTCAAAGATGCCAAAAAACGTTGATGTATCGACATATTTGCCACATGGCAGTACATCAGACACACTTTTTATTTCTTTCATCATTATATACTTTTATTTGTATAATGTCAAGTATATGGTGCGGTTACTGGAATATTTAGTAATATTTAAAAGATCAAGAAAAAAGCGAGGGGCGGTGAGGCCTGCTCGCTTTTTGATCTCAAAGAACAACTCCCTTCTCGTTCTGAACTATTTTATTGTCCAGAATTTACTTTACCACCCACTTTGCGTTGATGATTCTGATCGGAGCATTTCGTCCGTTGGTGCGCCTGTCATATATCACGACATATGCCGTCGGACGTGGCTCGTAGTTTGCATCAACCCTATTTCTAGGATTGATCCATGCCAGGGCCTTGTCGTGGATCACCAGCAGGTTCTCGGCGTTGTGGTCCTCGGCCGCACGGGTGAAGTTGAAGGAACCCGTAATGACGGTCTGGCCGTCGATCAACATCACCTTGTCGTGCGCACTATGCCGCGCCCGGCATAGTGCGCATTATGCCGGGTTCCGGACTATGCCGGGTGCGATGATCCGCGGTTGATTTTTACAGCAGTTTTGAGGATGAGGTCCGGCATAGTCTTCCTCTATTGTGGCCCACGTATTTCATGTGAAGGAAGAGATCCCTGCCGGGAGTGGCGCACGGCTTTCGCGCCGATTTTGATCAGTTTCTCTCGTAGCGTCGTCAAGGACAGCACGACAGGCCGAGCGCGGCAGCACTGGCTGCCGAAGAAAGTTCCCAGGTTATCCCTCTACGGACTATGCCGGGTTCGATGAACAGACGAACTGAAAAAAACCTTGGGATTATTTGATTTGCAGGAATCTAAACTGCTTCACCCGGCATATTCCGGAACCCGGCATAATGCGCAATGGCGTGTACCGCATCGATGAACGTGGGAATGCCCTCATGCGCCACAAAATCGGCGGAACTGTTCGGTCCGTTGGCTCTTGTCCAGGATAACCTCGGTGTCCACACCCTGCTTCTTTGCGTCCACGAGGGCCTTGGCGATGGGTGCAGAGGTGAACGAATATGCCTGCACCCGGATCGACTGTTTGGCCCCGCCAGTTCCCGCGCCCCTTGACCTTGACCCGCAGCACCGCGAAGCCGCTTTCCTCGTTATGAAAGGTGACCCGCTCGATCAAACCGGCGAGGCCGTCTTCGGGATTGGGAGCCGTGGTGGTTTGCATCGGCGAAGTCTCTGCGGCTGGCCAGGCTTTGCAACAGTTCCGTGCGGAGTGTCGCAGGCATTTTGTAATCGCGTTGGTGGCGCGTATCAGGCCGC
>CAWDXL010000019.1:0-57647 GCA_963806325.1 Candidatus Parcubacteria bacterium
GATGTATTGCTATAGAGAGACTATTACCGGTACTGCTGAAGCTGAACATAAATATATCAAGCAGTCGGGAGGCAAAGGACAATACGGACATGTGAAGCTCAATATCAAGCCGATGGAACCGCTCGAAGAAGGCAAGAAAATCGCCAAGAATGTACATCGTTCAGACGAATTCGAATTTATCGATTCCATCAAAGGAGGTGTTATTCCTCAGGAGTTTATTCCAGCTGTCGAGAAAGGCGTTGAAGAAGCGATGCAGAGGGGGATCGTAGCCGGCTTCAAAATGGTCAATGTTTCCTGTGAACTTACCTACGGTTCGTATCACGATGTCGACTCATCCGAAATCGCCTACAAAATTGCTGCGTCTCAGGCATTCCAGGAGGCTGCTAAGCATGCAAAACCCGTTATTCTTGAGCCTATTATGAAAGTGGAGGTGAGTGTGCCGGAAAAATTCTTCGGTGATATCACCGGTTCTCTTTCATCAAAGCGCGCTCAGATTGAAGGCTTCGAAGATCGTCCGGGAGGAATCAAGCTTATCCGCGCCACCGTGCCATTGGCTGAAATGTTTGGTTATATGACCCAGCTTCGATCAATGACTGAAGGCCGCGGCAATGCGCCGATGGAATTCTCACACTACGCTATTGTTCCTCCAAATGTCGAGAAAACAATTGTTGAAGCACGAAAGTAATTCTTGTTGCGGATATGTGAACTGTTGTATACTTAACAATAAGCACAAGAGCTTGGTTTATTAGTTAATATATAAATTATGGATCAGTCTGTAAATCCAATGGGTAGCAGCGGTGAGTCAAAAGTATGCAAGTGTACGCACCACAAAATGGGTCCGATAATGATGATTTTTATCGGTCTTGTTCTTTTGATTGGTGCACTCAACTATTTGACGTTCCAGTGGGTTACGATTTTGGTTGCAGCAGCACTCATTATTATGGGTGCAGTAAAGCTTGGCGGCCACTCATGTAAATGTTGCGGCAACAAGCAGTAAAGACAATCATTGCTTCCAATTTCAGATAACATTGATCGTTACATATACGATTGTAAAACCCCTCTGTTTATAGCAGAGGGGTTTTAGTTGACAATATTTGAGGTTTTGCTAGTATGGCTCTATCGCATTTTTGCGTCGTTTTTGTATCTGCTCTGTTCCTAAAAAACACTGAGCAGCACTGCAAATTTATTTGTTAGTTCATTAATCACTAAATTTAATAGATATGGCAGAAATATTTGATCGGTCAAAGCCGCACGTTAACGTCGGCACCATTGGCCACGTCGACCACGGTAAGACGACCTTAACGGCCGCAATTTTGAACGTCCTTCATCTTTCAGGTCAGCAGGTTAAATTGAAAGGAGTTAATGACATCGACTCAGCTCCTGAGGAAAAAGCTCGCGGTATTACGATTGCGCTCTCGCACAACGAATACTCGACTGTCAACAGGCACTATGCCCACATCGATGCTCCAGGCCACGCCGACTACATCAAGAACATGATCACCGGTGCTGCTCAAATGGACGGCGCGATTCTTGTTGTTGCTGCTACTGACGGCGTCATGCCTCAGACTCGCGAGCACATTCTCTTGGCTCACCAGGTTGGCGTGCCTAAGATTATCGTCTTCTTGAATAAAGTTGACATGGTTGACGATCCAGAGCTTATCGACCTCGTTGAGGAAGAAGTTCGCGATTTTCTCACAAAAAACGACTACGACGGCAAAAACACTCCAGTTATCCGCGGTTCAGCTCTCAAGGCTTTGGAAGCAAAAGATATCAATGATCCATGGGCTCAGAAAGTTCTTGAGCTTACAAAGACACTCGATGAATATATTCCAATTCCAGTTCGCGATACCGATAAGCCGTTTCTTATGCCCGTTGAAGATATTTTCTCAATTGAAGGCCGCGGAACGGTAGTCACCGGAAAAATCGAGCGCGGTATGGTGAAAGTCGGCGAAGATGTTGAAGTCGTCGGTCTCAAGCCTACAGCAAAGACAACCGTTACCGGTATTGAAATGTTCAATAAGCAGCTCAATGAAGGTATGGCTGGAGACAATGCTGGAGTTTTGCTCCGCGGTCTCAAGAAAGAAGACATTACTCGCGGCCAGGTCATTGCAAAGCCGGGATCTGTCAATCCTCACACCGATTTTGAAGCAGAAGTATACATCTTGAAGAAAGAAGAAGGCGGACGCCATACTCCATTCTTCACTGGATACAAGCCTCAGTTTTACATCCGCACCACCGACGTTACCGGCGAAGTTACGCTTAAGGAAGGTGTTGAAATGGTTATGCCAGGCGACACCGTTACATTCAAAGTGAAGCTTGTTGCCCCCGTTGTTATCGAAGAAAAAACACGCTTTGCTATCCGCGAAGGAGGCAAGACTGTGGGTGCCGGAGTCGTAACAAAAATTGTTGCCTAGTCATTTTTTCAGGATTTCATTATCAACACTTAATTACGAACATGCCAGAAGCGATCATAAAGAAAACAAAGACTCCAAAAGCTTCTGCTGCCAAGAAGGATGCTATTCAGCGACTGCGAATCAGGGTTCGCGCGTATGAATATAAGATTCTTGACGTGTCCGTTAAGCAGATTATTGATACTGCTATCCGCTACGACGCACAAGTTGTCGGTCCCATTCCATCTGCCGACCGAAATAAAGAAATATACCGTTAATCGTTCAGCCTTCATCTACAAGAATGCCCGCGAACAGTTTGAAATGCGTGTGCATAAGCGCTTGATCGACATTATCAACCCCTCACCAAAAATTATCGAATCACTCACCAATCTCAGCCTGCCTTCAGGCGTGAATATTGACGTGAAGATAATCTAATCTGCTTCTACTGTTATGAAATTCATGCTTGGTATAAAACAGAATATGACGCAGATCTTTGATGAAGACGGCAGAGTGCATCCTGTCACTGTCCTTTCGACAGGTCCTGTTACGGTCACTCAAGTGAAGACAGTAGAGGCTGACGGCTACAAGGCATTTCAGGTTGGGTACGGTACAAAACACGAAAAAAATATCTCAAAAGCTCAGAAAGGCCACTTCAAAACTCTTGGTAATTTCAGACACGTCAAGGAATTCCGCACACAAGATGCTGATAAGTCTGTTATGAATGTCGGCGACAAGATTGATTCATCTATCTTTAAAGAAGGCGATCTTGTTGAAGTGTCAGCTATTTCAAAAGGCAAAGGCTTTCAGGGCGTTGTAAAGCGCCACGGCTTTCATGGAGGTCCTCGATCTCACGGTCAGAAGCATTCAGAACGAGAACCAGGTTCTATTTCCGGAGGCACAAGAAACGGCGGTCGCGTACCGACAGGTATGCGCATGGCTGGACGCATGGGCAGTGATCGTGTGACGGTTAAGAATTTAAAGATCGCTCAGATTGATCCTGAAACAGGCCTCATGCTTGTCACAGGAGCGATTCCAGGAAGAAGGGGAACGTTAGTAGAAATTCGCGGCTAGACAATACCATCATGGAATCAACAATTTACAACACAAAAGGCGAGAAGGCCGGAAAAATCACTCTTCCTGAAGAATATTTTTGGCACAACATGGAATGCCGACTTGGTTCACCAAGTTGTCACAGGAATGATGGCAAATGCCCGCGAAAATATTGCTCACACAAAGACTCGCGCTGAAGTGCGCGGCGGAGGCAAGAAGCCATGGCAGCAGAAAGGTACCGGACGCGCCCGACACGGCTCATCACGATCTCCAATCTGGGTTGGCGGAGGTGTTACTCATGGTCCTCGCAATGACAAGAATTACACAAAGAAGGTAAACCGCAAGATGAAAGCCGCTGCCTTCTCTTCGATTCTTGCCCGCAAATACAAAGATAATGAAATAATTTTTGTTGATGCTCTCGAATTTACGGCTCCAAAATCAGCTGATGCCGCAGTCGTTTTGAAATCACTCTCCGGCATCAAAGGCTTCGAGCGCCTCGGCACCAAGAAGCTCAACGCCGCATTCATTGCACTTCCTAAGAAAGATGCTGCAACGGAAAAAAGCTTTAGAAATTTTGGTCATGTCGAAGTCGGCGAAGCTCGCAACTTGAACCCCCTCCATGTGTTGAATTACAAGTATCTTGTAATTGCAAACCCTGAGGTGTCCATCAAGGCGCTTGCCGTATCAGCACATAATTAATCAGACATACTATCATGGCACTCTTCGGCACAAAAAAGAATACAACAAAGAAACCGGCTCCAGCAGCTTCCGTTGTAGCTGTAAAAAAAGCGGGCCCAGCTATCGTCCGCGATTTGTCCGGCATTATTCGCCGTCCACACATTACAGAAAAAGCATCTTTTTCTGCCGAGCAGGGTGTTTATATTTTTAATGTCGCTACGACTGCCACCAAACACACCGTTGCTGCTGCCATTTCCGAACTTTACAATGTGAAGCCGGTAAAAGTTACCGTGGCCGCAATCACTGAAAAGAAGAAATTCTCTCGAGGCGCATGGGGCGTAAAAGGAGGCGGCAAAAAAGCTCATGTTTTTCTTAAGAAAGGGGATGTTATTGAATTTGTATAATTTAAAAATTTTCCGTTATAAATAAAATTATGAAATCATACAGACCAACAACAAAATCCCGACGCGGCATGACCACCATTTCGTATAAGGGTGTCATTACCACAAACAATCCTGAAAAATCATTGACCCATGGTTTCCAGCAATCTGTCGGCCGCAACAGCCAGGGAAAAGTTACCACTCGCCACCATGGCGCCGGCCACAAGCGTCTCTATCGCGAAGTTGATTTTGTATACAATAAGAAAAATATTCCCGCAAAAATCGTTTCAGTAGAATATGATCCAAACCGAACGGGTTTCATCGCTCTCGCTATCTATGCAGACGGAGAAAAGCGCTACGTGCTTGTGCCTAAGAGCTTGAAAGTAGGGGACACATTCGTTGTTTCAGAAAAAGCAGATATTAAAACCGGCAATCGTCTTTTAATAAAAAATATTCCTGTCGGTACGTTTGTTTACAACGTTGAGCTTAAGCCTCAAGGCGGCGGTGTTATTGCCCGCTCAGCCGGCAACTACGCAGAAGTTATTGCTCATGATGCCGGATATGCTCAGCTTCGCATGCCGTCATCTGAAGTCCGAAAAGTTCTTGAGACTGCCTGGGCATCTGTTGGTGAAGTTTCAAACGAAGAAAACAGGCTCGTTAACCTCGGCAAAGCCGGCCGATCTCGTTGGCTCGGTATTCGCCCAACAGTCCGCGGTACTGCTCAAAACCCTGTTGACCATCCATACGGAGGAGGTGAAGGCCGCCAGGGACGAGGTACGCGCCGTGCGAAGTCTGTCTATGGCAAGCCTACCGGCAAAGGCCAGAAGTCACGCCGAGCCAAGAAATACTCCAACGTCTTCATTGTTTCCCGCCGCAAGGTCGGAAAAATCCGAAAGACAGCATAGTCTCAAAAAAATAATTATAAACCATAGAAAAACCCTGATATATCAGGGTTTTTCTATGGTTTATAATCGTGCTGGTGTTTATATATAAGTATGTTATGGTTTCATCTAGTTTAGTTCTTACCCTTTTCTCCGCACAATAGTGCGGAAGGAGTTCCTTGTGACTGCTTCAAATACACCTGGCACGACAGTTTCGGGTCAGTTGGCAACTATAGATCGGATCATGGTCGGTGCCACTACTCCACTTGTATCATTCTCATTTTCCCTTTCAGCATATGCCCGCAATCTGATTCCGCCATGGATGAAACCTGTATCTAATCATCAGAACCCGCATCCAGGAAGAGATCGTGGCAACATTTTTTTTGAAAGTGCTGAGATTATCAATATCTCCGATCTCATTGATGGTTTGGTCCAGGTCGGCTATAAATTCGCACGTGCCAAACTTGTGCCGAGCTGTGGCAGGGAAGGACAACTCCGAAACAGGCTATCTTTTATGCTGGTTTTTAAGCCGTGGGATGGCACAACCTTGTCTCTCGGTCAAATTGAGAGCCTTCACCCCTTATGGAAGAGTAACTGCTGGCAGATGACGGGATATGAGAATGCCGACAATTCTCTTGGCTTCAAACTCTCCGGCCGCCAACCATTGGTAAACTGCGGCGAATATCAGCCTAAATTTACCCTATTTGTGACTAATGGCCTGATCATGGTGCGCCCGCTCAAATTGAAGTCTTAAAACACTGCAAAATGACGATAGTTTATTCTTGTAAGCTGGAATCCTTCTAAGGATTCCAGCTTTTCATTTAATAGCTATTTGACATCACAACCTCTTTCATATAAGATGCATAGCACGCTCTTCAGAGCTGTTTTATTTAGTGCACTATGTCACGATCACTCAAAAAAGGACCTTATGTTGACGCAAAACTCCTCAAAAAGATTGAGGGAAAAAAACCGCAGGCTACCGGTCCTATTAAGACGTGGGCACGCGCAAGCGCCATTGCTCCTGAGATGGTCGGTTTTATTTTTGCGGTTCACAATGGCCGAGACCATGTAGAAGTTCTTGTTTCTGAGGAAATGGTTGGCCACAAGCTTGGTGAATTTTCTCTCACGAGGAAGTTCGTCAAACACGGCGGTAAGATGCAGAAAGAGCTTGAACAGAAATCAAAGGATGCTGAAATGGCCGCAGCCCAGGCTGCCAAAGCCGCCACGACAGATGCCGCTAAAAAATAAAGATTTTTAAAATATTATTATGACCGCCGTCAGCGCACAACTCTCAAATTATCGACAAGCTCCCCGCAAAGTGAGAATTGTGGCTGATCTTGTACGTGGCAAACATGTGGTCGCAGCATTGGCCGAACTTGATTTTTTGGCAAAGCGTGCCGGCGAACCAATGTCAAAGCTCATTAAATCAGCAATCGCTAATGCTGAAAATTTAAATATCAGCAAAGAACATCTCATTGTGAAGGAAATCCAGGTTGATCAGGGGGTGACGCTTAAGCGCTCCATGCCTCGCGCCCGCGGCCGAGCATTTCCTATTATGAAGCGCTGCAGTCATATTGTCGTTGTACTCGATGAGGGAACAACAAAGCCATCAAAAAAAGTTGCCCGTTCATCAAATACAAAGACGGAAGCGAAGAAAACAAATAAGAAAGAAGTAACAAGCAGCGAAAGCGTTGCATAATTAATCATATGTCACACACTGTACATCCATATTCACATCGACTTGGCATCTTGCGAGATTGGAAATCGCGCTGGTTCAACACCGATAAAAAATTCAGAGAGTTTTTGAAATGTGATGTGCTTTTGCGTGAGCACTTGGAGAAAAAGCTCCGCGGTATGTATGTCAGTTCTATTGAAATGGAGCGAAGCGAAAAATCATTGCGCGTCGCCATCAAAACATCTCGCCCGGGCATGATCATTGGCCGAAGCGGAGAAGGCGCAATCAAGCTCAAGAATGATATTCAGGAGTTTATTAAGGATTTGAAACTCACCACCAACCAGGAATTGAAAGTTGATATCGAGGAAGTTCGTTCTCCTGAATCAAACGCTGCTATTGTCGGCTACATGGTCGCCGAGAGTTTGGAAAAGCGCTTGCCATTTAGACGCGTGCTCAAGCAGACTGTTGAGAAGGTTATGGCAAACCGCGATGTGCAGGGAGTAAAAGTTGCTCTCGGCGGACGCCTCGGCGGCGCAGAAATGGCTCGTTATGAAGAGCTTAAACGCGGCCGGATTCCGCTTCAGACATTGCGCGCCGATATTGATTTTGCCCGTGAAAAGGCTCACATGACCTACGGCGATATCGGCATCAAAGTATGGATTTACAAGGGTGAAGTATTTAAGAAATAATTGAATCGTTATTTACTACCATGCAATTCTTTCCTAAAAAAATTCTTCACCGAAAATGGCACACCCTCCGCCGCAATCCGGAGCGCTCAATGATTGACAGCCGCGGATCAACTATTTCTTTCGGTTCATTTGGCCTCAAAGCCACATCCGAAGCTCGCGTCCGATCAAATCAGATTGAAGCAGCCCGAAAAGTTATTTCTCGTTCGCTTGGAAAAACCGGAAAAATTTGGGTCCGCATCTTTCCAGATATGCCGTACACACAGAAGCCTGCCGAAGTAAAAATGGGCAAGGGAAAAGGCGATCCTGTTGGCTATCAGATTCAAGTATGGCCGGGCCGCATCATGTTTGAAATTGACGGCATTGGTGCCACGGAAGCAAAAGAAGCTTTGAGAAAAGCTGGCACAAAATTGCCGCTTAAAACAAAAATTGTATCACGCGAAGACTAACCACCATCATGTCAGATTTTAAAAACAAAACCAAAGAAGAATTAAACAAAACGCTTGCGGAAAAGCGCATTGCTCTTCGCACATTTCGTTTTAATATTTCTGGTTCAAAGGTCAAGAACGTTAAAGAAGGGATGAATCTCCGCAAGGACATTGCCCGAATCATGACAGAGTTGAAAACTATGTCTCGCATTTAATTTTTAATATCATGAATAGCACGACACCAAAAACCACAGCATCTATCGAAACCAAGGGTTCTCCCAAGAAACTTTCAGGTGTCGTAGTATCTGACAAAATGAAGGATACCGTAGTGGTTCTTGTTGAACGCTATATCAAACATCCGAAGTATCAGAAGTTTATCCAGCGCCGCAAGCGTTTCCAGGCACATGACGCGGGGAATACTGCAAAAGTGGGCGACAATGTAGTCATCGAAGAGACACGGCCGATCTCCAAGAATAAACACTTTAAGATTCTCGAAATCAAAAAATAAGATATATGATACAGCCTCGCTCAATAGTAGTAATAGCAGACAACACCGGCGGAAAAATCGGCCGCATCTTCAAAGTGCTTGGCAGTTCAAAGAAGCGCTATGCAGAAATCGGCGATCTCGTCGTGCTCTCTGTTCAGAAAGCTGAGCCTCGCAAAGCAGTAAAGAAGAAGGATGTGCTTAAAGCTGTCGTTGTTCGCCAAAAGAAAGCCTTCAGACGCAAAGACGGTTCGTATATCCGATTTGATGAAAACGCAGTTGTTATCGTTGCTCAGGCCAAGAAGGAATACAATCCGGTCGGCGGCCGCGTTTTCGGTCCTATTCCGCGCGAGATTTCTGAATTTGGTTTCCAGAGTATTACATCATTGGCACAAGAGGTTGTATAAATACCATGAAAATTAAAAAAGACGATTCAATTGTAGTAATAACAGGCAAAGACAAAGGCAAGACCGGCAAGGTTGCCAAGGCTTTTCCTCGCCTTGATATGGTCCTTGTGCCTGGTATCAATGTGCACAAGCGCCATCGCCGCCCGACCCGCGAAGGTCAGAAAGGCCAAATTATCGAGATGGCTCATCCCATTCACGTTTCAAATGTAAAGAAAGAAGGAGACACACCGGCTGTAAAAAAGCCTCGTGCTAAGAAAGTTGCATAATCACCATGAAAACCATTCAAGAAAAAAAATCAACATCGTTTCCTGCTCTTAAGGAGATGTTTGGATATAAAAATATTATGCAGGCGCCACGACTCGTCAAAGTCGTAGTATCATGCGGCATCGGCTCTCTTAAGGACAAGAAGAAGATCGCACTTGTTGCCGACCGCCTTGCAAAAATTACCGGTCAGAAAGCATCTGAGCGCGGAGCTAAGCAGTCAATCTCAAACTTTAAAATCCGTCAGGGCGATCCTGTTGGTTTTCAAATCACTCTCCGCGGCAAGCGCATGAATGATTTTCTTGACCGCCTTTTGAATATTGCATTGCCTCGTACGCGCGACTTCCGCGGAATTTCAGCTCAGGGAGTAGACGAGATGGGTAACTATACAATCGGTATCAAGGAGCACTCTATCTTTCCTGAGACCTCGGATGAGGATATTAGAGACGTTTTTGGTCTTGCGGTCACGGTAGTGACATCAGCCAAGAATGCCGCTGAAGCAAAGGCCTTTCTCGATCATCTCGGTTTCCCATTCAAGAAAGCCGGCTCTCAGCCTGATATTCTTGAGGCGGAGGCACAGGCTCGAAAGAGGGAAGAGAAAAAAAAGGCGCACAAGCCAAAAGAAAAGACGGTAGAAGCAGCAAAATAGTAATTGACAGAGCCTTATCTTATTGTTAGTATCACCCATACGTTATGGCAAAAACATCAGTAATCGCACGATCTCTAAAGACACCAAAATACAGTACGCGAATCGTACGGCGATGTTTTCGCTGCGGCCGCAAGCACGGCTATATGCGCGAGTTTGATATGTGCCGCATCTGCTTCAGAGAGTTGGCCAACGACGGAAAAATTCCGGGCATCAGGAAGTCATCATGGTAATCATTTTATGGATTCAATAGCAAACCTCATTACATCAATAAAAAACGCGAGCGCTGTCGGCAAAGAGACAGTCGTGGTGCCGTACTCAAGGATGAAAGAATCCATCTTGGCTATTCTTGAAAAAGAAGGCTATGTAAAATCTGTTGCAAAGAAAGGCAAGAAGCTTTCAAAAACACTCGAAGTGACTCTTGTGTATGACGATTACGGATCACGCATCAAGGGTATTGAGCGAATGTCAAAGCTTTCAAAACGATCTTACAGCGGTGCGCAGGATTTGAAACCGGTTAAACAGGGTCACGGTGTCATGGTACTCACTACATCAAAGGGTATTATGACCGATGCGATGGCTCGCAAAGAAAAAGTCGGCGGAGAGCTGTTGTTTAAAGTTTGGTAATCGATTTATAAAAATATCATGTCCAGAATCGGCAAAAGAATCATAACACTCGGAGCGACAACAGAGGCAAAACTCACTGGTTCTGTTTTGGCTATCAAGGGTCCAAAGGGAACGCTTGAACGCTCATTTGGTCCTGAGATTGATATTAAAATCGAAGGCAAAAATATTTCTCTTTCGCCAAAAGACGAGGCAGTCGTAAGCATGTGGGGTACATATGCTTCTCACGTGGTCAACATGGTAAAAGGTGTCAATGAAAGCTTTACCAAAAAACTCATTATTGAGGGTATCGGCTACAAAGCTGATGTCAAAGGTACAGATCTTGTCCTTGCACTCGGATTTTCTCATCCTGTTGTCAAAAAAATTTCTTCAACTCTTAAAGTTGCTTCAGATAAAGGTATTGTAACGATAAGCGGCCTTGATAAAGAAGAAGTTGGACAGTTTGCGGCAGAAATCCGTGCTTTGAAGAAGCCTGAGCCGTATAAAGGCAAGGGAATCCGGTACGATAATGAGATTATCCGAAGAAAGCAGGGTAAGAAATCGGTCTAGTCATTTTTATGAGTACTACAACAAACAATAGAATACGTCGCCACAATAGGATCCGAGCAAAAGTCAAAGGTACTCTTGAGCGTCCTCGCTTGTCGGTATATAAATCAAACAGGCATTTGTATGCTCAGCTTATTGATGATGATAAAGCTGTCACCGTCGCTTCCATTTCTACAGAAAAAATTGCTGGAAAGGGGATGATTGAGAAAGCCGCTTCTGCCGGAAAAGAAATTGCCAAGCGTGCGGCTGCAAAAAATATCAAAAAGGTTGTGTTTGATCGCGGCGGTTTTATTTATACAGGTCAGGTAAAAGCATTGGCCGATGGTGCCCGGGAAGGCGGTCTTGAATTTTAATTCGACTTCACAATACATATTTTATGTCAGAACAGGATAACAAACAGCAAAATAGCACTCAGCCTTCGCAGGCGCACACAGTTCCTGCAGCAGCTTCTGCTGCTCCGGCAGCCGCCGATGCAGGTCGCAGCAACAGACCCGATCGTCGTGGTACTACAGGTAGCGCTGGTGCAGGTGCCCGACGCAATCCTCGCCGCGGAGGACGTTCTGATGCAAAAACTCGCCCTGAATTCGACCAGAAAATCATTGATATCCGCCGTGTTGCTCGCGTTGTAGCCGGAGGACGACGTTTTAGCTTCTCGGTCGCTCTTGTTATTGGTGACCATAAAGGTCAGGTTGGCGTAGGTCTTGGTAAAGCCGGTGATACCGCTCTTGCTATTGAAAAGGCTATGAAGAATGCCAAGAAACATCTCGTAAAAGTTCCTGTTACGAAGAGTATGTCAATTCCATACGAAATATCATCAAAATACAATGCATCGCGCGTTACACTTACTCCAACTCCCGGCCGCGGTATTGTTGCAGGTAGTTCCGTCCGCAGTATCATTGAGCTTGCAGGTCTCAAAGACGTGGGTGCCAAGCTTCGCTCGGGATCAAAAAATAGACTCAATAATGCGCGAGTTGCTTTGAAAGCACTCGGAGATTTGAGACCTCACCGCCTCTCACGTCGCGTAGCTGCATCTTCTGTTGCCGCTGTTCAGTAACAAATTTTTTATGCAATTCAATAATATTACAAGAAAGACGAAGAATAAGAAGCGCATGACCGTTGCCCGCGGAGGCAAGCGCGGTAAGACTTCTGGCCGCGGTACCAAGGGCCAAAAATCCCGTTCAGGCCACAAGATCCGTCCTGAAATCCGCGATATCATCAAGCGTATTCCTAAGATGCGCGGTCGTGGCAAAAACAGCAACCTCTCAATACAGATGCGCCCAATTGCTGTCAATCTCGAAGCATTAGAAGCTGTATTTTCAAATGGTGATACAGTCACCCGGGAGGCCCTCCTTGAAAAGGGTGTCATTTCTCGCCAGGGAGGGAAAATTCCTCTCCTCAAGATTCTTGCTCTTGGAGATGTTACTAAAAAACTTACGATTAAAAATATTCCGATTTCAGCTTCCGCAAAAGCTAAGCTTGTAAAAGCTGGCGGCTCTGTTTCCAATGAATAAACTTTTTGAAAAATTAGGCTTAGCCCTCAAAGATCGAGTCCTTCAGTGGAGAATCTTTATCACGCTCTGCTTGCTTGTTGTATTTCGTTTGCTTGCCGCTATTCCAATCCCGGGCATTGATACAGCGCGCTTGTCTGCACTTTTTGCCGGAAATCAATTTCTCGGTCTTCTCAACGTTTTCTCAGGCGGCGGATTTTCACGCCTCTCTGTTGTGATGCTCGGTGTTGGTCCATATATCACTGCCACTATCATCATGCAGCTCCTGACGCTTCTTTCTCCACGCCTCAAAGCTTTATATCAGGAAGAAGGGCAGGCAGGCAGAATGAAATTTGCCCAGTACTCGCGTCTTCTCACGGTGCCTCTCGCTATGATCCAGGCATTCGGTTTCCTTGTGCTTCTTGAACAGCAAAGCATCATTTCTACACTCTCTTCCTTTGCTCTTATTTTAAATATTCTTATCATTACCGCCGGCTCAGTCTTCCTTATGTGGATCGGCGAGCGCATTACCGAATTCGGCATAGGCAACGGCACATCGCTTATCATTTTTGCGGGTATCATTGCAGCGCTTCCGACAAACATTGGCCAGGCTGCAATTGCCTATGATCCATCTCAGCTGCCAATGTACATTGCCCTTCTCATCGGTGCATGCCTTTTGGTATACGGTGTCGTTATTGTTACCGAGGCTGAACGTCCAGTACCTGTGACCTATGCCAAGCGTGTACGCGGCAATAAAGTGTATGGGGGAGTATCAACGTATCTTCCCCTCCGTCTCAATCAGGCAGGTGTCATTCCAATTATTTTCGCCCTCTCACTTTTGCTGTTTCCTCAGGTTGTCTTCAAATTTTTGGGCGAAGTGCACAATGTGATGATTGCCAATGCCTCTATGTGGCTCTACAATCTCTTCCAGAACCAGTGGTTCTACGATATCGCGTACTTCATCCTTGTCTTTGCCTTTACGTATTTCTACACAGCTGTCACCTTTGATCCAGAAGCAATCTCAACAAATCTCCAGAAGAACGGCGCCTTTATTCCTGGTGTACGCCCAGGTATGTCGACAGCAGTATACATTTCAAAAGTTCTCACGAGAATTACCGCTTTCGGCGCGCTCTTCCTAGCTATTATTGCCGTTCTCCCGCTCATTATTCGTTCCTACACTGGCATTACTTCGCTCGCCATCGGCGGTACCGCGCTCCTCATTGTCATCTCGGTTGTCGTTGATCTCATCAAAAAAACAGAAGCGCAGGTAACCATGAAGGAATACTAAACAAGAATAAAATAAAAAATCCGCTTCGGCGGATTTTTTGTGCTTTCAATTGGCGGTCATATTTCTTTTGAAAATGCTAAAATAATCATGTTTATGGACTACTCCTATCCGTTGTTAAAAAAGGTATTTGATCATTATCATAAAACCTCCAGTATCTCCGAGTATTATTTGGTGTGTTGCCAGCATTTGCTTGAGCCGCAGTTGGAGATGTTTAAGTGCCTTATTTCATTTGGATTTGATCCAGAAAAAATTGTTGTCCTCGGGAAAGCGTATTCCTCAAACAAAGAGGTGATTGCTGATTTAAGAAAAACAGGCATAAATGTGTTTCAGCCTGAATTTTCCGGAATTTCTTTTGATGATGAGCATAGATTAAATTGCAGTAAAATACTTGAAGTTGTTCCAAAAGACGCTGCTGTAATTATTCTTGATGATGGAGGTGAATTGATAAAATGCTTTGCTGAAGCAGATAGAAAAGTATTGTTTGCGGTAGAGCAAACATCTTCCGGTTTCAGAAAAATTGAAAATGAGCAGATTGTTTTTCCGGTGGTAAATGTTGCTCGTTCAGTAACAAAACTAGTTCAGGAAAGCCCTTTTGTTGCTCGGCTTTGCTATGAGCGCATCAAGAGTTTTTTTGATGAAAAGAATATTATTAAGCCATCCATTCTAATTGTTGGTCTTGGAGCTATTGGTGAGGCTATAATACAGGTATTCAGGCAAGCAGGTTTTTACGTTGAGGGATTTGATATTAAACACGGACACAATGATTTGCCTTCTTTTATAAAAAGATTAAAGCCGGATGTTGTAATTGGGGCAACCGGCTTTAGTATTTTGGGAAAGGCTGATATTGAGCAATTCGTATCCGAAAAAACTCTTTATTTTATAAGCGTCTCATCTTCGGATAGAGAATTTCCAGTTGCTTATTTTCGCTCAGGAAATGAAATACACAAAGATGTTATTTATAAAAATATGGTTTTTGTAAATAATGGTTTCCCGATAACTTTCAAGGGGAATAGAGTTGAACTTACTCCGATTGAAATAGAGAAAAACCCTCTGTCTTCTGGGAGGTTCGGTAGTTTATGGTGCTACTCATCCATTTAAAAACAATGGTTTTGTAGAGGTTCCGCAAGAATTAGAAAATATTATAAATTAAGTTTCTCTGTGCTATACTCATTTTATGACACCTAAAACATTCATATTTTTTGGCCGTTCAGGTTCGGGAAAGGGTACCCAAGCTCAGCTTTTAATCAAATACCTTCAGGAAAAAGATGCCAGCAATAAGGTGGTCTATATCGAAACAGGTTCCAAACTCCGCGAGTTTTCTCACGAGGTTGGCCTTTCTGCTCAGCTGACCGCGAAAGTCATGGCTGACGGCGGTCTTTTGCCGTCATTTCTTCCGATTTGGATCTGGACGCATTTCTTTGTACGTAATCTAAACGGTACAGAGCATATGATCCTCGATGGTCTTTCCCGCCGTGCCTATGAAGCGCCGATTTTGGATGATGCCCTGAAGTTTTATAAGCGCGAAAAACCGTTCGTTGTATGCATCAATGTATCCCGCGACTGGGCGAAGGAACATCTTTTAAAGCGAGACAGAAGCGATGATAATAAGAGAAGCATTGATGAGCGTCTCGACTGGTATGATTCTAACGTATTGCCGACAATCGAGTATTTCAAGAAAAGTGACTATTATCAAATGATTGATATTAATGGCGAGCAGTCAATTGAGGATGTACATAAAGAAATGCTTGAGAGGCTTGGATTATAAAATATGATTACCATAAAAACTCCGGAAGATATCAAAAAATTACGCGAGGGCGGCCGGCGGCTTGCTGAGATTTTGCATGCAGTCTCCCTTGAAGCAAAACCTGGCGTCATGACGGATTATCTTGATGTAAAAGCGTTTGATCTCATTAAGGCGGGCGGGGACAAATCAGCATTTTTAAATTACAGACCAAAGGGTGCGGCGCGAAAATATCCGGCAAGCCTCTGTGTGTCTATTAATGAAGAAGTAGTGCATGGTATTCCAAATGAATATCCGCGAGCGCTGAAAGAGGGAGACATTGTCAGTCTTGATCTTGGTTTAATCCATGATGGTCTTTACACCGATCATGCCATTACGGTGGCGGTGGGGGCTGTGAGCGGCAAAGCTCGGGAGCTTATGGACGTTACAAAGAAAGCTATGATGCTTGGAATTGCGCAGGCTCGAGCCGGAAAGAAGACGGGTGATATTGGCTACGCCATAGAATCATGCGCGTTGAAGCACAAGCTCGGCATTGTGGAAGAACTCACTGGCCACGGCGTAGGCTATGCGGTGCATGAAGATCCATTCGTACCAAATTTCGGCGCTCAAAATGAAGGCGCGCTTTTGAAGGCTGGCATGGTCATTGCTATTGAACCTATGTTTACGCTCGGCGCTCCGGACGTCGAGCTTCTTTCTGATGAGTGGACGTATGCTACGGTTGATAAATCTTTAGCTGCCCACTTTGAGCATACGGTGGTGATTACGGATGGTGACCCAGAGATTTTGACAAAAATTTAAGAAAGTATTCTATAGCAGGCCTCTTTAAAGGTTGGCATGACAGGCACTTACATTTAGCAGTGTGTTACTATTACTGTTGAGATTTAAATTACAAACCTGATTATATCATTGTGAAACGAAAATCTATTAAAACTATCCTTGTTGCCATATTTCTTTTCTTGGCATCAATGGTACCCCGATTAGGCTATGCATATGATTTCTCACCGACAAATGCCCAAGCACCCACACCCTCTGAAGTGCTTATTGTCTACAACTCCAATATTACAACTGATTCCGATACCGCTCTCTGTGGTTCTACGCAGGAAAGTCAATGTTTGGCACAATATTACGCTACTGCCCGCGGTATTCCCTCAGTAAATGTTCTTGGAATAGCAGCCCCGACCACAAGCGGCAGCGATGTTGAAATTATTTCTAAGACCGATTATATAAATGGAATTGAAACTCCAATAGAAAACTATCTTTCGTCGGCAACATCAAGCGATAATATTCTTCTCAAAAACAAAATTAGGGATATTGTGCTCATGAAGGGGATTCCGCTAAAGATTAATGATGGTTACGGAAAATCTGTAGACACATCGGTTGCACAGTTATTTACACCCTATGTGACAACATCGTCAAATCTAGGAGGGGCGTTGTTCAATCCCTACTTTAATGTGGATTCTTTATTTGCTGGTTCCTATCATTTCATCGCCAACACATTTTCGGTTGGCAGCTATGCTCTGAATTACATTGTCACCCGTCTCGATGGCCAGAGTGTTGCAGATGTGAAAGGGATGGTTGATCGATCACTTGCTGCCGATACTTCCGGACAAAAATATTTTGTCATTGATGAAATGGTAACTGATTATTATGGATATCAAAGTACGAACATAAAGGCAGATGTTACGCTTAGAAATTTTAGATACAACGATATCTATGATGGAACAAATGCAACTCTTACAACAAATTCAATCCTTGCTTCTTCAAGTCCTGAAACCACCCCAATGATCGGCTACTTTTCTTATGGAGAAAATAGCCAGGGCGGACAGTCTCCGATGTCGAGTGATATTTATACTAATGAAATTGCTAATACTAATGGGAGTCTTTATGCGAATGGGGCGGTGGCTGAAACATTTGAATCGTATAGCGGTCTAACTGTCACCGGAAATGTTTGCGGCAATCAAAGCTGTATCTCAGATTTTATCGATGCTGGAGGGTCTGGCGGTTTTGGTAATGTCTATGAACCCTACTCTACTTCTTTGCCCGCTACATCAATCTGGATGCCGGCATATGCCCGAGGATACACGTGGGGTGAGGCGGCATATATGTCCATTCCGTACATCAATTGGCAAAATATTGTTCTTGGTGATCCACTAATGACTATCAATAGCGACCCTTTTATTGTTCAAGGCATTCCGCTCCCTCCTGCTAATGTCACTGCTATTGCTGGAAATGCTCTTGCAACTGTGAGCTTTAATTCAGTATCCGCTAATCCCGCTGTGACTCGCTATGTTGTTACATCTTCTCCAGATAATGTCGTTGCTATTGGAACAACAAGTCCAATTGTTGTTCCTGGTTTGAGAAATAATATTGCCTATACTTTTAGCGTGTCGGCTGTAAGTGCAGCAGGCACTTCTACCCTTGCATATTCAACTCTAGCAGTTACGCCTCAATCTTCTCAAGATATTTTAACTTGGACCGATCAAACAACAGCAGGTTCACAGTATTGGCAATCAATAACCTCATCTTCAGACGGCACCAAGCTTGCTGCCACAGTCAGTGGAGGAGATATTTATACCTCTGCAGATTCTGGCACCACTTGGACCGATCAAACAGCAGCGGGTTCACGGCTTTGGACTTCTATAACCTCATCTTCAGACGGCACCAAGCTTGCTGCCACAGTCAGTAGAGGAGATATTTATACCTCTGCAGATTCTGGTGTGACTTGGGCAACTTCTACCGCATCCGGCCTCCGTATTTGGACTTCTATAACCTCATCTTCAGACGGCACCAAGCTTGCTGCCACAGTCAGTGGAGGAGATATTTATACCTCTGCAGATTCTGGCACCACTTGGACCGATCAAACAGCAGCGGGTTCACAGCATTGGTATTCTATAACCTCATCTTCAGACGGCACCAAGCTGGCGGCAGTAGTTGCTGGCAACCTTATTTCAGGTACTGTCGGTGATATTTATACCTCTGCAGATTCTGGCACCACTTGGACCGATCAAACAGCAGCGGGTTCACGGGATTGGCAATCAATAACCTCATCTTCAGACGGCACCAAGCTTGCTGCCACAGTCAGTGGAGGAGATATTTATACCTCTGCAGATTCTGGCACCACTTGGACCGATCAAACAGCAGCGGGTTCACAGCATTGGCAATCAATAACCTCATCTTCAGACGGCACCAAGCTGGCGGCAGTAGTTGCTGGCAACCTTATTTCAGGTACTGTCGGTGGAGGAGGTATTTATACCTCTGCAGATTCTGGCACCACTTGGACCGATCAAACAACAGCAGGTTCACGGGGTTGGCAATCAATAACCTCATCTTCAGACGGCACCAAGCTTGCTGCCACAGTCAGTGGAGGAGATATTTATACCGCTGTCTATCCTGCTCCGATAATTACCTCTATCGCTTTCTCTACAACTCAAACAACCGCTACCGTCACCTGGGTGACAGATCAAACTGCAAGTTCAACAGTTAATTATGGCCTCACTATTTCATATAGCACAGCGTCAACTTCTCCTGCATTGACTACTACCCACTCAGTTACGTTGATGGGACTATCTCCAAGTACGACGTATCACTTCCAGGTAGCAGGAGCAAATAGTTTAGGAATAATTTCAACATCAACTGATCAAACATTCACCACCTCAGCTGCTTCCGATACCACGTCGCCCACTCCCGGTAGCATCACATTCTCCAATATTACCAATAGTTCCATCACTGCTTCCTCAACCGGTGCTTCAGACAACGTTGCCCTAGCATCAGAACCCTATCAGTATCACAATGTTACTTCCAATACATATTCTGGTGCTACCTCAACACCGTGGATTGTGACGGGTCTCACCTCTAATACAAACTATACTTTTGAAATCGGTGTCGAAGATTCTTCGGACAACTGGGCGACAACCACACAATCTTCAACTACAACTCTGGCTACTATTACAGCTCCAATAGTTACCACGTCCGCCGCGTCGGCAGTGACGCAAACATCGGCTTCATTAAACGGTAGTATCACAGCCACCGGGGGTGCCAATACTACCCAAAGCGGTTTTGCCTATGGCACAAGTACCAACCTCTCAACTGTCATCGCGACTACAACACTCGGGATGCAAACTGGTACTACGGCACTTTTGTCCGCTATTTCAAGTTTGATCGCAAATACTACCTACTATGTTCGCGCATATGCTGCAAACTCAGCGGGAACCGGGTATGGTGCGATTGTATCATTCACCACCTCAGCTGCTTCCGATACCACGCCACCTGGTGTTACTCTCACTGCGCCAATAAATGGCTCCGACGGTGTCTGGTACAGCAGTTACGCTTACTGCAACATCAACTGATAATATCGCTGTCACCGGCATTCAATTCAAAATTGACGGTGCAAGTATTGGAGTCTTAGGTACTGCTTCTCCATACTCAATCACATGGGATTCGACAAGTGTTTCAAACGGTTCGCATGTAATCTCTGCAGTAGCCAACGATGCGGCGGGTAACTATGCGACATCGGCTGTGAGTGTGATTGTTTCGAACACTCTACCTTCTCTGACTCCTCTTTCAGTCACCACTTCCGATCAGACGGCAAATATGGGTAGTAGCATATCATTTTCAGCTACAGCCTCCGGAGGAGTATCGCCATATAGCTATGTTTGGAACTTTGGTGATGGATCGGCAACAAGTTCAAATTCATTGTATTCATACGGAACCGCAGGAACATACTATGCTGTTGTCACCGCAACGGATGCTTCTTCAAGTGTGGCGTATGCGACATCAACAGTAACTATCAACAATGTTTCTTCTAGCGGTGGAGGGGGTGGGGAAAGTAGTAGTGGCGGTGGAGGGGGTGGAGCAACTTATGTAGCTCCAGTTTTGCCAACAATTGCGACATCAACCCCTCCTATTTCCGAAGTTTGTATTGATGGGGCCCTCTTCAATACTATGACAGGTCTTCCGTGTCCGCCTTCTATTGCTATTACCGTATGTCTTCCTGGAGATATGTTTAATAGTTTGACGGGGGCACGATGTTTGGGTGTATCAACTATTGCTGCACAGGTACCACCAACACCAGCATTTTCCGTTTCTCATATGCCGGCAACTCCTTACACATATCCGCCAACTCCAACTTCTGCCTATGCCTTCACTCACAACCTCACGCTCGGAAGCAGGGATCCTGACGTCAAACGGCTCCAGCTTTTCCTCACAGCCCAAGGTTTCTTGAACAAGAAGTACGACACCGGCTACTTTGGCGTACTCACCAGATCTGCGCTTTCAAAATTTCAAGCTAAATATGGCATTAGCCCTTCAGTGGGGTACTTTGGCGCGGTGACGAGGAGGGCGATAGGGGAGTAATCATCATATCTCATAGTTATTAGAATTTTATATTTGGTAGAGCAAAAGCTTGCGCTATAATAGGGATATAAATTATGGAATCTCCCCAGCTTCATTCACAGGAATATAAATTTAATTCGCCTGAGGAAGAATTGGCATATTTGCGCGAGAAGGTGGCACTCCGCGAACGCGAATTGACTGCCCGCGGCGCTGAGACGCATCATGATTCTATTGTGTCCGACGCAATCAAAGATTATGCGTCAGTGCCAGCAAAAAGTATACTACACGAATCAGCTCAGATATCGCACCGGGGACTCGAAGCGCTCGCACTCAACCTTGCTCCGGAAGAACATGATACGAAAATGTCTGAGCTTATCGACATGCTTCAGGAGAAAGGTGTAAAAAATACGCTGTCGGTGGTTGAACACATGAATGATGCACATGTCGAGGATGATTTTCACCGTCTGCTTGTGCAATACATTAAAAAAGGCCATTTCGATGGCGGTCTTTCACCAAAATCAGAATTGTTTAAAGAGCTCTCCATGACACTCTATGAAATTTCTCTGCCGGGCGGGGGAGAGCAGGAAAAAGAAAAGCCGATCAAAGAAATTATATCGGCAATGGAGCAATTTTATTCAGGCATGATTTCGGTGAGTGATGCAAAAAGCTATGACAAATATATCGCTCTTGAAATTGCCAACCCAAACCATAGCGAGGAATTTATTATTTATGCCGCCGTGCCGGACGATAAAAAAGATCTGTTCGAAAAACAGATCCTTTCGCTGTTTCAAAACGCTAAGCTTAAGGAAGTGCCGGATGATTATAATATCTTCAACGAGCAGGGCGTGTCAGCAGGCTCTGTGGCACGATTATCGGCTCATCCGGTCTTTCCCCTCAAGACGTACGAGCAGTTTGATCATGATCCGCTCAATGTGATTTTAAATACATTTTCTAAAATAAAAAAAGATGGTGAAGGAGCAGCTTTGCAAATTATTTTTCGACCGGCAAGCGATGCATATACTAAAAAGTACACAAAAGTCCTGACTGAAATAGAGAAGGGTGTATCTGTTGAAGAAGCTCTACCTCGGACATTTGGCGGAGAAGCCCTGAGTATTTTTTCAGAAATTTTCTTTACGGGCTCAAAAAAAGATGAAGAGGAGAAGAAAAAAGAACCTAAAAAAGTTGATGAGTCTGCGGTGGAAAACATTAAGCACAAGCTTGAAAGCCCTATAATTGAGGCTAACATTCGCCTTATTGCTTCGGCGGCCACATCGCAGGAAACAATGAGAATTCTGGCTGATATGGAATCCGCGTTTAATCAGTTTCACAATCCGCACGGCAATAGTCTTGAGTTTAAGCGCTTAACTAATTTTAAATTACAGTCGCTGGCGAAAGAATTTTCGTTCAGGACATTTTCAAAAAGCGAAATCTTGCCGCTTTCCATTCAGGAAATTACATCGCTCTTCCATTTTCCCGGAGCCACCATCAAATCTTCTCCTCAGCTCAAGCAATCGAGAGCTACTGCCGCCGCTGCACCGCTCGACCTGCCAAAATCCGGCACGTTGCTTGGCGTGAATACGTTCCGCAATGTCAAAACAGAAGTGTTTATGACCAAAGAAGACCGCTTGCGCCACATGTATGTCATCGGCCAGACCGGTACCGGTAAATCAACACTTTTGAAAAATATGGTCGTGCAGGATATTCTGCAGGGCGAGGGCGTGTGCATGATCGATCCGCACGGCGTCGACATTATCGATATTTTGGCCAATATTCCGCCGGAGCGCTATGAGGACGTTATTTATTTTGATCCGAGCTATACGCCGCGGCCGATGGCGCTCAATATGCTCGAATACGACAGACGATTTCCCCGAGCAAAAGACATTCGTGGTCAACGAAATGATGTCGATTTTCAATAAGCTCTTCGACATGAAGACTGCCGGCGGCCCGATGTTTGAGCAATATTTCAGAAACGCACAATGCTTGTGACATAGACGATCCGGAAACAGGCTCGACATTGCTGGATGTTTCGCGCGTCCTTGGCCGAACAAAACATATCGCCAACTTAAAATTTCCCAATGCAAGAATCCGATTGTCGTCCAATTTTGGAAAGAGATTGCCGAAAGGCCGGCGGGGAAGCGTCGCTCGCCAACATTGTGCCGTACATCACCTCAAAGTTTGATGTCTTCCTTTCAAATGAAATTATGCGCCCGATTGTCGCTCAGGAAAATTCGGCATTCAATTTCCGCGAAGATGATGGACGAGAAAAAAATTCTGCTCGTCAATCTTGTCCAAAGGCCGCTCGGCGACATCAACGCCAACCTCATCGGTCTTATCTTGGTCGGAAAAATCCTGATGGCTGCACTCTCTCGGGCTGATTCCATGCATAAAAATCTCCCGCCGTTTTATCTGTACATAGACGAGTTTCAAAACATTACGACAGACTCTATTGCCACCATTCTTTCTGAAGCGAGAAAATATAAATTGTCGCTGAACGTGGCCCATCAATTTATCGCCCAGCTCGATGAAAAAATCCGCGATGCTGTGTTTGGCAACGTCGGCTCGCTCGGCGTGTTCCGCGTCGGTGCCGATGATGCCGAGTATCTCGAAAAGCAATTTGCTCCTACATTTACGGCAAAAGATATTATCAACATTGAAAACAGAAATGCATATCTCAAAATTCTTGTTGACGGCAAGCCTGTCAGGCCATTCAATATCGAAACTCTTCCTCCTCCAAAGGGAAATCCGGCTATTGTCGATAAAATCAAAGAGCTCTCCTATCTTAAATTTGGCCAGGATCGAAGCGAAGTCGAAGCGGTTATTATGGAAAAGTATATGAAGAAGCCGGCTCCGGCAACCGACACACCTCCTCTTGCTCCGAAGATTTAATCGAGGTAGAGTGTATCCATGTCACATCCAAAAGAAGAACGAACATTCGTTATTATTAAACCAGACGGTATTCAGCGGTCTCTTATCGGTGAAATTATCAAGCGCTACGAGCAGGTAGGCCTTAAGCTTTTAGCTATGAAGATGCTTGTGCCGACGATAAAGCAAGTGGAAGAGCATTATACGCTCGATCCAAATTGGCGCCGCATAACAGGGGAGAAGACAATTAAAGGCTACAAGGATAAAGGGCTTCCTCCGCCGTCGGAAGATCCACTCGAGATCACAGCTATTATTCTTGCGAATCTTAAAAAGTACATGTCTGCCGGTCCCGTCATTGCCATGATTTGGCAGGGTGCCCACGCAGTAAAAATCATAAGAAAGCTTACCGGTGGTACTGAGCCCCTCACATCTGACGTTGGAACAATTCGCGGAGACTATGTTCTCGACTCATATCAAATGACTGACGCTGACGGCCGTGCTATTCGCAACCTTGTGCATGCTTCAGGCTCTCCAGCCGAGGCTGAAATGGAAATCAAACACTGGTTTAAAGAAAACGAAATCATCAATTATCGCCTCGTTCAGGATGAAATTCTCTACGACGTAAATTTGGACGGAATTATGGAGTAAAAACAGCATAGAAATATAGATAAAAAACACCCGCGCATTATATGTGCGGGTGTTTTGTGTCATAGTACGCTGTTTTGTTTGCAGAAGTTGAATCGGAAGTTATAATGGACACAGGTCGCACGGGATATTCATTCTGATTAAAGTATTCTTAAGGGAGGTTAACATCGCTGCAAGCTGGAGCGTCCGCCACGCGCGGATACCGATGAATGCATGCTGAGACCACCCACTTTGCTTTTAGCAAGGGTGAATACACCCGGCGGCCTGCTCAAGGCCCCGTTTGCTGAAATATGCAGACGGGATTTTGATTGGTTATTTGCTATACTATATCCATGACAAACCGGAATTTTCTGATTGTGCTTGTGTTCATTATTCTTTGTGTGGCTGTTCTGCACTATCTGGGTTTTTATCTTCAGCTCTACTGGCGTGTGGGCTGGTATGACCGCGTTGTTCATACGCTCGGCGGAATATGGATAGCGCTTACGCTTTTTTACTTTTTAAAAACACGAATGGTTTCTATTCCGGATACAGTCTGGTTATTTTTTGTGGGTATAGGAGCGGCGCTTATTGTGGGAATCATCTGGGAATTTTTTGAAGTCAAAGCTGGAATCACGGTCATTTCTGATAAGGGGTATCTTGCCGATACGGTAGGAGACATTATTTCTGATGTGTGCGGCGGCTTGCTCGCATCTGTGTATGCTTATTTTTATTTAAATATAATTTCATGGAAAACACTAAAAAATTAACACTGTCGTTTTGTGCGGGTGTAGGAACAGTGACAGGGGCTAATTTTTTACTTGAAGAGCAACTTCCCCTCAATCCCCTCCTTGCTCAGGAGGGGAGCCCGAAGCAGGCTCCTCAAGAAAGTCGGAGTAAAAAAATTTTAATAGACTGCGGATTTGAGCAAGGATCAGAATCTGCCGATGCCCACAATAGGGAAGCGTTTCCATACGACCCGGCTTCGATAGATATCTTGCTTATTACTCACGCTCATATGGATCACATCGGCCGGGTGCCGAAGCTTGTGAAAGACGGCTTTAAGGGCGTTATTTATTCAACACCCGCTACGCGCGATCTCTCGTTGGTGATGCTTGAGGATGCCGTTCATCTTTTAGATGAAGACGCTCGGAAAAACGGTGAACTAGCTATGTATGAGGAAAAAGACTTTAAGAAAGCTTTTGGATTATGGAAAACAGCCAATTATTATTCTACGATAGATCTCGGCGGAGAGCTGCAGGCATATGTAAAAGACTCCGGTCATATTTTAGGATCAGTAATGTATGAGATTTCTCAAAAAGGAGGGACCCGAAAGATTGTTTTTACTGGAGATTTGGGAAATTCACCATCGCTCTTTTTGCGTGATACCGATTCTATTAAAGATACTACCTACCTCGTCATGGAATCGGTATATGGAGATCGCAACCATGAATCAAAAGAAGAGCGCAAGGCAAAACTCATCTCAATTATAGAAGAAACCATACAAAAAAAGAGAAGCCTTGTTATTCCGGTATTTTCGCTCGAGCGAACGCAGGATATTCTCTTTGAAATCAATGATCTGATAGAGACAAAAAAGATTCCGGACATTAAAGTGTATATAGATTCTCCGCTTGCAACGAAAGTTACCGATATTTATGAGCGATACGCCACGGATTTCAATCCGGCTGCGCGTGCGCTTGTTGAAAAAGGCGATGATATTTTTAATTTTGAAAGCCTTAAGTTTACTGTACGCCGACAGGAGTCCGAGCATATCGATCACACGATCAATCCAAAAATAATCATGGCCGGATCGGGTATGAGCAATGGCGGCCGCATTTTAAACCATGAAAAGCATTTTCTTCCCGATCCGGAGGCAACAGTGCTTCTTGTCGGCTATCAGGCTGTCGGCACGCTCGGAAGACAGATTTTGGATGGAGCAAAGACTGTTGTTATCAATAATGAAACTATTCCGGTACGGGCGAGCATAGAAAGTATTATGGGCTATTCATCGCACAAAGACTCAGAGCATCTTGTCGAATTTGTGGCCGAAGCGAAAGATACGCTTAAAAAAGTGTTCGTGGTCATGGGTGAGCCGAAAGCCCAAGCGTTCCTTGTTCAGCACCTTCGCGACTATATTAATGTAAATGCTACTGCTCCACAGAAAGGGGACAGTGTAGAAATAGAGCTATAAAAATTATTTTGACTGAGTAAGTACTCGCTTGAATGTTTCAGGATTTTCGGCAGCAAGCTGGGAAAGAATCTTGCGATCGACAAGGATATTCTTTTTCTTGAGTGCGCCCATAAATTTGCTGAATGAAACGCCTTCTTTATCAAGGGCTGCATTGATGCGGACATTAAAGAGTCGGCGCGTTTCGCCTTTCTTATCGCGGCGGTGGGCAAATGAGTAGGTGCCGGCGTGCGAGATGGCTTCATATGCCTGGCGCTCTTTGGTGCCACGGCCAAAACGGTAGCCTTTTACCTGTTTTAATACATTTCGTCTTGTCTTGAGGGCGTTAACGCCTTTTTTAACTCGTGTCATGGTGGTTTATTAAATACTGCTAGTAGCCAAAAAACGCGATTTTGCTTTGTTTTTCATGAGCATGCCGAGTGTTCGGTGTGCTGCGAGCTGGCTGCGGCGGCCTTTCTTCGCGCGGAAGTGGTTTTGTCCAGCTTTGCGAATAACAAGCTTACCGTTTTTGGTAATCTTCAGCCTTTTTGTAAATGATTTATTTGTTTTCATTGTCTTTTTATTTTCCTGATTTCTCAATGATGACCGTGAGGCCCTTGAGGCTTTTCTTTGGCGCATCCGCAATCTTATATTCTTCCGTGATGAGATGCAATACCCGTTCCATGCGAGTCTTTAAAAAATTGAAATCCATATACTTTGATCGGCCAGTGAGGAACAGTTCAATTTTTACCCGATGCCCGTCTTTTAGCCATTCCGAAGCCTTCTTGGCTTTGAGATCGAGATCGTGATCGCCTGTACCGACTTTAACCTGAATATTCTTGGTTTCGGTCGTCTTCGATTTTGCTTTGGCCGCCTTCAGTTTCTTGCTCTCAGCATACTGGAATTTTCCGTACTCCATGAGCTTAGCAATAGGCGGAACGGCATTCGGAGCGATTTCAATGAGATCAATGCCAAGCTCAGCCGCTTTCGCGAGTGCTGCCTGAGTGGTCATGACGCCGAGGTTTTCACCTTCGTCGGTGATGACCCGGAGCTCAAGAGCTTGGATCTGATGATTGATGCGTACTCGATTCAGATGGATATTGCTAATTGATAAATGCCGGCTCACTATAGCATGCTTTGTTTTTTGTGGCAATACAATATAAGGCAACAAAAAACCGCCCTCCGATTGCTCTCGGGACGGTTTTTTGGGACTATGCGCGCTGTACGTTTACAGCGTTCAAACCCTTTGGTGACTCTTCAGTCTCAAATGTGACAGCGTCGCCTTCGCGAAGCTCATCAAATTTTACGCCGACGAGAGCGTTGCTATGGAAAAAGACGTCTTTTCCCATGCCCTCAGCCGAAATGAAGCCGAAACCATTGGCAGTTACCTTTTTGATGGTACCTTTCATGATGTTTGGTTTATTGCGATTAATTTTACAAATAGAGATGTGTTCTAGAAATTCGACGATTTCGAATCATAGCTCCTTGTTCCTATAGACTAGAACATTGCCCCCTTTTTGTCAATCCCTTTTTCCACAGCCTGTTATTCGGTCTGGTTTTCATCATTTTCATCACCGCTATCAGCATCGTCTTCCATGTCGTCACTATCAACAGGATCAGTGTCAGTTTCGCTGTTGGCTGCCGAGCTATTGTGGGCATCACTGCGTATTTTTGAGGCTCGTTCAAGCAGATAGCGGGATAATTTTCGGGCAATCGATAAATCAATGATAGGTATGAGAAATTTCTTAGTCTTTTTCCCCATATCATCAACCTCTTTGTCGGCAGCAGTTACAATATCAAGCTTGGCAATGCCAAACATTCTGTAATGATATGGCCGCTCGATATGGACGTTGGTAATTTGCTGATAGGGGATAGTTGTCTCCCTAATGAAGAACAGTCCACGGTGGAGATGGATTGCATATTGGTCGACGACAAATTTATAGTTGCGGTATATAACGCTTGCTTCTAGGTATGCGATTACAATGAATGCTGCGCCGAGGAGAGCAATCCATTCTGAAAGCATTGCTACACTGATATACCAATCCGGATGGGCTCCGAGAAAGGATTGCATGCCATCATGAAAATTTCCAAAATACATGAGCCATGCAAGATATATGCACGCAAGGCCGATAAGAACAACCCACCATCCGTGGCGAATGAATAAATAAAAGAAAGTCTTCTTGCCCCGCGTGTGTTTTCGTCTGGACTTAGACATATATTATATTGTACATCATGCATACATTATTCCATTGCTTTGAAATATTCAGTCCAGGTAGCCATAGTGGTGTCGCTCAGTATTTTTTCAGAAAGCGGCGGCAATTCTTTATTGTGCTTCTCGATGTAGGTTACAATTTCTGCGGCAGACATATTTTTGAGAGTATTTTTAATATTTTCGTCAGGCAGATTGTGTATATATAAAGTAAGTGCGCGGCTTATGGCGACATCGTTGACGTCTGCAATGATAGTATCAAGATCTTGTTCGGGGGCCCCAAGCGATAGAAGCTGTTCTTTTATGATTTCAATATCGGAATTATGGTTATCATGATCATTCATATTATTCATGCATTAAAAATATAAAATTTTTATTTTGAAAGCTGTTTTTTGGCAAATGAGCGCGCTCCGAGTGCTGATACTGCCCAGCCGAGGAGAAGGGTAATGGGATTGGAAAAACCGAGCAGCATGAGTGCTTTTACGCCGAGTGTTCCTCCAATTGATCCGAGAAACAATGACCCCACCTCAATACTGGCTTTTTTGAGCCAGTCCGTATGTTTTCCTCCAAATATTGATTCTGGACTGCTTGCTTTTTCACTCATGCGGGAAGTATATCACTTTGAACATGTCTTTGAAAATTGTGGTATGAAAAAACCGCGAGAAGCGTTGAGAATAATCTCGCGGCTTTTCGCGGTTGGCGTTGCAGGTTGCTAATGTAGCGACCGCAACTCTCGAATAAATGTTGCGCTACGGCGGTGACCTCGGCGTCGCACGCGGATCAGAGTGAGGTGGTCGCAGCCGCCAATGATATTGACGACGTGTCCGCTCATCCAGTTTCCGTTCCGTGACTCAAACCGAACAATTTTTGGTTTGCCGGTCTTGTACGCCACGGTGTGGCAGCGAGGGGAGGCCTTGAACGGGGTTTTTCCCTCTTTCGCATCCAGGATGAACTCGGCCTCGATGTAGTCATCCGGGGCATCCTGGATCCACGCATCTTTCCTGAAAAGCGCCGTAAAGAAGGCCACGATAATCTGGATAATGCGGTTGAACATCAGACTCTCCTGGTATGAGGAATTTGGTTGAGAGGGGCTGGCTGTGAGGCCAGCTGACAAGTTCCGCAATATGATATCACTCTAATAATAATATGTCAAGCTCTACGGACGGTTCCAGAGTTATCCCCACCAATCAGGCCGTTTTAAATCTCAGCCATTATATACTAAAGGCACTTATTATTAACATACGTGGTTTTTATTTTATGAACAGAAAATATACAGTAGGAATTTTTGTGCTCTCGCTCCTTGCACTTTTTGCCGCCAGTTTTCATAAAGCGCAGGCGACTATTTATTCCGCCGGATCTCTCTATGGCACCGTTACAGCTGTCAATCCAAGCAATAATACGCTGACAGTCCTTGAAAATAACGTAAGTTTTGTTGTTGCCGTCGATCCGACAAAAGCAGTCCTTGAAATCAATAAAGTAGGCGCTCCCGGCGCGCTTCTTTCTGATTTTGTGACGGGTGCAACCGCCAGCATCAAGGCTGTTGTCAATACAGGAAATAATACCGCACAAGCTCTGACAGCCACATCATCTATTACTGAATTGGTCTCGGGATTCAGCGATAGCGGTACTATTGTCTCTGTCTCTAGCAACAGTTTTACGTTTACGGACAACGCTACCCCGGCACAGACCTTCACCGTGCTTCCAAGTTCATATACGCAAGTGCGAATAAATAATGTCATTACCGCTAACGGAATCAACCAAGTTGAAGTAGGGGAGAATGTGGATGTATTGGGTTATTATAAAGATGCTACGCATATTATGAGCGGAGATATTTTTGTGACGCCAGGCACCATAACTCTGCCACCTAGTGGCGGTATGGTACATACAGGCGGAACCACTGCTATAGCACCAGTTATCTCAAGCATCAGTCCTGCATCAGGACCTGCCGGTTCAACATTTATAATAACTGGAAGCGGTTTTGTTGGTCTAAATAGTGTTACATGGACTGGCCCAGGAGCTGATTTTAGTCTTACTCCAACCAGTATTTCACCAACCAGCATTACTTTCACAGTTCCAAGTAATTCAGTAGCCGGTTCTTATAATGTGAGTGTCTTAGAAAAATATGGGACATCAGATACTCCGAGTATTTCCAGTAATGTGTAAAACATTCATTGTTACGGCTGCTTCAGTGACTCCTCCCGCCAGCACAGTCATTACATCTCTTACCCGGCATCAGGAAAAGTCTGAGACACTATTAAAATAAACGGCAGCGGATTTTCAACTACGGCAAATTATGTAAATTTCGGTTCAAATCAAACGGTTGTGGCTACTCGCCTCAGTGCAACCCAGCTCTCTTTATTGTTCCATCAACAGGCTGCACGGTAAACGTTGCATGCTCGGTAAGTACATATAATTCTGATACGGTTGCTGGCGGCGCCACGAGTAATCCTGAATTGTTTACGGTGACGACCGCTACAGCACCTGTTACTCCAATAAATCCCGCAACAATCGATTGAACAATCTCATCTCTTAGTCCAACATTACGATCAGTTGGAACCCTGGTCACCATTACTGGTACCGGATTTTCAACTTCGGCAAATATTGTTAATTTCGGATCCGATCCTATCTCCGCGCTCTCTACTGATGGGACGCATCTTATATTCAAAATCCCGACGGTTGAATTTGGGCCCTGCACAAATAACGCATGTTCTGATTTTGCTGTAAATATACTTCCTGGACCCTACGTAATTTCTGTTGCAAGACTGCTGGCGGTACGAGCAATATTACAACATTTAAAGTTGTGGCGGCTGCGCCTGTTGTGACGGTTTCTTCTATTTCGTATTTCACGCTCACAACCAGCCCTAACCCTCTCAGCGACAATGGCACAAATTACGGTACTACAAAATTCAGCATCATACTGCGCGCCTTTGATTTCAGCAATAAAGAAATTACCGCTCTAAACGGAGAAACGTATAAGGTTACATATCTCCTCGGCAATCCAAATTTGAACGGTTGGACTACGGCAACGTGGCCATATGTCGTAAGCAGCGGCCCATTGCCTCAAGTTATCAGTGCAACTCTTGCAACTTCCGCTTCAGGTGCGGTAATTAACGGCATTGCACCGATTACCAATCCAGGCACTCTTGCGCCGGGATCAGGAACATATACCTTGCAGGCAAGCGTTGATGTGACTGCAAATGGAAAAACTAGCACTCTCAAGTCCAACACGATTTCAAACTTTCTTGTTGTAGGAGCAAATGCACCTGCAACACCTGTGGTAACGACGCCACCGTCTATTACAACCACACCTTCTACGCCTATCACATATCCTGCTCCTACTATTGGTATCACAAGTGATTCTGGTCTCACTCCTACCACAGCGATCACTGCTGGCTCAAATATTAATCTATCGTTCAATATTAATAATGGAGGTGATCCAACTACATCTTGTAGCGCAAGTGGCGGCTGGGGTCCTGGTCCAGTCGGTTCAACATCCGGTAGTTTTACTCAGCTCATACAGAACGTAACTACAACATCAACTTATACCCTCACCTGCACAAATAGCGGTGGTACGGATAGTAAGAGTGTGACGGTGTATGTGGCCAATGCTCTTGATCTTTCTCCGATGTCGTTCCATCTGACAAGTCTAAAGAGTTCTATTGTCCCTCCTGGTCCCAATGCGCAATGCGGTTCAGTTTTTGGACCATTCAGTACATCCCTGGTTTCTGTCAACATGCCTTCTTCGGCAGGAGCAGTAATACATCTTCCAGCAGGAGAGACGTATATGACAACATTCTATCTTGATACTCCTGATAAAACTCTTCTAACTGTAAGCGGTAAAGGATCAACCGCACAGGATATACTTAAAACCCAGACCCTTTGGACGACCTTGTCAACAACCCAAGATCCGGCCAATCCAGGTTCTGTACTTACTACGACAATTAATGCAAATATTCCTAAAAATGTCAGTAGTAAATACAATGAATTAGGCTCTACAATCACCGCATCAGGATCGTCGCATACCATTGGTGCCAATATGGTAATTTATCAAAATGGAAGCCCTATTACCACTCTCTCGGTCCCTTCATCTGGACTTATAAATGTTACCAAAGCCTTTCCAACGACATGCCGTGTTCCTGCTGCTCCTGTTACTCCTACTGCCCCTGGTGCAACAGCTGACGACATATATTGCGCCAACAATCCTAGTATGTATTCCTCGCCAGACGGTAATGCGTGTGTTGCTAATCAGCAGGCGTGGTGTAATGTTAATAACCAGTCTCAAACTCCGCCTCCAGGAGTTACAATCTGCACCGGTGCTTTAGGCATTGATACTGAAAGTCAGGGAAATTAATTACAATCAAAATATAGCAAAGCTGATGTTAAAATATTAGTTTCCAATAAAAACACTCTGATGTATGAGAGTGTTTTTGTTTTATGAATTATATTATATACATGTAGAGAAATAATCGATTTTATTCAAAGTGCTATACTATTCTCATGGTATACACAATCATTGTAATTATAGTTTTGTTTCTCATGGTCTCGCTCAGGGTTGTGAAGGAGTATGATCGCGGAGTTATTTTCTTCCTCGGCAAATGTACAGGCGTACGTGGTCCGGGCCTCATTATTCTCATTCCGGTATTTGAAATGATGACAAAAGTGACGCTGCGCACCATCACCATGAATATCCCTTCACAGAAAATTATCACAAAAGATAATGTTTCTATCGATATTGCGGCAGTCGCGTACTATCATATTGTCGATCCGAAAAAATCTGTCGTGGCTATTGAAAATGTTCATGATGCAGTCAATCAAATCAGCCAGACAACGGTTCGCAATGTGGTCGGACGATTTTCTCTCGACCAGCTTTTGTCGCAGACAGGAGATATTAATATTCAAATTAAAGATGTTATCGATTCCCATACCGAGCCATGGGGTGCGCAGGTGACAGCGGTTGAGATTAAAGATATTACACTGCCCGACAACATGCAGCGGGCAATGGCCAAAGAAGCCGAGGCAGAGCGCGAGCGCCGGGCAAAAATTGTTGCAGCCGAGGGTGAATTTCAGGCAGCCGAGAAGCTCGGGCAGGCAGCGGATCTTATCTCTATGCATCCGGTTGCGCTCCAGCTTCGCACGCTTCAGACAATGGCCGAAATTGCGACCGAAAAAAATTCAACCATCATTTTCCCTGCCCAGTTTATGACCACGGTTCAAGAAGCATTTGCCACATTAAAAGGGGACTCGAGAAATAAATAAAAATATTGAAAAAAGCCCCGCCATTTGTATGGTCGGGGCTTTTGCACAGCGGAAGCGAGTACTGCTATTTCGTGGTGAAATAACTGTCGGAATAATCGGGCCAGCGTTTAATGATAAACTGGCCATCAGCAAGCCTGACAACATAGGCCTCCAGGCCTTTTTTGGTGAGCCTGAGCATCTCTCTGTCGACTTGATGTAGAATATGTCGGCGGTATTCCTGCTCATCATAGAAGATGAGATTGTCTTCGCTTGGATAGACTTCAACCCATCCATATACCAGCTGATCGCCGGTCGGACGAGTTTGTGGTGTTTGAGCGTGGCTGGCTGTACAGCCGGCAGGGGTGAATGCAGACAGTGCAACAAAGAACAGAGCGGCGCTTTTCATAAGAGCTCCTTTAAGGACTGGAAACACGGTTGCAATCCTAGAGTTTAGACGATCTATTGTTGGAAAAGTGTCATTCTCATCGTCAGCATCATAACGATCGATGGCGTTGAATCTCATCTGTATATTATGCCGATAAAAAACATTATAAAAAAATATTCTCCCGCCACAATTATTTTTTTAATAACGACTGCATTGTGGCTTATGCTCGATCTTGTTTTTATATATAGATCAGCCGGAGCCTGGTGGGATGCAGGCATATACGCAGGTATGGGTAAGTACCTATTTTCGAGGGGTACAATCGGAATATGGGAAGAGTTTCGTCCGCCGCTTTGGCCCATTGTCATTGGAATGTTATGGAAAGCCGGACTGGATTTTTTATTGTGGACAAAAATTTTAGAATGCATCTCGGCTCTCGGTCTCATTGTCCTGGTATATCTCCTTGGAAATGAACTATATCCTGACGCCGGCCTATACTCTGCAATTATTTTTGGATGGACGCCGGTTGTGCTTTTTTTTACCGCAATTCAGATTACCGATATGCCGTCAGCTTTTTTTGCCGTGCTTGGTGTCTATATGACTGTTAGAAAGAAACCTGCTGCTGCCGGCCTCGCGGCGAGCCTAGCATGTATCCTCCGTTTTCCCGCAGGTCTTATTATCGTGCCGATATGTATTTATTCTCTTATCCGCGACAGGGCCACGGTAAAAAATACGGTGCTGACATCCGGCTTCTTTTTGATTATTCCTTTGGCGTATCTTATCTCTAATGTCGTTGCCTATGCCCATCCTTTTTTGCCGCTCATGCTTGCGATCAGAAGCTCGGTCTCAGGCAGCATTGATCACAATCCATTTTTTTACATCCAGGGGCTTTTTGAAATAAATCCATTTATTATTTTTGGCCTAGTTTCTGTCGCTGTATATTTTATCCAGTTAAGAAAACATATATATGCGCCATATACGCTCATTTTTCTGGCGCTCATTATTATCGGCGGTTATTTTTCTTTAGTGAGCCATAAAGAGCTTCGGTATGGCATCGCTTTTCTACCATATCTCTCGATTGCAGCAGGCACGGGGCTTGCTCTTGCTCTTAATCATTTTAAGACTGGCTGGAAGATTATGGCTATTGCCAGTACTGTGCTCATCATAAGCATGATTGGTATATGGGATCCATACATAAGTGTGCAGTGGCCGGCAGTTTCATTGAGTCCAGCATATTCCGGATACTATGATTTTTTGAAGATAAAGGGCAAGCAACAGTCATAAGCTCTTCGCCGCAGCTCTCTCTTTATAGTGATATTAGAAATATTGAGATTTTTGATACTCCTCAAGCGATGGTATCTGCAATTTCTCTCAAACAAACATCAGTCGACTATATCGCCATTGATACATGTAATATTACCAGCACAAGCGCCGTACAAGGCGAGCAATTGCACCATGAAATTTTAAATCTTTCGGGAAGTGCTGTTAAAGATTATGATGCGATAGCAACGCTGGGAGCACGGGCATGCCGCCTTCTGATTTTTAAGACACATGCATAATTAAGCGTGTTGAATATATAAAACCCCCGCCATAAAGACGGGGGATTTTGAGAACGGTTAGATCTTCTGGTGCTTGTTTATAATATGCACGTTCGACCGACGGCTGTGCGGGTCGATAAACTTCACGGCGAGCGATACGATGTTGTCTTGGTTGAGTCGTTTCCAATACGTGGCGGCGATTGTTTCTAGGAGCATTTAAATGCCCATTAGATATTTTTTCAAATGTGGTGGAGATGCCGTGGAATCGAACCCGGGTGCAAGAAGTGTTCTTAGATGAGTCTACAGCGTGTAGTATGTCTTCATCTTCGCTTTTACACGAAGACTTTAAGCAGGGCAGGTAAGAGACGGACAAAAGTCCTGCGATACCGAGTTCCTTTGTTTCAAACCTATGGCGGAACGGGCACGGGTTCTATTCCAACGTTATAACACCGTATCCGGACATGTTGGAAAAACGTCCGGGCGATGTCTCCTAGGCAGTCCTGAGCAAAGCTCGAAGGAACTTACGCGAAAGAGAAAGCGAAGTTGTTCGCGTAAGGCGAAGCAACCGCTTGTCGTGCTGAATTTGCACTTGGAGTTTCCGTCAGATTTAAGAGATAACGGTGCTCTACGCTGCACAAATAAGAGAAAGACCCTTGTCTAGGCCGATCATCCCCAAAAAATAATTTTCAACGATCACTGTATTCCCGGCGGGTCTGCCGCTCGGTGTCACGTTTCTTCAGGGTCTCGCGCTTGTCGAATGCTTTTTTGCCTCGAACCGTAGCGATCTCAACCTTGATGTGACGGCCCTTATTATACATTGTAATTGGCACTATCGTCAAACCAGTGCCCAGGCTGGCAAGCTTTGCGATCTCGGGCTTTGTAAGGAGAAGTCGTCTGTTTCGTCCAGGATCGTATGAAGACTCGCGACCCACAAGGTTGTTGGGTTGGTAAGCCGGGATTTTCATGTTTATGATCCATGCTTCGCCTCCACGAATGATGACGTACGTGCTTTCAAAAGTTGCAAGACCGGCGCGCAGGGATTTTACTTCGCTTCCGGTAAGCTCGATACCAGCCTCAAAGCGTTCAAGAATTTCATAATTGAACGCTGCTTTTTTGTTGTACACAAGGGAAGGCATGGCTCTATACTATCAGAAAAATGAATAAAAATAATGTTTGCGGTGAAGTCAAATTTTTGATACTATGTGGCGTGCAATCTTTAAAGCATTTTCTATGAACATCAACGATACAGACCAAAATAATCAGGATAATCAAAAGGATAACCGAAAAAATCAGAAAGTCCCGGAACCGCCGGCTGGAAGCCAGTTTATTAAAAATCTGATTATCGGCATTTTTATTTTGCTTGCTCTTGCGGCAGCGTATTCTCTGATAGCCGACAACACCGCAAAAACTCCACAAGTATCCCTTTCGCAAGTGGCAGCTGATGTCATTGCGGGCAAAGTCACCCAGATAGATGTGAATACTGATGACCTTACTGTTCACTATGATACGACAAACACTATTATAAAAGATGCCAAGAAAGAAGAAGGGACTGCGCTCACTCAATCGCTTGTCAATTATGGGGTGACTCCGGCAGAACTTTCAAAGGTTTCGATCAATATACAGCAGGAAAGCGCTGTTGCATTTTGGATTGATAATCTTGCCCCATATCTCCTGTCTCTTGTTATTGTTGTTATTATTGCATGGTTTATTTCCCGCCAGGTGCGCGGTGCTGGCATGCAGGCATTTACCTTCGGCCAATCAAAAGCCCGCATTACTGGTCCCGATGATAAAAAACAGCGTGTGACATTTAAAGATGTGGCAGGTGCAAAGGAGGCAAAAGAGGAGCTTGCCGAAATTGTTGATTTTCTTAGGAATCCGAAAAAGTTCCTTGAGATAGGCGCACGCATTCCCAAAGGTATTCTTTTGATGGGTGCTCCTGGTACCGGGAAGACCTTGCTCGCTCGGGCTGTTGCCGGTGAAGCTCAGGTCGCATTCTTTTCAATCTCCGGTTCCGAATTCGTTGAAATGTTTGTCGGTGTCGGCGCCTCCCGTGTGCGTGATCTCTTTAAGCTCGCGAAATCTGCCGCCCCCTCTATTATTTTTGTTGATGAAATTGATGCGGTTGGCCGCGTTCGCGGTACCGGCGTAGGCGGCGGCAACGACGAGCGCGAGCAGACGTTGAATCAGATCCTTGTCGAAATGGACGGTTTTGAGCCGAATGAAAAAGTTATTGTCATGGCTGCGACCAATCGTCCTGATGTTCTCGATCCTGCATTGCTGCGCCCCGGCCGCTTTGACCGCCGCGTCACCATCGACCCGCCCGATCGCCACGACCGTCTCGATATTCTGCGCATTCATGCGCGGGCCAAGCCATTTGCGGAGGATGCAAATCTTGAAGTGGTAGCAGAGCGCACCCCTGGATTTTCCGGCGCCGATCTTTACTCACTCATGAACGAAGCTGCCATTCTTGCGGCCCGCGAAAATCGCACAAAAATTTCCCAGTACGATCTTGTGCGCTCCATCGAAAAAGTCATGCTCGGTCCCGAGCGCCGCAGCCATGTGCTCAATAAAAAAGAAAAAGAAATTACCGCCTACCACGAAGCCGGCCATGCGCTCGTCGCATCCGTGCTTCCGTTTGCAGATCCTGTCCATAAAATTTCCATTATTTCCCGCGGTCGAGCAGCGGGCTACACGCTTAAGCTTCCGCTCGATGATCACAAGCTCCAGTCGCGGAAAGAATTTCTTGACGATATTGCCATGAGTCTTGGCGGCTACGTTACGGAAAAAATGGTTTTCGGCGATCTGACAACCGGTCCGTCAAACGATCTGCAGGTTTCCACGGCAATGGCCCGTGATATGGTGACAAAATACGGTATGTCCGATAAAATGGGTCCTATCGCCCTTGAGGGCGAAGGCGGTCGGGCTCTCTTTGGCCGCGGGGTTGAGGATCGGGAGCATTCGGAAAAAATTTCGGGCGATATCGATGGTGAGGTATCTCGTATTATGAATGAGGCTCATGCAAAAGCCGAGGGTATTGTCACCACGCACCGCGCGCTCCTCGATATTATTGCTAAGCGCCTTATTGAAACAGAAACTATTGAGCGGGAAGAATTCGAACAGATTCTTGTTGCCAACGGTGTAACACCAAAGAAAAAACAGCCGGAGATATAAAACATAAAAATAATCGTATGGAAAAAACAACATTACAACCATCTTCTATAGAACATCCTGATGCTGAATATATCCAGGGCAAAATGAAACTTATCGAGCAGGGCTTACCCCTTGATATTTCGGAGACCGAACTTGAGTCTCTTGAAACAATGCTCCGTGATGCTCGCGGATTTTATATCGACATTCTCGGTGATCTCAGGAGGGAAGCGGAATCAGGAGAGCAAAATCTCGAAAAACATATTATTGATGAAAGTATTAACATTGCCAATATCGAACTCGCGCTCCGGCGCATTGATGAATTTCGCGCGAAACACTGGCCACAGATTCAAAATGGCGACTAAGTAAAATGTGCGGTAGGATATAAATTGGCCGGCGGTACTGACTTTTTGCGTATACGGTCTGCAGGCAGATTAAAAAATGGCACGGTGTTTTTGAAACGCAATATGCCGGCGATGTGACGGACATTATGATGGAAAATCAATCTTTCTATGCCTACGATATCCGTGAATTCAGAGGTAAAAAACAATTGTCGCTTGAGGATGATTTCAATAAATATTTCAGCGTGTATGTGCCGGAAGGGTATGAAATAGAAACTTTGGAAATTTTGACGCCCGATATCATGCAGGAGCTTATTCAGAAAGGGGCTTCGCTGAGCTTTGAATTTTCCAATAACAAGCTCTTTATTTTTAGCAATAAAGTCATTGAAAATAAGATGCAGCTCGATGCTGTCATGGATTTTTCTGACACGCTGACAAAACAATTGGCGCCCGTTTTGAGTCAGGTGAAGAATGATTACGTTAAGTAGCCGCTATCAGACAGGCGAGTAAAGAGAGGTCGGTATTCTCCATGCGAATTTGCTGTGACTCCCCATGGAATATGATATACTCACTTCAAATGTTTGTACTGTATATACGGCAAGTGTTGCAAAGATATGTTGGGATTTTCATTGCTGTCGTGCCCATTATCGGCATGCTTTCCTTGAGCTGCGCTCCTTTCGCGCAGGCTGACATACATCCTCCAAAATTCATCAGACAGGTTCCAACTGTGCCTGATAATATTCATGAATCAGCTTTTGCCAACCCTTCCGCTGCAGTTGTCGATGCTTCGGGCAATCTGTATGTAGTTGATACCAATGATAGCGTCATCCAAAAATTTAATGCGTCGGGCAATTATGTCACTCAATTTAATGGATCAGACCCGAGTAATGTGCAGTTTTCATTTCCTGTCGGTATAGCTATTGCGTCATCAACCGGAGATTTATTCGTGGCTGATACTCAAAATAACCGCATCGAAGAACTGACTTCTTCTGGCGTATATGTAAATCAATGGAGTACTCCTTATACTCCGGAATATATAACAATCTCGCCCATAACAGGTATCATGTATGTTACAGACAATGCGGATGGTCTTGTGTATGAATACGATCAAACAGGCAATTCCATCGCTTCGTGGGGGACATATGGTACTGATCCTGGTGATTTTCAAGACCCGCAGGGTATTGCGATAGATAAAACCGGGAATATATTTGTTGCCGATGATGTAAACCAAGATGTTCAAGAATTTGCCTCAACCACCGCATATATCGGCACGCTTGGCGCCGGCATAGGCACTGGCTCCGGGCAGTTTCAGAGTCCTTATGGCATTACAATCGATAATTCCGGCAATATATATGTTACCGACAATGTTACCGACAATGTCCAAAAGTTTGATGGTACGGGAACTTATATCACTCAATGGGGAAGTCCAAGTCCATCTGTGTATACTGTTTCTTCCGAATTTGGTGATCCGATAAGTGTTACCACCGATACATCGGGCAATGTGTACGTTGTCGATCCGGCTTCCGGTGTCCAAAAATTTACCTCGTCAGGAATTTTTATTGCCGCATGGGAAGATTTTGCAGGAAATGGCAATGGGCAATTTGCTTATCCTAGCGCTGTTGCGATTGGTGCCTCAAATAATCTTTATATCGCCGATGCTCTTAATAGTCGTGTTCAAAAATTAGATCAATTTGGCAATTATATTGGCCAATGGGGGACATTAGGTAATAATAATGGGCAATTTGAGGCCCCCACAGATCTTGCTACCGATGCTCAGGGTTATGTATACGTCGCTGATCGCAGCAAATCTAATGTTCAGATTTTTGATGCTTCAGGCAATTATTACGCTAAATTTGGCGGTAGCGGCGATGGTATTCCTGGGCTTTTTTATAACCCGTATAGTATTGCCGTTGCATCGTCTACAGGTACTATATATGTGCTCGATTTCAGCAATCTTATTCAGGAATTTGCTTCTCGCACAAGTACCACTACGACGCCATACAGTTTTATAAAATATTTGGCAACAAATAGTGCGGGCGCCGGGAACAACCAGTGCACCGGGACACCAGCGAGTGTCGCAATTTCTCCCGTATCAGGTCATGTGTATGTGGCTTATAGCGGTTGTGTCCGGGAATTCTATCAGCACAATGATCAGTCTGCAAACTCCTGATCAATATATCGATCAGTTTTCAACAGTCCGAAATGATGGAGGTATTAATGATATATATATTGATACTGAAGGCAACATGTATATTGCCACCTCTTACCCCAATGATGCAATCTACGAATATGATGCATCAGGCACCCTTCTATCATCATGGGGAACGCCGGGTATTGGCAATGGTCAGTTCTCTAATCCCTCCGCTGTAGCCGTAAATAATGGATATATATATGTCGCCGACTCCTACAACAACCGCATCTCCGTCTTCTCCAATGATTACACTCCTCCACTCGTAGCGGTCACAGCACCTACGGCATCAAGTACAGTTTCAGGCACTATCACCCTCACCGCATCATCCACTGATACCCAATCAGGTCTTGCAAGCATCCAGTTCCAGGTAGATGGAAACAATGTCGGTACTGTCGGCACGTCTTCTCCATACTCCATCTCATATGATGCATCAGGACTCTCGGCCGGTGCTCACGCTATCACCGCTATTGCTTATGATAATGTTGGCAACTATGCCACTTCTACGCCTGTCACCATCACTATTGCAGCGCCAGCATCTTCAGGTGGAAGCACCACCAGCAGTGTCGGAGTCCAAAGCAGTGGAGGCGGAAGCATCTATATTCCTTCAGCCACAACAGCCATTGTCCAACAAGCAACTTCAACAATCTCAACCGTCTGCCCTCCCGGAGCACTGTACAACTCTCAGACAGGCTCTCGCTGCCCTGGCACCTACGCCTACGTTAAATCACCGGCAACTCCTCATGTTCCGGCTGCTCCATACACATACCCATCAGTACCGACAAGTGCCTACGTCTTCACTCACAACCTCACGCTCGGAAGCAGGGATCCTGACGTCAAACAGCTTCAGCTTTTTCTCATAACTCAAGGCTTCTTGAATAATAAATATGACACTGGCTACTTTGGAATCCTTACTAGATCTGCGCTTTCAAAATTTCAAGCTAAGTATGGCATCAGTCCTTCAGCGGGGTACTTTGGAGCGGTGACAAGGAGGGCGATTTTGGGGAAGTAGGCAGCAACCATTCCACCTGTTCCTGTCTAAGTTGTGCTATTTATTGTAGAGTTAGAGTTATAATAATTAAAGATATGCATCTTATTTAATATAATCATCATGCCTCCCAATCAATACACGAGTGTTAAAACAACAAGCTTTGGTTCCCGAATAGTGAATTCAGTGATGGGAATTCCATTTGGAATATTGCTATTCATTGCATCATTTACGGTTTTGTATTGGAACGAAGGGAGGGTTGATCTCTCCGTAATTGCCCAAAAAGCCGTGTCTGTCAGCTATCAGACGCTGGCGTCTGACCAGAATGGGAATCTTATCTCCATTACCGGACCAATCACTACCGATTCAGTGCTTGGCGATGGTATTTTTCTCAAGCCCGATAACTATGTGGGTATCAGCAGGCTTGTTCAGGAATATGTTTGGGTTGAGCAGAAAAGTTCGCAGACATCCAATAATACCGGAGGTTCTCAAACTACGAAGACCACCTATACGTACGTTAAAAAATGGAGCCCTCTAGCTCCCGATTCATCGATGTTTCAGTATCCTCAAGGCCATGAAAATCCGCCAGAAACCCTCTCGTCGGAAGATATGAATGCTTCTTCGATGACGATGGGGGGCGTATACCGTTGACCCGTCGATTCAAGTTCCTTATCCTCAAAAATTGCAATTGAACGACGGCGATATAATAAAAAAATCGCAAAATATGACACTGGTAAATGGGAATACAATATATATTCCGATTGCCACATCAAGCTCCTATCAAAATCCTCAAGTGGGGGATACTCAGGTAAATTATTATGTTCTTCCAAATGAAGCCAATGTGACCACGTTTGGGAAGCTTGACGGTAAAAATATTGTTTCATTCTATGACGACAATAACAACAAGCTTTTTTACATGTATCCCGGCTCACGTGCCGATGCGATCAGCTCTCTTCATAGCCAGTACGTGCTCTGGCTATGGGTGTTTAGGGGTATTGGATTTATAATGATGTGGCTTGGTTTATCCATGCTTTTTTCTCCCATTCTCACGCTGTTGAGCATTTTGCCAATTCTGGCAAGCATCGGTGGTTTTACCGTCATGCTTGCCACCTTTGTTATCGCCCTCATATTGACCGCAGTCACTATTGTTGTATCAATAATCGCTCATAACCCGATCGCTCTTATTTCATCAGTTGTTGTCGCAATCGTAATCTTGATCGCTTTCGGATTCCATGTGCACAATAAAAGAGGCGGCGCTCAATCACAGGACCTTACTAGTAATCAATAAAATATATGTTCGGATTATTTGAACGAGGAACAATAGAAATCACGCCGGAGCAATTCAATTATCATCCAGGAGATACTATTAAAGGCAAGGTGCACATAAAACTCAATAAGCCCATTCAAGCAAACAAACTCTCGATATGGCTTCTCGGAGTAGAAACGGAAACACTTCCGCAAAATAGGAATTTTGGATTCAATAATCAAAACAATATGAATGGCATGAATAATTCGGAGCGAAGGACAATGCCGATTTTCCAATTTGAACTGCCGATCGACGGTTCAAAGGAATATACGGAAGCTGAGTATCCGTTTGAAATTCTCATTCCCGCCAGCGTTCTTCAGAGTCAGCAAAATGCTGTTCCTGCTACCGGAGTTTTAGGTGTTCTCGCAAGCATGGCAGAGGCAAGCGCTGGCATGGCTATGCGACAAATTACCTGGAGCCTTGAAGCCATATTGGATATTCCCGGAGCTATTGATATGAGGAAGCGTATTCAGGTGAATATCGGGTAATGAGTTTTAATGTCCTTTCGGGATCGGGGAAGTGGGGATAATTACCCCATGCATTATCCTTGTGTTTGTTATACTTGGGCTATATGAAAAACTTACGCACATGATTACTCCCGACCTAGTAACCTTTATTAAAGGATCTCGCTCAGGGGAAGACACAACAAGAAATTACCAGCATGCTGATGTCTCAAGGTGGTTGGACACAGGCTGATATTAATGAAGGATTGGCTGCAGCTCAAGTGCGTACTTATACGCCAGCCGCTGCTCCTGCTTCTCAGATTGTAAATGCAAAAGGACCCGAACCGGCAATACTATCTCAAACTGCAATTGCGTATGCCGGGTTTTGGAATCGGTTAATGGGAATGATTCTCGATGGATTCATTTTATCAGCCGGAGCACTGGCTGTCGGTATTCTGGCCATTTTTCTTAGCCACGACAAAACTGTTATTGAAATCATCTCATCTCTCGTATTTGTCGCTTCGATACTCTACTATATCGCGATGGAGGCCTCTGCTAAGCAGGCAACGCTCGGTAAAATGATAATGGGCATCAAGGTTGTCGATCTCAACGGCAACAAGATTTCCGGAGGCAGATCGACCGGACGATTTTTCTCAAAATATATTTCCAGCATCTTCCTGGTCGGCTTTATCATGCAGCCTTTTACCCAGAAAAAACAGGCACTCCATGACATGATTGCCGGAACACTTGTCATTAAAACGGCAAAAGCAAGTACGGGGAAAGCCATCCTAGTTATCGTTGGATGGCTTGTCATTGTGGTATCACTTGCTATCTTCTTTGTTATTTTTTTGCTGGGAAGTTTATTTTCCGGGGGCTTGTCGAGTGTAAAGCAGCTTGAAACTGCTTCTAAAAACATGGCAACATCAACGACTCTACAAGATATTTCTAATAGTCCTCCTTCGGACATTATTAGCAGTACCACAGCAGAACAAAATTCTATTGCATCATCAACACTACAAACCATTTTACCTAAAACAGACACCAATAACTCTTCTATAGTCAGTACAAATAATACAGTTGTTCTCACTTCTCTTTCTAGTTCTTCAGGTAAACCAAAAGATAATATTGTCATCTTCGGACAAGGTTTAAATTCTAAGCATGGATATGATATTTATTTTGGCAATACTACTACTAGTTGGTTTGATTCTGATGTTAAGTCAACCGCCAATGGTCAGTTGCGGTTCTCGATTCCTGATACTGTATCTCCTTGCTCTTTGCAAGATGCAATGAATAATCCGCAAAAATGTCAGTATGGATCTAATCCCCAGGTTTGGATTAATCCTGGAACGTATAAGATAATCATTGTGCCGTTTCAGCCTGGTTTCTCGGCAAGCAATCCTTTAACGTTCGTGGTTACGGCAAAAGGCTCCTATTGATATGGCTATAGGTGGTGAGTGGCTTGGAATTGGTAAAGACTAACTTTTATTAGGTAAAAAATACCGCTTGTATCGGGGTATCGTGGAAAAGTGTTGTTTGATATACTTGAGTTGTGAAAAATTTTTATCCAAATAAAAATTCAATACTTTTTGATTTTATAGTAAAAATATGTTTTTTTGGCGTGTTGGCCGGGTTTACTTTTTTTGGATTACCTAATTTTTTTTCAATAAACACTATTATCGCAATAATATTTTTATTTTTATTGCTTCTAGTGCTTTCTTTATTTTCAAATATCGTAAAAACATATTACCTTGTTCGAAAAATACCAACATTAAGCATAGATTCAGAGGGTGTTTTATTACACTATATGTTTTCACCTGTGAAATCGAAAATAATATGGTCTGATATCGATTTGGTGGAAAAAGCCAGAGTTCCTTTTTATAAGAATATACAAATGTGTATAGTTATCAGACTAAAGGATCAGAAAAAATATAAAGTTAGAACTCCATTTTTCTTGGGTTCTTTTGCTCCTAAGGGTTTAGTGTATATCAAAAATAGCTATGTCTCTTCTATTGATGAGGTATTAGAATATCTCAAACAGTATCCAATTAATATCGTAGACCACACAGGCCCAGATTCTTTCTCGTTATTAAAAGCGTATTTTAAAAAATAATAACATTGTGATATCGCTGAGTAGAGGCTGGCTTTTATTAGGTAAAAAATATCGCCCATATCGGGGTATCGTGGAAATTACTTTTTAGTTTCACTTGCTCCTTTCAAAAACGGGTAATTTATTGTAGAGTTGTAATATTATGTATCAAGTTTTTCTTATTATTAATTGCCAACTAAAACAACAATGAAAAAATATATACTCATGCTGATCACTGGACTCGTGCTTGTGCCAGTGTTTGCGTTTGCTCAGATAGGGGATGTTAATCCAAATCCAACATCTTCCTGCGTTTCCATTACCCACAATCTCTCATATCGCTCACGGGATGTAGCAACAGGAGGGGATGTGTCTACACTCCAAGATTTTCTTGAATCACAAGGCTACCTTCATTCTGATCCAACAGGTTACTTTGGTCTTCAGACTCAAGCTGCAGTGCAGGCATTCCAGTCAGCTCAGAATATTCTGAATAGCGGCTATGTCGGTCCTGTTACGAGAGCCGCCATCAATACGAGCAGCTGCGGGACGGCAACTACACCGGTTGCAGCCACGTCCACCACACCAACGACGCCTGTTATTCCTTCCGGATGGAACCCTTGTCCTATGGGTGCGTCATTCAATTCTGTGACAGGGGCGCCATGTGTTTCTACAAACCAAACTCAAACTTTAATTACTTCCATCTCACCAACTTCTGGTCCTATAGGCACGCAGGTAACCATTTACGGAAGCGGATTAAGCTCAAGCGACACCATAAACTTCAGTGAAAACGGTCAATTAAAAGAATCTTTCTATGGTAGTAAAACTATTCAGTCGGCCACAAGTAATCAAATCACATTTGCAATTCCGCTTCTTGCTATTGAAAATTTTCCTCCAGGTGTTTATCAGGTAACTGTATCAAATGGAAACGGAATGAGTGAACAGCTCGGTCAGTCAAATGCCGTCAGTTTCACAATGACTGGAAATACGGTTAGTGGATGTTTAAATGGTGCTGAGTTTGATTCTTCGACGGGGGCACCGTGCTCAAATAACCAAAATCAGCCCTCAATCACTGTTCTTTCACCAAACGGTGGGGAACAACTAACTCAAGGACAGACATATAACATAACGTGGCAGGAAAATGGGTTGAGTACTGTTAATATCTCATTAATAAACACTTCTAATCCTCAGTTTAATTATACGATTGCAAACAATCTTACCGCTTCTTCTGATTCCTACTCCTGGACTATTCCATCTGAAATTGGTCCTGTTATACCAGGAAGTTCTTATAAAATATGGATCACGGGATCGACAGGAGTAGCTGGACAGGAAATTGTGTCCGACAACAGTCAGTCTACTTTCACTATTACCTCCCCAAACAGTATTGCAACTCGAACAGGAATGATTGAAAGTGCGACACTTGATCAAAATTCAATGACCGAATCTTCGGGTAACTTCTCTGTCACGGGTTCTGCTGTTGCTCACAGTATTACGGTGGAACTTATCAGCACGAGCTATTCCGGCAGTACCGATTCAAATTCAACATCACAATATCTTAAAGACGGTAGTATATATCAGGCTGTAGAGGGTTCCGATGGTGCTAATTCCGATATTCTCTCGAATGGTGGCCGTTGGAGTGTAAATTTCAATGGCGTGCCCGCAGGAACTTACCATGTGTATGTGTATAGTGGGGATGCATACAGTATTTGGCCACTTACGACTGGGACACTAACAGTGAGCGGTAACACAACTCAAACTTCAGCAACAATTCTTACTAGCACACAAGTCACTAATCTGACTCCATATATAATAGGGACAGCAAGTGGAGTGAGTCAAATCAATGTTGCCTTGGTTGGTCAATATGGAGATTTGGTTTACCAAAGCGGTCCGATTGCAGTATTATCAAACGGAAGTTGGTCAGTAACCGTGTCGCCCGCTCTTGCTCTTGGTCAATACACAATTAATGTGTATGATGCAAATCATAATCAATTAACAAGTAAACCTTTAACTATTATTGGACCAATGAATTAGTTAAGGGACATCTAGACTAAAATATAAATAAAAAAGTTCGTAAACTGTTCTGGTATGGCTAATACCATGCCTAAAAATAACGGTATTTTTCCTGTGCACCGCATTACCTCTTTTCCGAACTTTTTAGTATCTGCCCTTCAATAAAAATTAGTTTTGATAAATTACAGAGGCTGGCTTTTGTGAGATAAAAAATATCGCCCATATCGTGGTATCGTGGGAAGTTGTTGTTTGATATACTTGAGTTATATGAAAAAATATCTTGCTGCTCTCAGTGCTGTTCTCGTTCTGGCAGTTTCATTTGGTGGAACACTCGGTCTTCTCAATATTCATAATTATTTAAATAGCAAGCAAGAGTTTGCTGCTGCCGCTGCAGCTACTCCAACCGGTAGTATCTGCTGCTTTGCGGTGTATGGTATTGATAATCCTGGTCAAAACGGTCGTCTTCAAGCCGATGCTCAGTATTGGCTTGACCATCAGATAGGAAAATGTAGCGTAAATGAAATCTACCCAGAGGCGGGTTTTAATAGCGACCAATTAAAAGGTGTGTACAATTGTTCACGTGTATATGCCTACTATGCTGTACATGGTCCGATTTGTGCCAAAGTTGCTCAAGTGGCTCAGGTGTGTCTTGATTCATTTGGGGGCAATTTAAACTTTCAGGATAGTTCATGTCAGACATTTAAGGATGTGCCAGCAGCTCAACAGTATATTTCTAGCCTTCAACGCCATCTCAAAAAAGGACAAACTGCTATCGTTACTGGCAATGAAACATATGGGCATAACCCACAAGCATACACTATAGCTTCCTTGATCAAGTAACATTTTTTGTGACAGAAAAACAAACATCTCCTGTGATTGGAAATTGCAGTGCCGCAGGTTCGATGTGTGGACCGATAGGAGCATCGGTGCAGTGTCAGGATGGTGACAATCAAATAGTGACTCAAAATTGTTGTTCAGTCAGTAATTCAATTGCTTCCATTAAAGGTGAAGATAATGGTGAATTTGCTGCTCCTGGATTATCCTGTGCAAATAATGGAAATCCTCAGGGAATGTGTACGGGTGATCCAACCGATTGGAATTTCTACTATGGTCAGGAGTGTCCAGGCCAATGGTTAAATAATAGTGTTGAAAATGTTCCATCGCAACTGGTTCAAGCGTGTAATCCCGGAAGCCTCTGTCAATATACTTGTAAAGAGGGTTATAATTATGTACCAGCGACCGCAACTGATCCCGCGACATGTGTAGCAGGAAATACATGTTTAAATCCGCCTGACAACGCCTCCCTCTGTGATTTTGAAAATGGTGATAAAGGCTTAATAAATCCAATACAGAGTATTGTTGTTGATGATTGTGAAGAAGCGAATGCAATAGACAAATGTGTCTATACATGTGATTTTGGTTATCTACGGAAAGGGAATACGTGTGTATTGAATCCCGCCAACCCCCCAACACAATACGGCTGTTATCCGATGGTGGTCACGGCCACAGTTGCCGATCCGCTTGCTGATGATCAACCTATGCCTAAGGTAAAGGTTGAACTCACCAATACCTCAGTAACACCGAACGATACGGTTGCCAGTACTACTGATTCGGATGGTAATGTTGTCTTCCAGAATTTGGCCATGCTCACGTTTGGTGATACCTATACGTTGACTGCTTTAACACCCGACAAAGTGAAGTATGAAGACTCGGATCCTGTCACTGTCGCTACAAATCTTACTACTCCAACCTATTCAGCCACCCTAGAACTCAACCCTGTCGCCGCTTCCATCACTAATGTCACCGTCAGCAAAAACTTCATTGCCAACAGTGGCAGCGCTGTCATGGCTGTTATTAAGTGGAAGACAAAAAACTTCATACCCGGTCAGACTGTCAATATTGATCTCACCGATACCAACGACAACACCATCAAACCCATTGCATCTGGCATTCCATACGCAAATGACTATTCTTGGTTACCAGACCCGTCAATTCCTACTGGTCACTACGAGGTTGTAGTTTCATCGGCTACTGCAGCAAATCCCACCTTTAGCCACGTCTTTTCCATCACTACTTCAGGCATGCCGAATTTCGCACTTACCACATCTCTCGTCCCTCCAGCAAGCGGAGCAACCTGCGTCACAAAAACACCGTTTACCATCACCCTGAGCGGTGTTGATCCGACGACAGGCAAACCAGCCTCATTTCCAAAGGGAGATAAATATGAAGCAACAATTTATCTTGACTACCAGACACTGCCAGTCATTACCGGAACCGTACTACCTAGAACTATTAAGGCTACCCTAACGACTAATGCTTCAGGTGCAATCATCAATGGCATCACGCTTCCTCCTGGTGCTCACAATATGAGTGCCAACATTGTTGTCAAGGATGCAGCAGGAAATATTATTGGCACCTACTACTCCAACAATATCCAGCCATTCATGACGGTGGGGACGTGTACGCAGCCCATACCCACCTTTACTCTGACTGGAACACTATTTACACCTCAGCCAATATGTGTCGAGAAGAATCCAATTACGGCAATAATTTCAGCTGCAAAGACGATCCCCGGATCATATAGCTATAATGCAGAACTCTTTGTCGATGGCAAAAATCAAAAAACATTATTCCTCCCGTTGCCCATTACCTTCAATGGATTTATAACAAGCCTATCGAATCCTGTCGCGACTCTTAACTTTAAATGGTGCCACCCAGAGCCTTGCCCTTACTCCCGGCTCGCACTATGTATACGCGCAGGTTAATATGAAAAACCTGACAACAGGAACCACTGCCACATATGTTACCAACACTCAAAGCGTATCAGTCGTGGCACCTCCTGTTGGCAGTCCGACTTGCAATCCGCCATCTACTCCACCGACCGATTATATTATTATTCCACCACCACAGCTTGGCGGTGGCGATGGCGGTGGGCCATGTGGTCCTGATGGGGGGTTAATTTGGGGCGATGCATGTGAACAGTCTAATTAATTAGGGGACTCAATTTGTGAATATTGGCAGTGGTAATCAAATTATCCTGATGCTTGCTCCTTAGTAGCGTTTATATTTAATGTTTTTTGGTGAATGGTATTTTTTCTGTGTGCACGCACTAGGACTCGAACCTAGGACCGGCCGTGTATAAGACGGCTGCTCTACCAACTGAGCTATGCGTGCAATATTGCACTCTGTTATCAGCCAAGACAGCTATGCATGCAATAATGCAACTATAGCGAAAAAATGCCTATCTATCAATCTTTTTAAAAATTAAATTTACTCCTGACATATGCTGGTATATACTGGCAGCATACGGCTTAATTAATCAAAAATTCAAACTATGAAATTATTACACTATATTATATACATCTTCTGTATTTTGTGCGGAGTTTCCATGCTTGTGCCGGTGCTTGTGGCTGCTGATGTAACAAGCACTTCTCCACTTGCTCCTGCAACCTACACATGTCTGACATTGAATACTCCGGTCGCTCAAGGCACATACAGTAATGATGTTGCTGCGCTTCAGACTTTCCTTGATGCTAAGGGCTATCTTACCGTTTCACCGACTGGATATTTTGGCGGCCTCACGTTTGCAGCAGTAGAAAAATTCCAGAGCGACAATAATGTTCCGCCAACAGGATATGTTGGCCCGCTCACAATGGCTGCTTTGAAATCGGTATCATGCGGTGTCGCTACCGCTGCGCTTCCAATAAAAATTACATCCCCTCAGGCACAGAGCATCCTTCTGCGCGGCACGCCCGAAGTATTTTCGTGGATGAGTGTTGCATCAACAACAGCCACATCTACTCTTGCTCCTGTCGTGCCAAATCAATCGCTGTATGATATTGTTCTCGTCCCATCCCGTGCTCCGTGTGTAGCGACAAACACGGCATGTCCAAATTTTGTAATGGCCCCATATCCAATAGATGGAAATATATCTTCTCACGGAAATTATGGAATAAATTATTCGTGGACAGTTGGAAGTACAACGGGTACCCGGGTTATTCCTGCCGGACAATACTCGCTTGAAGTTTGTGTGGCCAATACTGTCATGTGTGCCACCAGCGATACGTTTTCACTTGTAGACTCCACAAGTACTCAGCAGTAATTTACTCAAAATGAATTTGATCATCTTCTTTTTCTATAATAGATTTCAAGAGAGGGTAATGGACAAGCTCTTGATCTGATTCAAGCAGCGTGCGTGCTTCAGTGCGTGCCGCTTCAACCATTTTCAAATTTTTCATTGCCTCCATCGCCAGGTCTGATACACCCCACTGCCGCCGGCCGTACAATTCTCCGGCGCCGCGCAGCTGCAAATCTGCCTCTGCTAATTCGAAACCATTTTTTGCCGTCTTGAGTGCTTTGAGCCGATCCATTGATTTTTCTGATTTTGTTTCCGAAAAAATATAGCAGTATGCCTGATGATGTGAACGGATAACGCGGCCGCGAAGCTGATGAAGCTGTGATAATCCAAATCTTTCCGCGCCCTCTATTATTATTACAGTAGCATTGGGAACATTGACGCCGACTTCTATCAATGAAGTTGCGACCAAAATCTGAATTTTATTGTCGGTAAAATCAGACATAATGTCTTCTTTGTCATTCGGTCGCATTTTGCCATGAATGATTGCGATTTCGTATTCGGGGAAAATATCTTTTTTTAATCGTTTCGCTTCTTCTTTTACGGATTTGGTATTTAACGCCTGTTCTTTTTCGGGATCAGGCTCGTCGATGCGCGGACAGATCACATATGCCTGTCTGCCGGCTCGCAATTCTTTGCGGATTTTTTCGTATGTCTCGGTTCTTTTTGTAGGAGGAATGATGTCGGTGATGATGGGTTTGCGGCCTGTTGGCATTTGGTCGAGGAGCGTGAGATCGAGATCGCCGAAAATGGTGAGCGCCAGCGTGCGGGGAATCGGCGTTGCGGTCATTGAAAGAAGATGGGGGATTCGGCCGTAGTTGTCGGCTTTGCGGGCGAGCAATTTTCGCTGCTTGGTGCCGAAGCGATGCTGTTCGTCGATAATGACGTACGCCAGATGCTTAAACGCGACTGCTTTTTGAATGAGTGAATGAGTGCCGATCAAAATCGGAATCTCGCCATTCTTCACCCACTTCAAAAGCTGTGTGCGGGAAATATCAGTCCAGCCCTGCGGATTGAATTTTGACGGAAATTTCTTGCAGCCGGATGAAGTAATGAGACCAATCGAAATGCCAAGATGGAAAAAATACTGAATGAATGATTCAAAATGCTGCTGCGCCAAAATTTCCGTCGGGCACATGTAGGCCACCTGAAGCGTGCCAAATTTTTGCGCAAATCCTGACGGGAATTTTTCCGAGGGCGGAAGCGTGGGGCGCGTAGTGACGGCGGCATAGGCTGTAGTCGCGGCGACAGCAGTTTTGCCCGAGCCGACATCTCCTTCGAGAAGCCGTGACATGGGCGTGCCGCGCTTAAAGTCATTAAAATGCCGGCGATGGCTTTTTGCTGAGCCCCCGTAAAAGCAAATGAAAATCGGGAAGTAAATTTTTCAATGTCTGCGGCATTTTTATCCATCACAAATGCCGGATTCTTCTCATTCTCGATGTGCTCACGCTGTTTGCGGAGTTGGATCAAAAACACTTCCTCGAATGCAAAGCGCTTGCGGGCTGCCTCGCTGTCGGATGCTTTTTTTGGCGCATGAATCCAGATGAGCGCAGTTGTGAGCGTCGGAAGATTATACTTTTTGAGTACATTATCAGGGATTGGATCATGAAGCTGCTCCAAAATTTTGAGCGTGAATAATTTTTGCGCGGCATGGAAAAGCCACTTTGATGTTACTCCCTGAGTCTCGGAATAGACAGGGTAAAGAATCTGCTCGCCTCCTTCGTGAATGCCAAAAAGTGATGTACCGATTGTTTCCGGTGCCACCGATATTTTCTCAAATTCAGGATTTGATAAATAAAGTACACCCTGTTTGTCTTGCGAAACGGTGCCAGAAAATTTCGCGTACATATTTTCCTGGAGCATCTTGGCTACATATGGCTGATGAAACCATGCCGCGCGGATACTGCCTGTCGTGTCGGTAATCGTTGCTTTTGCCATCGGTACTTTTGTACGGAAACTTTTTTTGAGCTCGAGATTTGTGACTTGGCCGTAAATATTTGCCGTCTGCCCTTTTTCGAGATCTATAATATTTTTAAAATCAACAACATCCCCGTATCTTTGCGGGAAGTAGTAGAGCAAATTCTGAACTGTTTTTAGTCCAAGCTTGGCAAGACCCTTTTTTTGAATATCCGTGAGCCGGAATACCTCATCGATGCGCGTTTCGGGATTCATTCCTGCATTATACCCAAAATCAAATGAAATAGAGCTTAAGAATGTATAAAATAATTATTTCTGGATTTTTTAATAAAACCCTCTCGTTCCAAATCTTTAAGATTTTTCAAAATACTTTTCCGTGCGATCACTTTTATTTTTTCCGAAATCAGACAGACTTCAAGTTTTTTTAAAGATGCTCCATGGGTGTTTAGTGTTATGTTTCGTAGGAGAGCGGCTCTCATTTGCCTATTAGAACCGATAAACGAACTTTGTTTCACGTAGTGCCGGCTTTTTGTATTGAGGTTGCCGTGGATTTTTTTAAGATGAACGCCATAATCCATGAGCGCCCAATACCAATCTCTAGGATTATTCTGATCAAGTGTTTTTTCTACGTAGCTCAAAATTTCTTTGTCGTGAATCTGCCCGTGATCTTTCGGAAAAAAATGATGAATAAAAACTGTCCTGATATTGGTTTCAATAATAGGCAGTGGCTTGTTGAACGCGAATGCCATGACAGCGCCGGCTGTATATGGCCCAATACCAGGAAGTTTCAGTAATTCCTCATAGTTTTCAGGAAGCGTTCCGCTGTGTTCCTTTGTTACAATCTCTGCCAAATGTTTCAGAGCGAGCGCACGCCTGTTGTAGCCGAGGCCTTGCCATGTGCGCAATATGTTTCCAAGCGGTGCCCGGGCGAGCGCTTTAAAAGTAGGGAAGAGAGCGAGCCATTCATTATATTTTATGATCACGCGCTCAGTCTGCGTCTGCTGAAGCATTATTTCCGAAACCAAAATTGCATAGGGATCGCGTGTTTCTCTCCATGGAAAAACTCTTTTATTTTTCGCGTAATAGGCATACACAAGCTGCTGGAATTTTTTTGTTGTCATGCGTGTAGAGATGATAGCTATTAGCGATGTATTACTATAGCAGAATTTTGCATGAAAAAAGCCGCTTCACGTGAAGCGGCTTTTGGTCTGCGGTGAAAGAGAAAAGATTTTGCATTACTGTGTAAAACTTTTTCCATTCCACCAGAGGGTGACAGTGGGGTTGTCACCGAGAGTGATGGTGACAAATCTTCTTCCATCCGCCGTTGCCCCCGGCCGCACTGGGATATGAACGTGAGAGTTTGCTGAAACGCTCCATGTTCTTCCGTCGTTTGTAACGACCGTGACCGCGTCTGGGCTGTCGTTTCTGATAGGTATAGCCAACTCCTCCGGCGCAGACATCCAATTACAATTCGTGCTGCAACTCGCTCCTTTGAGCGCTGCGCAAATAATAATCAGACCGACCACAATTGCCGAAAATTTGCCGAAAAATTCGTCCATGGGAAGATCTCCTTTCTGTGTTTATTATAGCATTAAAAATGTCGGTAAGTCAAGTTTTGATTGTACCATATCTCGAAATATGACGTATCAGCAATCCAGTCATTTTCTATATTTGAAAATCACAGTTTTTGTGCTAAATTAGGAACGTTCTATAAATTTTTTGGAGACGTGGTGGAGTGGTCTAACATACCTCTTTGCTAAAGAGGCAGGGGGTAATTCCCCTCGAGGGTTCGAATCCCTCCGTCTCCGCCAGGATTATTTAGTATCGGATGACGTCGAGGCCTATATTTATAGCCGTTTTTTTGAGGCAGTTCGAATCCCTTACCCATTGACCCCTCCGAGGTTCGAGCTCTGCTTAAATTTTATTTTTGTGCTATAATTTGAATATTCTCTGACAATTCCATAACCCCTTCGACACCGTCTTCTCATGAAGACTCTCCTTCATTGGAGACTAACCACTGTTTTCCCGACAATTACACACGTTGGCGTGAAGGTTGTAGGTAAAAGTTTTCGCCTGAAAGGGCGTAGACTGTAACCTTAAACCTGCATTACGTTCGTTTCGTTCAATGTATGCATATTCCTGAGTGATATATTCAAGCTGTGAGAACAGTTTGAAAAGGTCGAATTATTAGAGTAATTTTTGAAGGGGTTGCTATCAGGTTAAAAACTGGTAGGCCTCTTCAAATACATTAACCAAATTAATATGGAAAAATTTTTAGCAAAGATGAAAGTCTTTGCAGAGATACAGAGTGTCTCGTTAACCATCTTAAAGCGGTTCGGGTACATAGTCTTATGGGTAACCATAATCATTAGGTATTTGTTACACACGCTTTGCTTTCAAACTCGTCGTCTTTAAACTCAAGACGGCGTTTTGTTTTTATGAGAAAAATATTTCATTCAAGACCTGATCAAAAAATTCTCTCTGTAGCAGAGCTTTCAACAGTATTAAATGTTTCTGAGAAAGATTTGTATAGATACGCTTCAACGTCTTCTTATTTTTATAATCAAATTCGATTGAAAAAGAGAGACGGAAATATTCGCATCATTAACGCCCCCTCAGAAGGGCTTAAAAAAGTACAAAGATCAATTCTTTCAAATTGTCTTAGTAAAAATAGGTTAATGAAATGTGTATACGGATGTTCTTCTGGTAAGTCAATTATCGAAAACGCAAAATCACACATGTGTTCAGAAAATATGATTAATTTTGATATTAATGATTTCTTTCCTAGTATTCATCACACGAAGATACACCGGCTATATCTAGATATTGGCTGCTCAAAAGAGGTTGCAGAAATGCTTTGTAAAATTACTACTCTTGATTATGTTCTTCCTCAAGGGTCTCCGACCAGTCCTTATATCTCGAATCTTGTTTTAAAAAACTTAGATGTAAGAATACTATTGTTAGCAAAGAAAAATAGACTCACTTATACACGGTATTTTGATGATATTACTATATCTGGAACTGATAGAGTATATTCTCTAAAAAATACCATAGAAAAAATAATAATTACTGAAGGATACAAAGTAAAAAGATCA
>CAWDXL010000020.1:0-13624 GCA_963806325.1 Candidatus Parcubacteria bacterium
GATGTATTGCTATTTTGATGTGCAGCTCATGGGCGGCATTATGATGCATCAGGGGACGATTGCAGAAATGAAGACCGGTGAAGGCAAGACGCTTGTCGCTACGCTGCCTGCATACCTTAATGCACTCACCGGTAAAGGTGTCCACATTGTCACGGTCAACGACTACCTTTCTCGCCGCGACGGTGTGTGGATGGGTAAAATTTATTCAAAGCTCGGGTTGTCGGTAGGTGTCATCAACCACGATGCTTCTTTCCTATATGATGCTTCTCACAAACAGAGCCCGGCTGAGGAAAATGCGGCTTCTGATTCTGCTGGTGCATCTGCCGAGATGCAGCCAATAGCCCTCGGATCCTTCAAAGTATTTCACGAATTTTTGCGGCCGTGTACCCGTCGCGATGCATATCATGCTGATATTACGTATGGCACCAACAATGAATTTGGCTTTGATTATCTCCGGGACAATATCGAATATGACATCAATAATCTTCGCCAGCGCGAATATAATTTTGCCATTGTCGATGAAATCGATTCCATTCTGATTGATGAAGCACGCACACCGCTTATTATTTCTGCGCCTACTGTTGAGTCAGAAGATTTGTATGGTAAGTTTGCAAAAATTGCCGACAGTCTCCAGGAAACTGTCGATTATGAAGTCGATGAAAAACTCAAGGCGATTTCTCTCACTGATGACGGTATCACGAAGGCTGAAAAAATTCTTGGTATCGACAACCTCTATACTGAAAGCGGAATAAAATTTGTTCATCATCTTGAAACTGCCGTCAAAGCGAAAGCTCTCTTCAAGAAAGAAAAAGAATATGTCGTTCGCAATGGCGAAGTAATGATTGTTGATGAGTTTACCGGACGCCTTCAGCCGGGCCGCCGATGGTCGGAAGGTTTGCATCAGGCGATTGAAGCGAAGGAGGGTGTGAACGTGCAGAAAGAAACCCGCACATACGCTTCTATTACGTTTCAAAATTATTTCCGTCTCTACAAAAAGCTTGCCGGTATGACAGGTACCGCGCTCACGTCGAAAGAAGAATTTTATAAAGTGTACGGGCTCGATGTTATCGTTATTCCGACAAATCGAGAGCTGGCCCGCGCTGACTTGTCCGATCTTATTTTTCAAACCGAAATTGGCAAATTTAAAGCTGTTGCCCGGAAGATAAAGGAGGTGAACGAAAAAGGTCAGCCTGTGCTTGTGGGTACCGTCTCTATTGAAAAAAATGAGCTTTTGAGCCAATTTTTGACGACCGAGGGTATCGCACATCAGATTTTGAATGCGAAAAATCACGAGAAAGAAGGGGAGATCATTGCTCAGGCTGGACGCATGCGTGCCGTAACGATTGCCACCAACATGGCAGGCCGCGGCGTTGATATTAAGCTCGGCGGTCCGGAAGCGACTCCTGAAGAATCAAAAGCGGTCAAAGATATCGGCGGTCTTTTTGTGCTCGGTACCGAGCGCCATGAGGCGCGGCGTATCGACAATCAGCTTCGCGGACGTTCGGGTCGCCAGGGTGATCCCGGTGCCACTCAGTTTTTTGTGTCGCTCGAAGACAGTCTTATGCGTGTTTTTGCCTCAGATATGATCAAGGGTCTCATGGGCCGCTTCGGTATTCCAGAGGATGAAGCTATTCAAAATAGAATTATTTCCAGAGCGCTTGAAACAGCTCAAACAAAAATAGAAGGCTTTCATTTTGATTCCCGAAAACACACGCTTGAATACGACGATGTTCTAAATTACCAGCGCAAAATTGTATATGAGCGCCGGAGAAAAGTCTTGCTCAGCGCCGGAGCGGAGCTTAAAGCGTTGCTCGAAGAATTATTGCAGGTAGAGCATGCTGACGAGGCACTTCTTGCTATTATTGAAGAGAAGAAAAAAGTGCTCGGTGAAGATGAGTTTTATAATGTTGTTCGGAGACTTCTTCTTCAGACTATCGATATGTTCTGGATTGATCATCTTGAGGCAATGGAATATTTGCGCTCGTCGGTCAATCTCCGCGCCTATGGCCAGCGCGATCCGCTTGTGGAATACAAGCGCGAAGGCTTGAGAATTTTCAAGGAAATGCAGTCCGGTATTACAAGCCAAGTTTTCTCGCTCATTCCAAATATAGGCGCTCAGGCTTTTGCCGAAGAAGAGCGCAAGATGAAGGAGGTGCAAAAGCAGGCTGAGCTTATCGGCGGATCCACGGCAGCGACTGACGCAATCAGATCTCAAAATCCTACAGAGCTCGAAGGTGACGCCGGCCAGGAAAAAGTGGGCCGGAATGATAAAATAATCGTGACAAAAGGTTCCGAAGAAAAAGAAATTAAGAACAAGAAACTCGATCAGTATTTGAAAGACGGATGGGTGATAAAAACCGAGTAGTGTAATCAAAAACCGCCCCGAGCAAAATGGGGCGGTTTTTGATTATGTTTATATAATGGAGAAACGCAAGATGTTAGAATTTCTGAGAGAAGATCTCAGGGTACAGCGTCTGAATCTTCCATCTGATTTCCTTTCTCCATCTCATCCTTTGAGGCTTCTTTGGCGTGTCCCGCTTTCATATTGGGCTGGTTTGTGTTGTTCCAATCGTTGGTGTCGCGACGCTGTCCGGAATCCCAATTCTGGTTTTGCTGATCATTTCTTACAGAGGATTCCTCCGAAGTTGATTGTCGATTTTTTGGTGTCATAAAATATTGTAGGATTAATTATGTAATAACGCTTTTATCGGCTGCTTTCCAAGACAGAATCTAAGCACAACCATTAAAGGTGGCGTGGCTTGCTTGTCTTGTGCATCTGGAGACGCAGGTAAAATGAAGAAGTGACAGACATCTTGTAGCAAGATATAGACGTACCCGCGAGTCAAGCTGGAGTGTGTCCGTGCTTTAAAGTCTTTCTAAAAATATGCTAGGATAGGATAATGTTGAATATTACGATAGGTGCAGAACAGCTGTTTACCATCTGGAAATTGCCAGTCACGAATACGCTGCTTTCGAGCTGGATTGTTGCCGTTCTCCTTATAATTATTTCTCAAATCATAACGCGGAAGCAGCACCTCGTACCGAGCTTCTTCCAGAATGTTGTCGAGACAGCAGTTGAGGCGCTTCTCTGGTTTTATGGAAAAAGTTCTCGGATCTCGTGAAAAAGCTGAGCGCTACTTTCCTTTTATTGCGACTATCTTTACGCTCATTCTTTTTTCAAATTGGCTTGGTATTTTTCCGGGTGTCGGTTCCATTGGTCTTTACCAAGTGGATGCGGGTCAGAAAGTATTTATTCCTTTTTTCAGATCGGTGGCAAGCGATTTAAATTTTACCATTGCCCTTGCTATTATTTCTGTAATTGCGACAAATGTCTACGGAGTGCTCGCAAAGGGAATAGGGAAGCATATATCTCATTTCATCTCATTTAAAGATCCCATAAGTTTCTTTGTCGGCATTCTCGAGATTATCGGTGAAATAGCAAAAACAATATCATTCTCGTTTCGTCTTTTTGGCAACGTATTTGCGGGAGAAGTCCTTCTCATTATTACAGGCTTTCTTGCACCATATATTGTTCCAATTCCATTTTTGATGCTCGAGCTTTTTGTTGGCTTTATCCAGGCGCTCGTGTTTGCCACGCTGACGCTTGTTTTTATTTCGATTGCCATAGAAGATCACGCAGAAGAACATGCATAATCTACAAAAATTATGTATACTGTGAATATATCTGCTTATAGACCATAAGCAGGCTGTTGGTATTATTAAATAATAATTATTATCACAATGGACCCAGCAAGTATAAAACTCATCGCTGTAGCAGCGGCAATTGTCGGCGGTACGATCGTGCCGGCAATCTCAATCGGTTGGATCGGTTCAAAAGGTGTTTCGGCAATTGGCCGCAATCCTGAGGCTGCTTCAAAAATCCAGACAGCTATGATTCTTGCGATTGCATTTGCCGAAGCTATCGCTATTTACGCCCTCGTTATTGCCCTTATCATTAAATTCGTCTAATCCCGCATGCAGGAGCTTCTTACGCAATTCGGAATAAACTGGGAACTGCTTCTTGCACAAGCAGTCAACTTTTTTATTTTGCTTGTCATTCTGAAAATATTTGCGTACAAGCCGGTCATGAAAATGCTTGATGACCGCCGCAAGAAAATCCAGGAAGGGCTTGAGGCAAGCGAGGAGTCGAAAAAGAAGCTTGCCGAAACGAGCGTGCAGGAAGCATTGATTCTGCGAAAAGCCAATGATCAGGCAATCTCAGTTGTGGATGCCGCGGAAGCCGAGGCGGCACTTCAGGCAAAAAACATGCTTGATGCCGCTCATACGAAAAGCGAGCAGGTTATTGCCTCAGGGCAGCGGAAACTTGAAGAAGAGCGGCAAGAGCTTTCTCTTGATGTGCGCCGTCATGCCGAAGAGCTTGTCCGTCTCAGTATTGAGCGGGTTATCGGAAAGCTTACGCCTGCTGAGCGCGAACGACTGCTTGTGGCTGAAGCCTTACAAGAACTTGGTAAAACGGCTGCACTCTCATGAAGCATTCTCCGGCTCATTACGCGCAGGCTCTGCATGATGTTTTTGAAAAAACATCCGACAGTGCCCGGCCCGAAATTCTCGGCAACTTCCTGAAAGTTCTCGAAAAAAATCATGATGGCCGCCTGCTTCCGAGAATTCTTTCACGCTACGAGAAAATTTTTCTCAATACACGTAATCTGAAAAAAATAGACGTGGAAGCTGCTTCTATCCTCGCTCCTGCCGTTCGCAAGGAAATTGAAGAAAAAGCTGGCGGTAACATTCTTCTTACTGAATCAGTAAATCCCAGTCTTATCGGCGGACTCGTTATTACCGTCAACGACACAGTCCGTGTTGACGCAAGCGTCCGGTCGCGTCTCGCCAAACTTTTCGCCTAATAACATATTCACTCATCATGTCTCACATTATCGATACCCTCAAAAAACAAATTCAAGATGCGCGGCTCAGTATCCAGACTGAAAAAATAGGACGCGTGGTTGATGTGGGCGACGGCATTGCCCGCATTTCCGGTCTTTCAGATGTGGCTATGCAGGAAATGCTTGAATTTGAAACAGCTCAGGGTGTCGTGGAAGGATTCACCTTCAATCTCGAAGAGGATGTGATCGGTGCGATTATTCTAGGCAATGCTGAAGCAGTAAAAGAAGGCGATGTGGTGACTCATCACGGCAGAATTTTGTCGCTTCGGGTCGGGCCGGAACTTGTGGGAAGAGTGGTCAATGCACTTGGCCAGCCGATTGACGGGAAAGGCACTATCTTTGCTGACGGTGCCGAAGAAATTTTCTATCCAATCGAACGCAGCGCGCCGGGTGTGACCGACCGCGAGCCTGTTGGTACTCCGCTTCACACCGGCATCAAATCAGTCGACGCCATGATTCCGATCGGCCGCGGCCAGCGCCAGCTTATTATCGGCGACCGTCAGACAGGCAAGACGTCTATTGCCATTGATGCCATTTTAAATCAAAAGAGTGATACTAAATATACGACGCCAGTCTGCATCTATGTTGCTATCGGGCAAAAGGAAGCAAAAGTTGCTCGTCTCATTGCCAAGCTCGAGGAAGCCGGAGCCATGGAGTATTCAATCGTTGTCTCGGCAGGAGCTTCTTCGCCAGCTTCATTTAGGTATCTTGCTCCCTATGCTGCCACGGCGATTGGAGAATATTTTATGCACCAAGGCAAAGATGCACTCATTATTTACGATGATCTTTCAAAACACGCCGTATCATATCGAGAAATCTCCCTGCTTTTGAGAAGGCCGCCAGGCAGAGAGGCATATCCTGGTGATATTTTTTATCTCCACTCCCGCCTCCTCGAACGCTCAGCAAAGCTTAATAAAAACCGCGGCGGAGGATCGCTTACCGCCCTACCTATTATCGAAACGCAGCTTGGCGATGTGTCTGCCTATATTCCCACAAACATTATTTCTATCACCGACGGTCAAATATATCTCGAATCAGAATTATTCAATAAAGGTACACGACCTGCCATCAATGCGGGGCTTTCGGTGTCACGTGTCGGCGGCGCAGCGCAGACAAAGGCCATGAAAAAAGTAGCTGGCAAGCTTCGCCTCGAACTTGCTCAATACCGTGAGCTCGCCGCATTTTCTCAGTTTGCCTCCGAGCTTGATGAGTCAACAAAAAAGATTTTGGAAAAGGGCAGGATTCTTTCGGAAATTTTGAAACAGCCCGAAGGCGAACCGCTGCCATTCTATTATGAAGTGGTCGTTATTTATGCCGCCATCAACGGATATTTTGCCCTCGTGCCGGCAGACAAGATAGGACAGCGCTCAAAAGATCTTCTTGTATATATGCACAAGCTGCATCGCCCTGTGCTCGAGATCATCGAAAAGACAGGTGAATTTAAAGATGAGACAGCTGCAAAATTAAAAAGCGCGATTGAAGATTTCAACAAATCCCAAACATCAGCGGTATAAATTATCATGGCATCAACACGAGACATAAAAAGGAGAATACGATCAGTCAAAAATATAAACCAGATCACTAAGGCGATGGAAGTGGTGTCAATGACCAAGATGCGCCGATCGCAGCTGTTTGCCTTGGCTGCTCGTCCATACGCATCCAACGCGCTTGACATGCTTAAAGATCTTTTGAACCGTACTCCTCGGAAATTTTTGCCCGACATTCTATGTGAGCGGCCAGCCCATAGTGCTGTCCTTGTCGTTATTACTGCCGATAAAGGACTTGTCGGGGGCTTTAATGATGCTGTCCTCAGGCAAGCAGAAAATTGGATACAGCAAAAGAAGGACTTGAATATTGAAGTGTCTATTGTGGCAGTCGGTAAAAAAGCAAAAGAATATTTTCAGCGTCAAGGAATTGTGCTTGCCGAGGCTTTTTCCGGATTTGGCGATCATACTGCATTTAAGGATACTCAGCGTGTGGCAGATTCCGTTCTCTCCGGCTTTCATGAAAAAAAATGGGATGAGATTGATGTGGTCTATACTCATTTTCGCACAACACTCAAACAGGAAACTAAACTCCGAAAAATAGTCCCTGCCCGGGAAGAATCGCTTCAGGAAATTATCGAGGAAATTATTCCCGAATACGGCAGATATAGTGCTACGCTTGAGCTGGAGAAAAAGGCGGCGGCTCACAGCATCTACAATTTTACCTATATTTTCGAGCCATCTCCGGAAGATCTTCTGGCAAATCTTGCAACACTGATTCTAAAAATTGCATTTCATCATGTGATTCTTGAATCAAACGCGTCAGAACATTCTGCGCGGATGGTTACGATGAAAAATGCATCCGATAACGCGAGCGAGCTCAAAGACAAGCTGACGCTTCAGATGAACAAGGCTCGGCAGGCCGGCATCACAGCAGAACTGAGTGAAATTATTGCCGGAGCTGAGGCACTCTCATAAAGCTATGAAAAATATAGAATTCAACAAAATAACGTGGTATTCAAAACTTGCAGCCGTGATACTTTTTATCGGCGCTCTGCCGGCGTGGACATTTTATATAGGAATGCAATATGAAAAAACACTTGATGCAATTCAGGCAGCTTCTTTTGCGGGAATTTATTCTACGAGTGAAAATCCTGCCAAAAGTGGAGGGGGTGCGGTGACGGGGACTGTTCCAAGCTGTGCTCCCTCAGCCACTACCACATCTGGCGAAGTGGATAAAAGTGCAGATATTGCCTCAAGTCTTCCCCTTACATTTAAAATTTTTTATACAGAAACAAAAGACAGTGTATGCGGCAATCAGTATGTTTTTAAAAATATTCAGGTTGCAAAAAATGGATCTGTCGTACAGACATTGAATGTGGGCGACAATGAGGGGGCGGAAGATATATTAAATACAGATTCATATCTTCAGATTCAAGATATGAATCTGTATTTAATATATCTTCCGCCCCCTCATTGTCGCCCACTGCAATGTCTGTACGACAGATCCATTTTTTTGGTTACCTGAATATTTTAAAAACATACTAGTTGCCGCATACACTGTCTTTTGTTTCTGTATAAAAAATTTTAAATGTAAGGGAAGACTTGAGGGCAATATCTGCACTTTTACCCACTGGCCAGATGTGGTAGAGCAGCTGATTGGATCACAGCTGGCAGGATTTTCACTCGTCATAAAATTCCCCACAAAAGAAGCTGCCTGAATTGCATCAAGTGTTTTTTCATCTGCATTCCCTATATAAAAGTGTCCTGCACACTAGTCCAGCACGTTATTTTGTTGGATTATTTATAGCTTATCAGACTCAGCTCCAGACGTCTGCTGTGATGCCGTTTTTTGTTCATCTGAAGCGTCAGCTTGTCTTTAGGACTCACTCAATACAGTTATAGGAATACAGCATTTCATGCATAACCACAGGTACCCGGCAGAGACACCAGTTTGATTCAAGACATCACATGATGAAATGCAATTTTTAGAATCAGTGTTGCCAAAGGATATGCTAGCTCAAAATATAGGTAAAATTGTGGAAAAACTTTTCACCACCTTCTCCAGCTCAAGCGTGACATTATATCAGTTGAATGGTTTATTCAATTAGAAGTTATTACTTCCCGGGCAGGGACTATTTTTGCAAATTGCCTAGTTTCCTGTGTTGCTGTGCTGATTCAAGCCACATAGAATCCCATTTTTTTTTCATGAAAGCCAGAAACAGAAATATGCCACAGTTGTGAGATAAATGCAAAAAGCAAGCGCAATTACTTAAATATTCTTTTGCTTTTTTACCAACTGCCAGAATAGACACTTCAATATTCAAGATCCTTCTTTTGTGTATCCTGTTTGCCTGAGGACAGCATCATTGAACCAACAAGTCCTTTTATAGGGCAGTGCTAGCCACTCAGCAGAATGTATACTCAGGCAAATTTCCCAAAATCTAGGTTCAAAATATTTTTAGCATGTCAAGCGCATTCAAAACATTTTGAGCAGCCAAACAGCTGCGATGGGCAGTTGCTTGGTCATTGAGCACCAGTTTCCATCGCCTTAGTAATCTGGTCATATTTTTGACTAAATAGCCTATTCTACAGTTTTTATGTTCGGTGTTAATGCAGATGGGATTTTCTCGCTAATGGTATTGTTTGACCCAAATAGCACCTTTTAATTTTGCAGCTGTATCTCATCTTTAATTCACCCTGTCTTTTCAATGAAGATATTCAATGTCAAAGCACCAGGCGATGCAGCTTGTGCCTGTCAAATCTTGACGCTGTGCTCGGCACAAGAGCAAGATCTCGTTTGATAGCAGCATAAATAACGACCACTTGGCATCAAATGAGGCAGCGTCGCCTTCGGGCTGCTTCAAAATTTCAAAAGGACCCCTTTTTTGTTGACTCATCAAGCTCCGAGAAGCGAGAACTAAATAGGCACAACTTGTATGAGTTCGAGGCGAAGCTTGCCGGCTCTTTTTTCATGGCCTCGGCCGCCTCCCCGTGAGGCGGTTGTGTACCTTTATTGAATAATTCTAATTCAATGCGGGATGTTCATCAGGTGATGAGAAAGTCTTCTGGGAATATAGGCAGACACATCGCCAAGCTGGTTTTCCAATAATAGGTCAGGCAGTGGCCCAGCCACAGTTTTATTAAGCTTTGCTGAGCATTCAAATGGAAATAAAATATCACCAGATTCTCTGCCTCACAGCCCTTCTCAAAAGCAGGGGAGAAAGGTCTCGATATGATACAGCAGTATTTTGAAAGAATCATCACATCAAATATTCTCCAAATACACCATGGCAGCATAGGAAGCAAGATCTAAATGAAGCTCACGAACAAAGCATGAATATTCCATGGCTCCACGGCCTCAACTTGGGTACCTGAGACAAGCAACTTTTGCCCCAATAGCAACATCAATGCAGACTGAGCATCGTATATTTGATCACTCTTTTGATTTAAAATGGCATCAATGGCAATGATTTAGCGTCTTCTAACAGTCACCGATCAATAATAAGCAGTCGGAAGATCATGGCGTCGACTGATTTGATGCCGAGGTGTAAACGGAGCTGCCGACAGCTGCACATAACCAGCACTGCGTTCAATTGGATAGAAAATTTCTTCGGCATCAGCAAAGATAGTGCCTTTCCCGTCGATGATGCATTGACTTTCCGCTCCAGGCCACGACCCCGAAGCAACAATATCTGCCCGTGATGAGTCACCACATCGCCCTTGCTTTACTGCTTCAGCATTGCCTCAATAAATAATCGCACCGATGGCATCCTTCCTCGAGATTGAAGGTAAATCCTTCCACGACACCCTGAGCTGTTTCAAATTCAAAACTCCCTGGCCTGCCCACATCTGAAAGACCGGAAATCGGCAATGCCGTCGCCCATCAACCACGTTTTCAGTCTGGATTGTAGGACACAGCCACTGCTCCTTTTGAGGCTATCGATAATGTAATTGATGAGTGAATATGTTATTAGGCACAAAACTAACAAGAGACGCAACAGAAGCGCTTTTGTTGTCATTATGGTAATAACGAGTCCGCCGATAAGACTGGGATTTCTGATTCCAGTAAGAAGATGTTACCGCCAGCTTTTTACTCAATTTCCTGCGAAGAGAGAGGCGAGGGAGTGGAGCCACTTTCACCTATTTTTTTCAGATTACCCTATTGAGAAAAATTTTCTCGTAGCAAACACTCGGAAGCAGCAGGCCATCATGATTTTTTTGTGCAAAATTTCAGGAAGTTGCCGAATTTCGGGCCGTTCGGATGTTTTTTCAAAAACATCATGCGGAGGCCTACGGGCATGAGCCGGAGAATGCTTGGTGCAGCCGTTTTAGTTAGTTCTTGTAAGGCTTCAGCCACAAGCAGTGGTTCCCGCACACTGCCGATAACCCGCTCAATATTGAGACGATTGGCATGACGGCGCACATCAAGAGAAAGCTCTTGTTCCCGCTGCCCTGAGGCAATAACCTGCTCGCTTTTCGTATAGAGCGGCATCAAGCATGTTTTTTGGAGCGCCCGCTTCCGCGGCTTCGCAGAAATCAATGCTTCCTGTCGGTTTCGCGAGCCTCGCTTCCCCTCCAAGCCCTTCGTGATATTGCAGCAGTGAGATGGAGCACTTTTTTATGACCCAGTTTGTACGCAAATATTTTCAGAATGACAAGCAAAATAAAAAAGTTGACTGCTTGTGCAAGAGCAGTTTATTGCCCGAGAATTGCGTATAAGCTCCTGCATGCGGGATTAGACGATATTAGGGCAGGTGGCGAAAGAGCATTGATAACAGGCAAATGCAATCGCAAGAATCATAGCTGTATCTGGATTTTTGGACAGCAGCCGATACCCGAAACACCTTTTGAAGCCCAAACAAAATTAACCAAACCGAGGGATTTTGCCAGTAATCGTACCGCCGACAATTGCCGCTGCTACAGCGATGAGTTTTATACTTGCTCAGTACCATTGTGATAATAATTATTATTTAATAATACCAACAGCTTGCTTATGGTCTATAAGCAGATATATTCACAGTATACATAATTTTTGTAGATTATAGTGTTCTTCTGCGTAATATTATATGGCAATAGAAATAAAAGCAATTTCCAAGCGCCTCGATAAACAAAGGACATTCAAAAATGGAATTAGAACAATATATAGGTGCAAGAAAGCCTGTAATAATGAGAAGACATTTCTCCCGCAAATACGTTTCAAAAAGACGAAACGAAAATGATATTGTTTTTGCTATTTTCACCGATAATCTCGAGAATGCCAACAAAGAAACTTATGGGATGCTTAAATGAGATGAAATGAGATATATGCTTCCCTATTCCCACTTTGCGACACTGCGTAGACATTTGTCGCAATTACAGAAATAATAGCAAGGGCAATGGTTAAAATTTAAATCGCTTGCAAAAATCAAATGAGGAAAAGTGACCCGCCGTCCGCTGCATATGACCAATGAAAAATCAACACCCCGGAAAAATACCAACCAATTTGAAAAAAAAATAGTAAAGATCACATGGAAAGTGACGCTGAGTTTTCACGAAATGCAAAAAACTTTTTGCCCATAAAACCGAAGAAGCGCCTCGCTGTCTCGTTCTGGAAGAACTCGGTGTGCTGCTTCCGCGTTATGATTTGAGAAATAATTATAAGGAGACGGCAACAATCCATGACTGGCAATTTCCAGATGGTAAACAGCTGTTCTGCAGCTGCGTAATATTCGTATCCCTAGCATAAGAAACTAAAGCACGGACACACTCCAGCTAACTGTATATATGTGTACGATATGTATATATCTTCCATTTTACCTGCGTGTCCAGATGCACAAGACAAGCAAGCCACCATTTTAATGGTTGTGCTTGGAAAGCAGCCAATAAAGCGTTATTACATAATTAATATTCATTATGACACCAAAAAATCAACAAGATGTGTAAGAAATAATAGCAAAACCAAAGTGATCCGGAGCAGCATCAGCAAACATATAAACACATAATCCTCTCTCAGAAGTTTAAGCATTCAGTTCTCCATTATATAAACATAATGAAAAACTCACCTTTGCTGCAGAGATTTTTTGATTACACTACTCAGTTTTTATCACCCATCCATGCTTGATCAATTCTTGTTCTTAATTTCTTTTTCTTGGGAACCTTTTGTCACCAATTATTATTCCCGGCCCACTTTCCTGGCCAGCAGCGTAGCCTTCGACTGTGTGACTTTGGAGATCTAATAAGTAGTCACTAATTTGGAAACCCGCCGATAAGCTGAGCCTGCTTTTGCACCCTCCTTCATACTTGCACATTCTTCGGCAAAGCCTGAGCGCCTATATTTTGGAATAACTTCACTTGTGATACCAACCATTTCCTTGAAACCTGAAAAACTTCTTGCACATTGTATTCCACGAGCCATCGCGCTGGCCATAGGCATGTTTCCATTTGTGAGAGTGAATCAATCCAGAACATATAGATAGTCTGAAGAAGAAGTCTCCAAACAACATTATAAAACTTAGTCTTCACCGACCTTTTTCTTCTCTTCAATAATAGCAAGCTGTACCTGCAATAATTCTTCGAGCAACGCTTTAAGTAGTTCTCCCAGCACTGGTGTGCAATTTTGCGCTGGTAATTACAATCATATTGAGACATTGTGTTGGGAATCAAAATGAAAGCCTTGAGCTTTGTTTCAGGCTCTAATTTCTATTTTGAATAGCTTCATCCTCTGGAATACCAAAGCAGCCATGAGGACCCTTAATAGTACCTGCTACGAGGCAAAAACACGCATAACTGTCTTCAAGCAGACACAGACACAGGGAATACCCTCGCATCCAAACATGCACCGAATATGGATGCGCCGCGCCTGGTACCGAGCACAAAAAAAATGTGGCAATCGTAGGCCTGCTGGTGTTCCGGCCTGACAATAATCTGCCCTTCTTCTCGTGATTTTACACATGTCGTGTGCGATATCCTGGGTGTGAAAAATTGAGCAAAAGCTCATTTTTTTGGATGGACGGTACCCACAAGCACCTTTTCGTTCACCTCCTGTTGGGCAGCGGCTTTAAATTTGCAGAGATTTCAGTTTTGAGTACAAATAGGACGAGTCAGCGCGGCTCGATTTGTCGGAATAACGATAACATCGAGCCCGTACACTTTATAAACCTTACTTTCAGATTTTAACACATTTTGTAGAGACGGAAATAATTTAAAACGTAATAGAAGCGTATGTGCGGGGCTTCTTCTAGCATTCCTATTTAT
>CAWDXL010000021.1:0-92950 GCA_963806325.1 Candidatus Parcubacteria bacterium
CTGGAACTATGTAACCATAAATATATAAAACTATCAAGTTCGGCTATTGGAATGAAAAAGATCGGCCTTGGTAGACCGATTTGTGATCGCGAATCGCTGAACGTTTCAATGGTCAGCCGGCTCTGCACAACGCTCGAAGATTTTCTTTCGACTGGAGCTGCTGAAGTACGGCTGTGTGTATCTGTGATACACGTCCTTCCGACAAGAAAATCATGTCGGCGACTTGGAGCATCGAATAGCCCTCAAGCTCAGTCAGGACCAGAACCAGCCTAGAGGTTCTGTCGAGACCTCGGGTAATTGCTTCCCGGAGGTCTTTCCTTCTGGTTTCGAAGCCTGCATCTTCAACTTCGCCGTCGGCAAGCATGTCAATCTGCTCAATAGCCTTGTTTGAATCGGTATCAAAGATTTTACGGGAAAGCGATTTGATGGCTACTCCATCAGAGTCACCGAGAATCTTCTCGTATTCCTTAGCTGTGACCTTGAGCCTCTTTCGATATTTCTTCAGCTGTCGGATCTCGGCCAAGTTCGGTTTGGAGCTGGTTCTTTGCAGCCGCAAGCATTCTTCCTCGTGTCCGCGTTAAGCGGGAACCCAATCCATTGCCCGAAGTTCGTCCAGATCGCTCCCCGGATTCGCGGAGCGCAGTACGTTTCAAACATTACGCCCCGCTCAGGATCAAATGCGTCGATTGCATTTATGAGGCCAAAAACTCCTGCCGAAATGAGATCATCGAGCTCGATTTCTGCAGGCAGTTTGACATGAATCCGTTCTGCCTGATAGCGCACCAGATGAAGATAATGTTCTATCAGCTGGTTTCGAAGTTCGGTGGCTTTCGCTTCCGTCTTCCTGTACTCCGTCCAGATGTCGCGTATGGAGCGACTCTGGTCCCGCAGCCTATTCATTCCCATGATCACTCCTTTCTTGTGGTGATTCCAAAGATGAGCTGTTTCTGGCGTAAAGGTTACAATACAAATTTTTATTTAGCAAGAAAAAAGCCTGGGTGTTGCCTCGGGCTTGGTTTCAAACTGTCGTATTCGCAATCCGTCAGGCTTCCTGAGTTTGTTTGGAAAAACCCGCGTAAGTCAATATAACCGTTTGAGTTGAACGATTACCGAGAAGCCTCCCCACTTCCTCGACGTCGGTTCCGTTTCCGATCAAATGCTGGGCGTAGGTATGGCGCAAGATCCTCGGAGTGATTGCCGGATCGATGTCGGCCATCTCAAGATACTTGTCGATCTTCCGGCGAATTGATCGGCCCGATATCCGCGTCCCGTGCTTATTTATGAAAAACGGCACGGGATCCTGAGATTTTATCGCAGTCCGCAGCTCCAAATATTTCCGAAGCGCGACGAGCGATGCGCTGTCGAGATCGAGTGTCCTCCTCTTTGTTCCGCCGATTCCGATACAGGGACTATCGCTGTTTACATCAACATTGTCCTGATTCAGTCTCACCAGCTCGTCCGTCTTTATACCGGTAGAGCATATTGTCTGGATGATGGCCAAGTCTCGGGCGCCGAGAAAGGTGCTTGTATCCGGCATGCTGAGCAGAGCCAAGAGCTGTTCGGCCGTGACAATCTTCACGGTCTGCAAGGGAAACTTTCTGGATCTGATCCTGGTTGCCGGGTTATCCCCAATGATGTGCTGATCCGTCATCCACTTGTAGAAGCTGCGCAGCGCGGCGATTTTCCGGGCTATTGAGCTGCCTTTATAGTGCTGTCTCTTGAGTTCGGCGATGAAGATAGCAATGGTTGTCCGGTCTGCTTCCATGGCCAAGACCGTGCTGTTGCTCGTGCCGAGCTTTTCCAGGAACCCAAAATACCGGACTAAATCGCTTCCGTAACTCCGCGCAGTATGATCCGAGAAGGATCGTTCTGCCTGTAGGTGGGTGATGAACCTCTGCACAAGCTGTGGTACTGATTGCATGAGAACTCCTTTCTGTTTGGTGTGATCTACTTGTCTAGCAGAGTTTTACCACTATTCATGGTCTGGGTCAAATCAAAAACTTGAATTATTAGGGAAGCACGGTAGTCTGTTTTTCAGACTGATTGGTTACAAAAAAAGAAAGGAGGGTGTGCTATGGCACGTTTCCGACAATCTAAGAAAAAAGCCGCCCGAGGGTATCGGGCAGCTGATGTTTGTGCTATTGCCATATCTTGGAACGATTTACTCCGTTTCATCGTTGAGTGCGGCCTCAATGATAGTGTCGCCAGCTTTCATTGCCGCAGCGGTCTTCGCCTCCGGCTTTGTCGATCCGTCACCCTTCGCCTCAGAGAACCTTCCTTTTGAATGTTCGTATCGGCAGGTGCAGGTAAATTTTGGCCGATGCGGCGACCCTGCGGATTTAAACGTGAAGGAAGGTCGCCGGAAATGTCTTTTGAGACAGAACTCGAAGACAAATCCAACAGGATTTGTCTTCCATGAGGCCGGCAGTTCGCCCGTGCGAACCTCCTGTTTTTGTTGGAGAGCAGCAAGTTCCGGTTCCAGCAGACTGAGCAGATGTTCTGCCACCGCCTGCTCGGCCTCCTTTTTGTTGGGTCTTCGGCACAGGATCGCTCCTGCATCACTTTTCCAGTATCTACCGTGCCGATGCAGGTAAATGTTGGAATATGATCATCTCCCGATTTTGTGTGCGAGAACACGGGTTCCGGCCAGCCATGCTTCTGGCAGAGCTCATACAGGGTACCTTTGTGGTTTGTCATACAAGACACTCCTTTGATGTAGAGGGACTAAAATAGATATTACTTAAAAAGAAGATAAAGGCAAGAAAAAAACCTCACGCGGAGCGCGTGAGGTTCATAAGGTGACAGGGATTCGAACCCTGGTCTCCAATCAGGATCGGTGTCCTAGGCCTCTAGACGAGCACCCTAAAATATCCTTTATCAAGTTAATCTTTAAGCATGTTTTTGTCAAATTTTGAATAGAATTGTGCAAGTCCACCTGGTTTTTTATACAAAAAACGACCCATCTGGTTTCCCAGACAGGTCTTTTCTATTTCGCTTTTTGTGTTACGCGGTCGGCGTCAATTCCTGAACCTTGTCACACGCCAGCTGATATAGCGGATTGATGAATGGTCCATCGTCATACTCGACGTTGAAGTTTTTGGTCACATCAGCGACATGTCGCCAGTCTTCAGCGGTAGTGCAGAGTCTTGTGATCGTACTGACAACAAACAGATCGAGAGCGGTCCGGTATTCAACATACTCGTAAATACCAAGCCATTCGTCGAGCGTTTTCGCCAGTTCAAGCTGCTTGGCGACAGCCATTCGAATTTCGTCATCTGATGCGCACTCTTCGGCGACCATTCGCCAGTCCGAGTAGGTTGTGGCAAGTTCTATCACCTTGCGACCCGCTTCTGCTTCCTCCTCTCCATCCCATGCTTTGTCCTGAATGAAGAGCCAGTCGCGAAAGGTTGTGGCTGTAGCTCTGACTTGGTCAAGGCCGTCAGAGGCGATTGAACAGAATCCTTCCTCGGTGCCGTCGGAGGCTTCGACGAGAGCCTTAGCCTGCTCGCAAGTCAAGGTTTTGATTTCATCTATCGAGATGAGACCGGCCTGAATGCGTACGAGCGTAGCCAGCCCAAACCCAACGGCTTTCTCAAATTCCTGAGACATGATGTCCATGACGAACTCCTTTCCCTTCAGGGGAATAAAAGATTTGCGGTTCTGTTGTCAGCTTAACTTTTTATAAAATTTTCAGCAAGCTTCAAAAATGATGTTTGCATAAAAAACTCGCTCCCGAAAGAGCGAGTCCGAACATGGAATTTCACCGCAATCTGCTCGAATAGATCATCCCAGACAGGCATCCATGGCTCTAGATACCTCGCTTGCTATGCATTTGTACAGCATTACCTGGTACCGCTATCAGAATCTGAGAAGTTGTACGGATCAAGTTCGATCCCTTTTAGCGATTACTGTTTCCAAGTTCTGGTGCAGAGTCTATCAGAAATAGTTTTTTGTGTCGAACTTTTATATTTCTTGTGTTTATCTATCTTTTACGTAGTATGATGAGCAGCCTAGTTCCAAACCTTAACTGAAGAGGTGTGAAAATGCGTGAGTTTCAAACAAAGAATCGTTTAAATTGGTTCTATGTTGTTCTTGTGTTGTTCGGAATATTTGTGATGGACCTCAGCTTTCGGTGCCGAATCCAGGGCTCTCTCCAGGGCATGCGGCTGCTCTATTTGGGGCACATACTGCTTCTGGCGGGTCTCATGATCGCATCGTTCATGGATCTCGGTACTCTGGGTGTCTCCAGCTGGGTTTTTAATCTGCTGTTTCTTGTTGGATTCCTGACGCATTCCATCTGGCGCCCATCAGGCACTGAAATGGTTCTGTGGTCGAAGACATTCACGTACCAGCCTGTCCTATCGATTATTGCTTTAACGATGGGAATAACTGTGATTGTGAGCAGTCTTTTTCGGACCAGAAGCCCAGAGTCAAATGGGGAAGCGGTAGAAGAAGAAAATTGCGTCCCTCTGCTACTGGATACAAAGATGCTTACGGGTCTTGCTGTTATCGGTCTGATCTACGTTTGCATCACCGTGCTCCTCTGGAGGAATTCATGCTTGCCATTGGCAGGCATCGCACTGCTTCTTGTTTCATTCATTATTATTATCCGACAGTTGGGGATAAATAGTGAATCATTGGTAGAGACAATCGAAGAAGGAACGTCGAACATACGAAGGCAGATGTGCATTGAGTTTCTTCACTTAACTCCTGCTCTTTTTGTTGGAGCTATCGTGTGGTTTGCTGCGACTTCGCTGCCTCATGTCCAAACGATTGCTCAGAAGATCATGTCTTGGCCTGTGATCCAGGGTTTGAGCCGTTCAATGATCGGCTGGGTTGTCGGTGGAGCGTTGGGATGGGCAACAAGAATCATCTTCAGTCTAGTCTTTCGCAAGGAGGCATATGGTGATGGTGATATCCTGCTTCTTGCCGCGGTAGGGTCAGTCTCAGGATGGGATGTTGCCGTCCTCGCATTCTTTCTCTCTGTTCCCTTCGGTTTAATTTTTGTTGTAGCAAGCAGAAATAAACACCATGAACCGGTCCTGCCTCTTATTCCTGCGCTCACGCTCGGTACCTTGGTCGCAATTGCATATGAGCCCGCAATTTTGACATTGTACGGTCTATAGAGTTTACGAAGAAAACGGCGTAATGGATTATGCTGTTTTTTATTTTCTGTAATGGTGAATGTGAGGGCAAAGGTTGGTGATATACTTAGTTGCTTATAGAAAAAATAAAAATGCTGATACCGGACATTAAATTTTACCTCGGAATCATAGCCGGCATCATCTCGCTCACGGCATATCTCATCTACTTTCGTTCAATACTCAAAGGTGAATCAAAACCAAATCGGGTCACGTGGTGGATCTGGACATTCATGGGGGCTATTCTTGCATTGAGCTACTATGCTTCCGGAGCACGCGATACCATCTGGTCGCCAATCGTTGAATTTATCGGTCCATTTGCAACCGCACTCTTTGCTATCAAGTATGGCGAAGGCGGAGCTGCCGATACAACAGATATTCTATGCTTTGTTGGTGGCGTTTTCAGTATCATCCTCTGGTTTATCACCGGTTCTCCAACGCTCGCCCTCATACTCAACTTAGCCATAGATGGTTTTGCTATTGTTCCTACAATCAAGAAAATCATATCTTCGGCCGGAAGAGGAGAAAGTTTTCTTGCGTGGTGCGGCACGGCTTGGGAGATTTTACCAACCTGCTTGCTGTTGAGAAACTATCGCTTGCTATCGTTATTTATCCGCTCTGGATGCTGTTTGATGACATAATTATCATCTGGCTGCTCGGTAGAGGTAAACGAAAAAGGAAGAACTCTTAAAAAAGTTTGTTGATCACATTATCCAGCCCTGCATTTAGTTTGTATCCGAATCCTCTTTTTTGTATGTCGATAATAAATTTACGCATGTTATTGCTGAGTATTTGTATCTGTCGGATATTAAGGAGGGGATGAGAAAGAGAAAGAGGGTGGCTGGACACTTAGTTGAATCGATATTATACAGGATTAATAAGTGGAGATTCATAATATAAGAAAACCCCCGGCCAGCTTCCGTAGAAGCCGAGCCGGGAGTTGTTAAGTAAAAGAATTACCCAGTGATGGAAGAACCGTCCATACTGTTTTCTCTGTGCATACTGTTACTGGCATGCGAGAGTACGTTGTTTGTCTCTCGAAACGGGTTCAGTTTGATAATCACGCCGCTCATGACTGCGGCAATGCCCACCATTGCAAACACCGAAACGATTAGATCCACAACGGCCTGCTGCGGGATAAGTACCGGGCGGTAGATTGCCACGAAGGCAATCGCGACCCAGTGGCTTGTGCAATAGGAACAGGAAATAAGTTCACCAAGCCAGGTACTGTGCGCGGTGACCCACTCCCTCACGGAAGCAAATATCCGTGCTTTTGAGATAGTTACCGAAATCGCCGCTGTTGCCAGAGCGAGGATGGTAACCTGATAAAGTCCAATCGGATTCATTGCAATTTTCCTTTCTAACAGGTGCAGTAATCTCGTGATGTAAGTTCCTGTCGAAGCTCTTTCTCGAGTCTTTCCGCGCTATCAAGAGCGCTGTCAACTTTGGCCAGTACATCATCGATTTGCGGTACCTGTGCGGATATATCGTCTATCTCCTCAAGAGACAGATCATCACCGCTTGGAAACCGCTTGATCTTTTTACGGAATCGATCATGAAGCATGACACACCTCCTCATACCGACGCCTGACGCAGCCGCTGGATTTCCACGACATCATCGCGGAAATCATGGACGAACTCCGCCAGATCATCGGTAAAATTGAGATCACGGTTTTGGCGTTCGATTGCATCCACGGCCGCCACCAGATCATCCCGACAGAGACCCTCCGGCCTCTTTTTGGAAAGATCACGATGCAAAGCGATGGATGTCGCCTGATCGACAACACTGACGATCATACCGCCATTGACGATATTGCCGAGCGTGAAGTCGATGATCCCGTTGCTTTTGGTGCTGACTTGATAGAGTACGCGACGAGACGCAAACACCTCATCACTGCCGAGTTTAGCAAGATCCTCGTATGTATCTCCATTGTTGAGAGGTACTCGATCGAGGTTGAGCAGAAAGATATCCGCCGCACTTGCTGCTGTCGGCCGGTCAATTTTGATCTTGCGATCGATACGACCGTCGCGAACAACTGCCGGGTCGAGGATGTCAGGACGGTTCGTGGCCAGAATGACCAGAGCGCCTGAATCGACGAGTCCGTCCATTTCTGCGAGAAACATAGGGACAATCGTGCGTTCAATGTCCGAGCTGATGCCCGAACCTCGCTTTGCCAAGATAGCGTCGGCTTCGTCGATGAATACCACCGCCGGATAGCCGTACAATTCCTTGTGCTTGCGAGCTCGTGCAAAGATCTGTCGGATGGTTGCCTCAGCAACACCAACGAAACGATCAAGAATCTCCGGACCCTTCACGTAGATGAACCCAGCAGATTTCGTGGCGCCGCTGCTATAGATCTGAGCCAAAGCAGTGGCGGTGGCCTTTCCAAGCATAGTTTTGCCACACCCGGGAGGGCCGTAGAGCAGGATACCCTTAACAGGCTTCTTTCCGTAGAACCGGAAGATGTCCGGATGCTGGTGCGGAAGCTCGACTGCTTCAATCATCTGCTGCTTGGCTTGTGCCAGTCCGCCAACCTCGTCCCAGGTGACATTTGTCTCTGCCATAAAGCTGAAACGCTCGTCGTCCTTGCCGAGGTTGCGGACAATGACACTTGCCGTACCATCGAGCACAACGCGATCACCCTTTTCAAGGGAGTCCGCAAATCTGCCGTTGAATACGACGCGAATTGAAGACTCATAGTCAACTTCCGAAAACGTCTTGTCGATTATACGGCGTAGAAAGCCCACGTTGCCGCCGATCTGTACCCGGGCCACATCAACGATTTGCATCGTTTCCATGACGACCGAGACCGTGTCTCCGGGCATAACATCGCGATCTTTCGGAAGGAAGACCTCGAGGAATTCGCCTTTGGCAGCAATCACAGCAGTTGCAGCTCTGCCGTGCTCGTCTTTTCTGTCCGCAATGGTGTACAAGCTGTCGACGAGTGTGCGGTTGCCCATGACGACTCGATTTTCGTCGAGCTGAATCACGATTTTGTCGTCGGAGGTAAATCCGACGACAACATGTTTTTCGGCTCGCAAGACTTCTTGCCGTACTCCGCCTGCGTCTGGTTTAAGCTTGAGAACATCACCTTGGCGATACTTGCCGAGGGCTGTAATGGTGCGAGCGGGATTTATTATCTTCCCGCCAAGATCAAGAAATGTATCGGCGAACAGTGGCGGCAACCATTCCGGTATCGCTACTACTGTCGCATACGCGAACGGCGGATTGGTGAGTTTGCCGAGCATTTCTTGCTGTTCAAGCAGCTTGGCTTTTGCCTGAACAAGTGCAGCATGCAACTCTTGTACCTGTTCATGAACTTCTTGAGTATTTTCTCTCATGACTGGCCTCTTGACCTTTTGACGTGAGTTTGATCGGTTTCAGGAGCTTCGAGACAGACGTCAACTGCTCTCAAAACTTTGGTCCCTGAATGATCATTGATAGTGCCGATGGCGAAGTGAACATTGAGTCCTCTTGCTAATTCCAGTCCGCCTCGGACTGAGGCTACAACGAGCTTCTGTCCGTCGTGCGAACTTTCTGAATCTTTTACGCGCACCTTCCAGACATTCCGTCCGGATTGCGAGGTGTCAGAACCTACAACAAAACCTCTGTGTCGTTCTGATTCCATGACCTGTATTCCTTTCTTTTTCCGTGTTTCTTACGGTGACCGTTTGACCGACATATCCTTCTCCTTTTCTTTTTTCAAAGACCTTTGTATTTCCCAAGACACAGCGTCTCAGCTGTATAATTTATCTCATATTTTTGTTTTGATGTCAAAAATCCTGTAATGTCCTAATAGTTTGGGCTAAGAAGATTTCAACTGCACGTTATTAAAGCATTCACCGCGTCACTGCGACCGGTAGGTGCTTTTTTGTTGGCAGCTCTTGTTTGGTATACTTAACCTGAACAGCAAAAACTTAATTGATTTACATTCATGAAATATTCTTTCTACAACGATTATTCCGAAGGGACACACCCACATATTATTGAAGCCTTAACTACAACAAATCTTCAGCAGGAGGTGGGGTATGAACTTGATAGTTTTTCTCTCGAAGCTGCGCGGATTATCCAGGAAAAAGTTGGCAATACAAATGCTGCGGTGCATTTTGTCCATAGCGGCGGCATGGCTAATCTTGTATCGCTTGCCTCTATGCTCAATAAGCCATTTGAATCGATTATTGCTCCGATCTCGTCACATATAAATCTCCATGAAGGCGGTGCTATTGAAGCGATGGGACACAAGATAAATAGTATTCCCAGCACTGATGGAAAAATTACTCCGGATAAGATTAAAAAAGTCATGGAGGAGCATATCGAAGATGAACACATGGTGCTGCCTAAAGTCGTATCGCTTACGCACGCGACTGAGATGGGAACGCTGTATACCAAAGATGAGATTCGAAAAATCAAAGCAGTATGCAAAGAATATAATCTATATCTGTATCTTGACGGAGCACGGCTCGGATCTGCTTTAGTCGCGCAGGAAGCTGATGTAACCCTTAAAGATCTTGGAGAACTGGTAGATATCTTCTATATCGGCGGAACAAAAAATGGCGCCTTGCTCGGTGAAGCGATTGTTATCAATAATCCTGCATTGCAGGAAAACTTTAGGCGGCACATCCGCCAGCGGGCAGCGCATGTAGCGAAAGGCAGAATTATTGGTATCCAGTTTCTAGAATTATTTAAAAATGATTTATATTTTGAATTAGCTCGGCACTCAAATGCTATGGCACAAAAACTCCGTGCAGACATTGCTGAGATTGGCTATACGTTTAAATCAAATTCTTCTTCAAATCTTTCGTTTCCGATATTTCCAAATTATGTGATAGAGAAATTGCAAAAAAATTATGGATTTTATGTAAACGAAGCTGTAGATTCTGAATTGTCTGTTGTCCGTTTGGTCACGTCATGGGCAACTCCCGAAAAAGCTGTGGATGGGTTTATCTCTGATTTGAAAGCCATACGCTACTAAATAGTCTTATGCTATACATATTCGGAATTCTGGCCGCCTTTCTTGCGACGATCACTCACGCCTGGGGAAATATTCTTGACAACTATTTTTCAAGCAAGATTTTCAACAGGCTCACCAACCTCATCTTTTTCTCAACGCTCGTAAATCTGATATTTCTTCCCATCGTTCTCATTGTTGATTTTCCAAAACCGTTGTCTCTCGGCCTCCTTGCTATCGCTTTTCTCATCGCGCTCATGGATATTCTGTACTCATACCCATACTACTGGTCACTGCGCAGAATGGATACGTCAGTCATTACCTCGCTCTTTTCCCTGGGAAAGATTTTTGCGCCGGTGCTTGCCTTTTTCATCGTCCGCGAACATCTCGCGCCAATTCAATACATTGGTTTCTTTCTCATTATCCTTTCAAGCATTTTTCTGACGCTTGATTTCAAAAAACTTCGGTTTGATAGAGCGTTTCTATTCATGTTTATTGTCTCTATCATTCTCACCCTCCAATCAGTGCTCTACAAATATATGTTTGATCAGGGCACAAGCTGGGGCACAGCGGTGGTGTGGACGACATTGCTTTCTATTGCGGTAGCTCTTGTGCCGGCATTATTTCCGAAAAATATCGCAGACATGCGAGCATCCGTGCAAAAAATCAAAGGCATCGGCTGGCTCTTTTTCCTCAACCAATTTCTATCATGGGGAGGGGAAGCGGCGAATACGCTTGCACTCTTTCTCATTCCGGTTTCAATCGTCAAAGGCATCACGAGTACTCAGCCGATCTTTGTCCTCATCTTCGCCTTGCTGTTTGCCAAGAATGCAAAACATGTATTTCGTGAGTATACCGGATCGGACGGTTTGTGGAAGAAAATTATTTTATTCATACTTACCATTATTGGTACGCTGCTGGTGATTGGGGGATAGAGAAATTAATCTTGAATTAACAAATACTAATCACCTTGTTTTTCAACACAATCTTGCTCTTGAGACACCCCAACAACTCCCGTTTCTCGGCAGGGGTGCTACCTATATAGGTTCTAGCTTCAGTTGTGCTTTCCAAAAACATATACTACAATTATTGTGAAATATAGAGATTAGTCGCATAATAAATAACTATGGGAATAGAAAATCAAATTGAAGGAAGATCCCCGGAAGAAAGATTGAAAGCGTTAGGATTTGAAAGAAATTACAGGGAGAGAAATATCTGTTGGATTTGCTCAAAAAAAATGGGATGATCCGGTTACTGAAAAAGTTATACCTTCTCCATCTCAATATGGGAAATGGAATGATAATAATGGAATAACAAATATTGTCACCCCAGACGGTCGTGTGTTTATTGGTGAAACTATACACGAAGATGATGATCTAGACGGGTCAAGAGAATTTATTGCTCTAGTAAATGAACTTTGTCCTAACGGCAAAGGAGGTGGTGTGTATGGTTCGAATAATGAACTTATTAACGGATACAATGCAATCTTGAGCACTCACAACGGTAAAAAAATATTAAACCCTCACACAAGATCTAAAGAATAATCAGAGAAGACTCATAAAAGTGACAATAATATCTCACGACAGCGAAACGCCGGCACAAGGCCAGCAGGTAATCACGGCCAACGCCTTTATTCATCAGAAATTTGACGGCGTAGAAAAACTTTTTGTGGCAAAGCGGGCATTGACGAAAAAATTCCTTCCAGGAGTTTTTGAATTGCCGGGAGGGCACATTGATTTTGGTGAAGATATTATTGAGGGATTAAAGCGGGAAGTGGTGGAAGAACATGGTATGCATATTTCAGTCGGCGATCCATTTTATGTTTTTACATACACCAACAATATTAAGGGTTCACATTCTATTGAGGTAGGATATTTTGCGCAGTTTATCGACCCGATCGAGAATATAAAAATAAATCCTGAGGATCACTCAGAATATAGATGGATTGCGGAAAGTGAGATTCCAAAAGATTCCATGACTCCTGAAGAATTAAGAAGTGTGAAGAAGGGGTTTGTTTTGCTCAGAGGAGAATCGCAAGTGTTTGGGTAAAATTGTATAGCGTTCTGTGGAAAAATTGACACACTGTCCTACAAAGATTATCCTTCACTGCAGAAGAGTAATCAGTCGCTTGTTTTAACCGGAAGGAGCTGGGTTTATGCGACAAGAACAGATCATTGAGTTGTTGGACGAAGCTGGTCGTCCAGGATGCACTGATAGAAGGCAAAAGCATATTCTGTATCTTCTGCTCAACAATGCACGGCGCAACGATTCATCGGGTGGCACCGCTCATGAAGTCGCGAATTTGTTCAACCAGACTATTAAATATCGCCCGGATCTTTTAAAGTCGCTGTTTCCCGTATTTGCTGCGTGGTGCGGTGATCCTGTCGGCAGCGCCAAAATCGTGAGTGCAATCGAGTGGTCCTTGCTTCAGTCTGAAATGACCGCCATCGATGCATGAAGAATGTCGTTCGCGACAATAGCTGTCCTTAATATGGGCAGCTTTTCTTCGATCAAATTATCAGTTACTTTTCTAATTATCGAATGTTTAGTGGGCAATAGTAAACGCGCAAACGCTGTGTGCGCCGTTTCGCTGTAAAACCCGTGCTGCTTCTTCGAGCGTGCTGCCGGTGGTGGCAACATCATCGAGCAAAATAATGTCTTTATTTTTAATAATTAAATTTTTTTCTCCATTCCCGTATTTATTTTTTTCTATTTGTATGTGATCGGCAAGAGAAAAAGAGCCGATGACATTTGTAAGCCGGGCGTGGCGGCCGAGGCTGGCTTGGGGAAGGGTGGTGTGCGATTTTACCAGCACGTCATCTTGCACTGTGAAAAAATTATTGTGATCGAGTCGGGCAAGCTCGCGGGCAATGAGCTCTATCTGATTAAATCCGCGCTCCTGTCTGCGTTCGCGCGAACTCGGAATGGGGATTATGAGTGGCGTTGCAGGTGTTTCAAATAAATATGCATCAGAGAGATGTTCGACAAGAATATCATATATTATTCTTGCGAAAAGGCCGGCAATTTTTTTATTGCCGCGATATTTAAGCTCCCAAATTGCTTCGTGGACAATGGTATCGTGATAGGGGAATAGACTGGTGATAGACAACAAAGCAGGCTGTATATGGTTTGAAATAAGATACTCTCTCTTTGTTGTTTTAATGATTGTAGTTTCTCTGATAGTTGTGTGGGTAAGAAATTTATCAAGCGAAAGAAATCCTCCTTCAAGGCTGTTGAGCGTGCTTGGGAAAAAAGCGTCAAGAATCACATTATATGCTGCTGAAAGAAAATCCATTTAGAAATGATACGCCTTTAACATGAAAAAAAGATTAAGAACACAGCAATAAAGAAATAAAATACAATATGGTATACTGAGTAATCATCAATATTTACCATGGCTGGCCTTATTTCAAAGCTTTTTAGTCGGAAGAGCTCAAGCGTCTTGGGTGTCGACATTGGTACATCCTCAATTAAAATCGTTCAGCTTGCGCGGCATGGAGGCAGAGCTGTGCTTGAAACATACGGTGAGCTTGCTCTTGGCCCGTATGCCGGCGTGGAAATTGGCAGGGCAACAAATCTCCCTCCGGAGAAAGTGAGCGATGCGCTGCGCGATGTAATGCGCGAATCGAAAGTGACTGCCAATGATGCAAGTGTTGCTATTCCATTTGGAGCAAGTCTTATCGCGGCAATCGAAATGCCTGCTTCATCAGAAAAGAATCTTGCGCAGATCAGGCCCGATTGAAGCGAGAGTATTTCCTGTGCCGATTTCTGAAGTTATGCTCGACTGGCTTGTAGTGCCGGAGAGGCCTACCGACGGCGGTGCTGATTTTAGCGATGATTCAAAATCGAAAAATATACCGGCGGCAGGCACGCTTGATGTGCTCCTTGTTGCGATTCATAATGAGACGCTGCTGCGCTACCAGACAATCGTGGCCCAGGCATCGCTCAACACGAGTTTTTTTGAAATAGAAATTTTTAGTGCCATTAGGTCGGTGCTCGCCGAAGGCGACATGAGCCAAATGATTATTGATATGGGAGCGGCGAGCACCAAGATATATATAGTTGAACGCGGGATTGTTCGAAGTTCGCTTGTGGTCAATCGCGGTGCACAGGACATTACGCTTGCCATAGCAAAATCGCTCAACATTTCTGTTCAAGAAGCTGAGATTGTGAAGCGAGATCTCAGCCAGTCGACGGAAGCGCGCAAAAAAAGATGTTGAAGAAATTGTCAGCCTCAATCTTGACTATATTTTTGCTGAAGCGTACCGTACCCAATTTTCATACCAGAAAAAATTTAATAAAGATGTGCCAAAAGTGGTTATGGTAGGCGGTGGGGCGCGCCTCGCCAATATTATTGAACTCGCTGAAAAACATTTTCAGACGGAGGTGGTGCTCGGATATCCTTTTGACAAGACTCAAGCTCCGGCGTTTCTTGAACATGTACTGCATGATACCGGTCCAGAATTTGCGGTTGCTGTCGGTCTTGCTCTCAGAAAATTACAGGAACTTGATTAACTTGTTTGGCTGCTAGTAATATTGGCATGATCCATCGTCGTATGTAGCGCTTGAATTGTAGTTTGATGCTGATGGATTGGTACAGCCTCCAGTGCCTGAAGGGGCGGCATTATTTGAATAATATTGGCATGATCCGTCGTTGTAGGTAGCGCTAGGATTGTAATTGTTTGCCATTGAATCAGTACAGCCGCCGACAGAAGTATACGTAGGGCTTGGGGAATTATACTGGCATGATCCATCATCATACGTAGCGTCCGGATTGTAGTTGCTGGCAGATGAATTTGTGCAACCACCTACTGAACTATAGCTAGGACTCGGTGAATTATATTGGCATGACCCGTCGTTAAAGGTGGCGTTAGAATTATAATTTGAGGCTGATGAATCAGTACAGCCGCCGATAGGGTACTGGCATGACCCATCATCATACGTTGCATTCGGATTGTAATTGCTGGCAGATGAATTTGTACAGCCGCCTATCGGAGTGTAGGTCGGACTTGGCAAATTGTACTGGCATGACCCGTCGTTGTATGTCGCATTCATATCATAATTGCTGGCATCCGGATCTGTGCAGCCACCCATTGAGTCGCTATAGCTAGGACTCGGTGAATTGTACTGACATGTTCCGTCATCATACGTAGCGTCCGGATTGTAGTTGCTGGCAGATGAATTTGTGCAACCTGGACTATAGCTAGGACTCGGTGAGTTGTACTGGCACGAACCATCGTTGTACGTAGCACTCGGATTGTAATTACTTGCCGTTGAATCGGTGCAGCCACCGATTGAGCCGCTATAGCTAGGACTCGGTGAATTATATTGGCACGAGCCATCGTTGTAGGTGGCGTTCATGTTGTAGTTGCTGGCATTTGTATCGGTGCAGCCGCCAATATCAGAGGATGTTGGAGAAGGACTCGGTGAATTATATTGGCATGACCCGTCGTTAAAGGTGGCGTTAGAATTATAATTTGAGGCTGATGAATCAGTACAGCCGCCAATGCCCGAAGAGGTAGGAGATGGGCTTGGTGACCCAGTTGGCTCTGGGTTGCTCGTGCCATCAGCTAAAAGTGCATTCCATGTGGTTGTATTTTGAGAAATTTCCGGGTAGTACAGCCAGCTGTCTTCGGCTGGACACGGATCAGATGTGGTGGTGCATTGATACAGCAGAGGAGTTGAGAAATTGGTGAATCCTGATAGATAATTTCCCGGTGTTGTAATAGTTTCGGCATTGGCAATGTTGGGAGATATAAGAGTGGTGAGTGGATCTCGCTGTACACTCTCCTCCGGAATATTTACAGCAAGCTGATCGTTGACAGGATTGCCATTTATATCAAGGCACGAAGGGGCACCTATACAATAATATTGGGTGTTTTGATTAGGGTTTGGAAAACCTCCATAATCATCTTCATATAGGCCGAGCGCGAGTTCTACCTGATGAGTTTCTTCTTGGGTAGCCGCGTTTACTGCTTTTTGGCGGGCTGTCGAAAGATCTGCCAAAATTATGCTTGAAATCAAACCAATAATTGACACAACAACAAGCAGTTCAATTAAGGTAAAGCCAGATTTCAGTGATTTCATATATTTTATTAAAAACTATCTATTTTGCAGCTGTTCCTGTAGCTGTGCAGGCAGATTGATTATTGTTTTTTTTGGTGCGCGATTTTCCAAAAAAAAGTAGCCCGAGATACCAATCGCCAGCAGTATGCATACGATTGAAATTGCAAGGAGAACGGCATACGACTGTTTTTCGTTTTTTACAATTCCAGCTTTGAGAAGTACATTTACCATTCCTGGATTTTTGTGCGCCAGCATCTTTTTTGACATAGATGAAGTCAATCGGTTCTCTTCTTCAAATTGAACATCTTGGGGCATGATGCATATAGTATAGTACACATCAATACAATATACTTCTGGTTTCTCCACAGTGGAAAACTTTATGCTTGTGATCGAAATCGTGTGATACAATGTACGCATCCATGGAAGGACAGTTTCAAACATCGTTCATTCCCAAGCGGCCTATTTCTCAAAATTCAGGCTCTTTGCCGCGTCGCCGTCCAAATGTGGCCATGATTATTTCCATGACCTTGTTTTTTCTCGCAATTATTCTCGCAATCGGAGTTTTTGCGTACGAACAATATCTTCAGAGCAGTAATGTTGCTCTTGCGGCGAAGGTTAATACGGTAGTGCAAGGTCTTCAGCCGTCAACGGTGGGAAGCTTGATTGCACTCGATACTCGGATTGAATCAGTAAAATCTCTCCTTGCTAAACACGTAGCACTTTCAAATTTCTTTAGTATTCTCGCGAGTGGTACCCTAAAATCAGTTCAATTTACTGGGTTCCAATATGTATCTACAAATACATCGGGGGGAACAAAAATAACTATTTCAATGACTGGCAGAGCCGATAGTTTTGCGTCAGTCGCTCTTCAAGCCGACAACTTTAGCAGTCCTCAATATAATGCATACATACAAAATCCTTCTTTTTCAGGCTTCGCTCTTGATTCGGCTGGGAACGTAACATTTGTGTTTACTGCTACACTCAACCCATCGATGTATCTCTATGACGCACCAGCATCAACACCAGACTCTGCTTCTGCTGCAGCCCAAAATTCTGTTGCCCCAGCCGATAATTCACAGCAATCAACAACATTGCCGTCATCATGAAATTTTTAACCCCTCTCATTATTATTGTGTGCGCCCTCGGCATATTTTTCTGGTTTGTAAATCCGGCATTTAGCAATATTCAGCAGCTGCAAGCTGAGGCCGCGGAGACGCAGGCAAATCTCACTACGGCACAGGCAGCGGTAGCAAAGAGTAATGACCTCGTCAGTCGATACAATAGTTTTTACGAGCGATGAACTCAATAGAATTGCGACAGCAGTGCCGGATACCACCGATCCTTTGCGGGTCATCATCGAGCTCAATTCTTTGGCTTCGAAATATGGCACAACAATCCGCAATATCCAGATTGTAAAACCAACAGCCAAACAGCCCTCGTCAAGTTTGCAGGGAGAACAGTCTCATGTCACGACGCCGATAACATTTGTTATTTCACTCACGTATGCAAATTTTCTAAGCTTCTTGAGCGATATAGAGCACGATTTGCGGATCACCGATGTGTCGTCAATAAATTTTACGTCAAAAGATTCCGGTATTTATGATTACACCATCACGGTCAACGTATATTCACTCAAATAATTATATGCAAAACTACCGCACGATAAGCACCATAAAAATAGTCGCCGCCGTTGCACTTCTTGCCACAAGCTTTGTTGCGTATGATTTTTTCTTTACTGGCCATGCTTCGGCCGTTGATACGGCAGCCAATAGCGCCACGTCGACACTGCCCGCTATCGTGGCAACAATTGACGGCATCAATCTTGATGTATCGTTGTTTGATAGCGAGGCGTTTACAAGTCTTCAAGATTTTACGGTTGTACTTACGCCGCAGGCTATCGGCAGGACAATCCGTTTGCATCAGTTCCGGCTCTGCTCCGCTTGCATCTCAAAATACAGCTGCTACTTCTACAGCTAAGACAGCAAAAAAGTAATTAGTTCATCACCACTTCTATCTTTATTTCTTCATGACAATACTTGAAGCTCTTGTTGAGAAAAAAATTATAACAAAGCAGGACGCGTTGCTTATTGAACGGGAAGTGTCATCGCTCGGCCTCAGTCTTGAAGATGTGCTGAAGCGGCATGGAATATCTGATGAGATTATCCTTAAGATAAAAAGCGACACGCTCGGCCTTCCGCTCCGCTCTGTCAATCCTGACGATGTGCCCTACAAGGTGCTTGAATATATACCGGAAGAGTCAGCTAACCATTATAAGATCGTACCGATTGCCGTTGAAGACGGTGTTCTTGCAGTAGGCATTACTGATCCGGACAATATCGAGGCGCGCGATGCCCTCAATTTTATTTCTTCCAAGATTGGCATGCCGTACAAGCTTTACCTTATTTCTTCTGAAGATTTTGAAAAAATTCTGGGTGTGTATAAAGGGATGTCAGCGGAGGTTACTCATGCGCTCTCTGATCTTGAAACGGAGCTCGAACCGGATGTTCAAGCTGCACTCGGCGATGATAAAGATACGGGCGAGGAGACTCCTGTTAAGCTTAATATAAAAGATAAAACTGAAGCAAAATTGTCGAGGATGCTCCGGTTACAAAAATTGTCGCTACTATTTTGCGGTACGCTACGGAGGGAAAGGCATCCGATGTTCATATCGAGCCGATGCGCGATAATGTCCGTGTCCGCTTTCGTGTTGACGGTATCATGAACACGAGCCTCGTGTTGCCGATCAAAGTGCACTCTGCGCTTTCAGCTCGCATTAAAATTTTGTCAAATATGCGTCTTGATGAAAAACGCAAGCCGCAGGACGGACGTTTTTCGGCAAAAATCGACGGCCGAAAAATTGACTTTCGTGTTTCTACATTTCCTACCTACTACGGCGAGAAAATTGTTATGCGTATTCTCGATCAAGAGCGTGCAGTTAAAAACTTTGAGGAAATGGGCTTGTCTAGGCGGAATATAGATTTTATTCACAAAGCTATTGCAAAGCCCTATGGCCTCATTCTTATTTCCGGCCCGACCGGTTCCGGAAAAACCACAACACTATACTCAATGCTGAATCTCTTGGATCGCGAAAAAATGAATGTTCTCTCGCTTGAAGATCCGGTCGAATACAATATTGAAGGCGTCAGCCAATCGCAGGTGCGTCCGGAAATTGGCTACACGTTTGCGACAGGACTGCGCACGACTCTCCGCCAAGATCCAAACGTCATCATGGTCGGCGAGATTCGTGATAAAGAAACAGCTCAGCTTGCTATCCAAGCAGCGCTCACCGGACACCTTGTATTGTCAACTATCCATACCAACAACGCTGTCGGCATTATCCCGCGTCTTGTGGATATGGGCGTTGATCCATATCTTATTGCGCCGACGCTGATTCTCGGCATGGCTCAGCGCCTCGCCGCGACGCTTTGTGAGGGGGGAGGAAAAGATATCCCGATCGAAGGCAGTATTAAAGCGATGCTCGATAAGCAGTTCGAGGATTTGCCTCCGCAGTATCTGAGCGAGATTCATATGCCGGCCACCATCAAAGAGGTGATACCGATGCCTGACTGTCCAACAGGCACCCGTGGCCGTATGGCGGTCTTCGAAATGTTTGAAATTGATAAGGATCTTGAGCGTGTCATTTTGTCGACGCCGTCGGAGCTTGAAATTTACAAGGCTGTACGAGCAAAGGGAATGCTTACGATGCGCGAGGATGCCATTCTTAAGGCATTTGCCGGACTTATCCCATTTGAAGAAGTGAATAAACTCTAAACCACGCTCGCGTGGCTGTGATATACTACTACCACGTGAATATATAACCCCACTATTATGGCAGAACGACCACTCTATAAAATAATGCTTGTCGATGATGATTCATTTCTTTTGAATATGTATTCGCTCAAGTTTTCAAAGAGCGGTTTTGAAGTTGAAGCTATTCAAAGCTCGGAGCAGGCTTTAAAAAGATTAAAGGAGGGTTTTGTACCTGACATTATTCTCCTCGATATTATTATGCCGGGCATGGACGGACTCGAACTTTTGTCCCATATTCGAGAAGAAAAGCTTGCCGAATCAGCCACTATTATCATGCTTAGTAATCAGAGCGATACCAATGACGTAGACCGGGCAAAGTCGCTCCGCATCGACGGCTACATTGTTAAGGCAACAACAATACCGTCGGAAGTGATATCCCAAGTATTGTCTATTAACGAAGCTAAACATCATACACCACACGCATGAGCGAAGCACATAAAAAATTTATAGACGATCTCGTGAGTGTTGTTGGCAAGGAGAATGCCTCCGACCTTCATCTTACGGAGGGGCGCGTGCCGATCATCCGTACCTCAGGGTTTCTCATTCCGCTGCTTAAAATGCAGCCGCTGACAACCGACGACATGCACGGTGTGTTGGATGAAATTTTGACGCCTGAGAATAAACAGATTTTTTTGCGCGACAAAGAAATCGATTTTTCGTACAATCACAGCGAATCCCGTTTTCGCGGCAACGGATTTTTCCAGCAGGGGAAAATTGCCATTGCGCTGCGTCTTATTCCGCACACGATTAAAAGCATAAAAGAGCTCAATCTGCCGGAAATTCTTGAAACATTCACCAGAAAAAATCAGGGTTTCTTTTTGGTTGTCGGTCCGGTTGGACAAGGAAAGTCTACGACGCTTGCTTCCATGGTTGATCTCATCAATCAAGAGCGGCTTGAGCATATTTTAACAATAGAAGACCCTATTGAATACATTTATACGCCGAAAAAATCGATCATTGATCAGCGTGAAGTAAAAATAGACACAAAAGATTTTCATACAGCGCTCAATTCTATGTTCCGCGAAGACATCAATGTGGTATTGATCGGGGAAATGCGAGGTCTCGAAACTATCTCAACTGCTGTCACAGCTGCTGAAACGGGACATCTTGTTTTTTCAACACTTCACACAAACAATGCTGCCCAGACAATTGAGCGTATCATCGACTCGTTTCCTGCTGATCAGCAAAGCCAAATCCGCATGCAGCTCGCTGGCTCGCTTACAGGTATTTTCTCTCAGCGACTCATTCCGCGTATTTCAGGCGGTCTCATTCCGGCGTTTGAACTTCTTATTAATAATAGCGCGGTGGCAAATCTTATTCGTGAGAGCCGTACGCATGAGATAAGTACGGTCATTGAAACAGGTTCACAGCTCGGTATGATTGATCTCAATCGTTCAATTGCCGAGCTGGTGCGGGCGGGAGAGATATCAATTGAAAATGCTACCCACTACTCGCTCAACCCGAAAATTCTTGAGAAGATGCTTTAATAGCCGGTTATTTATTTTTTAGCTCATGCTTTTTTCTTACAAAGCCATTGATACCGGAGGAGCATCGCGCACAGGGAGTATAGAAGCTCTCAATGTAGATGTTGCCATTGCATCGCTCCAGCGGCGCGGGCTTGTGGTACAGACAATAAAGTCGGATGATGCAAAGCCGGGGATCATGAATGCGGCAATATTCCAGCATGTATCTATTAAAGAGATTGTTATTTTGTCTCGTCAACTCGCCATTCTTTTTCAGGCCCAGGTCTCGGCGCTGCGCGTGTTTAGGCTTATTGCCGCCGAGTCGGAGAATATGCTTCTGCGCACGAGTCTTATTGAGATTGCCGACGATATTCAGGGCGGCAGCGCCATTTCAAAAGCGCTTGAAAAACACCCTAAAGTATTTTCAGGCTTTTATGTCAACATGGTTCGTTCCGGCGAAGAATCGGGAAAGCTCAATGATATTTTCATGTACCTAGCCGATTATCTTGAGCGAAATTACGAAGTGACGTCTAAAGCCCGCAATGCTCTCATTTATCCAGCATTCGTCATCGCTATGTTTTTTGCCGTCATGCTTCTCATGTTTACGATTGTCATTCCAAAAATCAGCTCCGTTTTAACATCAGGCGGCCAAGCGTTGCCGATATACACTACTATCATTCTTGGTCTTTCAAATGCGATTATCGCATACGGTCTTTATATTCTGATTGCTCTCGTTGTTGTTGGCTTCTTCCTAATTCGTTTTATTCTGACTCCTTCGGGCTCTGAAGTGTTTGATCGTTTTAAGCTTGAAGTGCCATATGTTGGCATGCTCTATCACAAGCTTTATTTGTCGCGCATTACCGACAACATGGATACGATGCTTACGTCCGGAATTCCGATGGTCAAAGCTCTTGAGATCACTCAAACAATTGTTGGCAATAAAGTGTATGTTAATCTTCTTGCTACTGCTACCGAGTCTGTCCGCGGCGGCCGTCCGCTCTCCGACGCACTTTCCGAATTTCCTGAAATTCCAGGCATTATGATTCAGATGATAAAAGTAGGAGAGGAGACCGGAGAGCTCGGAACAATTCTGAAAACTATGTCGCACTTCTATCAAGGTGAAGTAATGAATGCGGTCGACACGCTGGTGAGCCTCATTGAGCCGGTCATGATCGTAGTGCTCGGCGTGGGCGTCGGATTCCTTTTGGCAGCCGTTATCGTGCCGATCTACAATATGGCGGGGAGTTTCTAAATAAATATTAAAAAATAAAACACGCTGTTTTTAAAAGCAGCGTGTTTTATTTTTACTTATCCACACCCACCCCTACACGTATTTGCGAATACTGAACTATAATAGACACATTAGCAACAAACGACGTGCGGCCCGAAGTTATAATCAAACTAAAGGCTAGTGTCGGAATTATTAATTAGTTATTCATAATGAAGAATACAAAAAAAGGTTTCACGTTGATTGAACTCTTGGTGGTTATCGCTATCATCGGTATCTTGTCTGCTATCGTTTTGGCTTCGCTCTCAACAGCACGGAGCAAGGCAAACGATGCTAAAATTCAGGGCCAGCTTTCAAGCATGAGAGCTGCAGCTGAAATCTACTATTCAAACAATAGTAGTTATGGTCCAATAGAAAGTGTATGTACTGCAGGTCTCTTTGCTGACCCTACTTCAGGCATGGCAGCTCTCGCAAGTTCAACTGCAGGCATGGCAGGAGCAAACATGACCTGTGGTGTCACAACTTCTCCGGCAGCATGGGCAGCCGGCGCAACTCTTTCAACAGGCAAGTTCTGGTGTGTTGACAGCTCCGGTAAATCAGTCAGCGAAAACTCAGCTCTCGCTGCTGGAACAGCCGCCTGCTCATAATTTCAATCGTATAGAAATTTCAAAACCCCGCTTTGGCGGGGTTTTGTTTTGTGTGAAGATCGGTATGGTATAATCTTTTGATGGGTTCGCTCAATTTTTCTTTGCTTCTCTCGCTATTCTTTTTTCTTTTTGGCTGCATTATCGGCAGTTTTTTGAATGTTGTTATTTTAAGGTTTAACACGGGTCTCAGTATTGCTAATGGCCGGTCGCGCTGCTTTTCCTGCAATAAAGATTTGCGCTGGTATGAGCTTGTGCCGGTACTGAGCTATCTCGCAGTGCGGGGGAAATGCGCGCGCTGCAAGAGTAAAATTTCTATTCAGTATATCTTGGTTGAGCTTGCAACGGGAGTTACGTTTGTGCTTATCTATTTAAAATTTCAGTATCTGGCATTTTTTCCTGCAACTCATTCTATTTCCTCGGGTTTAATTTCCTCATCCCTGTCTGTATTTTTTATTGCACTTGCGTATTACTTTTTTATTGCAGCGCTGCTCATTGTGATTTTTGTGTACGATCTCAGGCATAAAATTATTCCCGACACGCTTGTTGCTATATTCATCGTTCTTACATTTCTCCGGCTATTCACCGCTGTGCCGCAGCTTTGGGCGCATGGTACGCTCAGTGATTTTTGGGCCGGCCCAGTGATAGCACTCCCATTCTTTTTATTATGGCTTGCTTCCCGCGGTCGATGGATGGGCCTCGGTGATGCCAAGCTCGCGCTGCCGATCGGCTGGATGCTTGGCATGCAACGGGGCGTTTCAGCTGTTGTTTTTGCGTTTTGATCGGCGCTCTTGTAAGTCTTGCGGTGATCGCTGCACAAAAGCTGCGATTGCCGAAGAGCGCGCACGGGCTTACAATGAAGTCTGAGATCCCGTTCGCTCCGTTTCTCATTCTCGGCATTGCTGTTGTGTTTTTTACCGGCGTTACCATTATGAGTCTTTCGTTTTCACTTGCCGGAATGTCGGGCGGTTTCTAACTATTACACCGTGATTTTTTTAAAAAATTTTCAACATACAGTGCAGCGAGGCTTCACCCTGATAGAGCTTATGGTGGTCATAGGCATCATTGCTGTTGTCACGGCTATCGTTATTCCAAGTTTCAAATCGTATGACTCTAATGTGCTGCTGACCAATGCCGCGTATACGCTGGCGCTCACTATTCGGCAGACTCAGTTTTATGGTATTTCCGTGAAACAGGGAAGCGACAGTTCATCAGGCAGCTATTCCGATGCATACGGTATTCATTTTGACAGCCAAAAAAATTCCTATGTGGTCTATCAGGATATACCCAATAATGGTGTGCTCAGCTATTCGTATGACAGCACCAATCCCGATGAATTTGTCAGCAGTACCGATCTTGACTCAGGCTACTCAATTCAAAAAATCTGTTTTGTCCAGCCGCCCGGAGATCCAGCATGTGCCGACAGCGGAAGCAGCGCGTTTATCGATGTTGAATTTGATCGGCCTAATCCTGATGCTATTATCAATACGGCAAACATACCGGGCGCAGATGGGCCGTATCTGCCAAGTACCGCGGGACCATACGGCGCCTGCATTTACCTTATGTCAACTACAAATACCAGTACGGTCTATGTCGATAAAACAGGACAGATATCGGTAAATTCGCCTTCGTGCCCAAGCTCATAAGTTTATTATTGTGAACTATTCTTCAAAAAATTCCGGTTTTACACTGATTGAGCTCATGGTATCGCTCGGCCTGTTTACGGTTGTAAGTCTTATGGGTATTTCTGCAGTCCTTATCGTTATTGCTTCAAACAAAACGACCCTCTCATCAAATTCTGTTATTTCCAATCTTGATCTTGCCGTTGAGGATATGTCCCGAAGCATTCGCGTGGGCAGCAATTATCATTGCGGTGATTACAATTATGCTTCACCTGATTTATCGGTGGTATCTAACCCCCATGATTGTCCGCCGCAGACAATCACTGCCGGCCAAAATGATAATTTTACCTTTGAGCCGAGCGCAGAAACAAACGATACCAATCGTGACACCTATTATCTGAGCGGTACAAAAATAGTGAAGGCGATCAACGGTGTTGATGAAGGAGTGATCACGCCGCCTGAAGTGACTATCGATTCATTAACGTTCTTTGTGAGCGGGTCGGCACAGCAAAGCGATCCTCCTCCAAATAGGACGCAGCCCAAGGTCATCATTATTATTGTCGGGTATGTTACAAACGGCGGCACAAAAACTTCGTTTAATATTCAAACTACTGTTTCTCAGCGGGTCGTACTATAGTTCATATATAATGAATACTTCTATGCCTCAGCATTTTTTTAGAAAAAATAGTAAAACAAATTTCAGCGGCTTCACCCTGATTGAAACACTCGTGGCAATCAGCATTCTTGCTATTGTTATTGCGGGCTCGATGGCAGCTATTCAAGTGACCTTGAAATCGACTGTGTATGCCAAAGATGCCGTAACAGCAAAATTTTTAGCCGAAGAGGGCATAGAGTCAATTAGAAATATGCGCGATACAAATATTATCAATGGACTTCCATGGATGAGCGGTATTGCCGACCCTGATGTTAGTGACGGCAGTGCCGGCAGTCCATGCGGAGATATTAGTGCCGAGACATCATCGAGCTATTGCTACATTGATTCTATAAATAACACTGTTCCTATGGTATGCACCGGACAGGATGGTACATGTACAACGCCGTTAAATTTTGATAATGATACGAAAGATTATTTGTACAGTGATGACTCGGGCAATCCTACTCCTTCAAAATTTATCCGTTCAATACAAGTTGTCGGTGTTGATGGTATCAACGGATCTCCCGATGGTACGGCGGCGGATACTTTTTCTGCTCGTGTTACTGTTACTATTACATGGGACGAAAATGGTGATCCCCAAACCTATTCCGTGATCGACTATCTGTATCCATGGTACGTCAGCAACGATCAGGGTTAACTTTTTATACACGACAATATAATGTCACACACACCACTAACATTGCAGCACAAGAGGGGATTTACGCTTTTCTTCGCGATACTTATTGTTGCGCTGCTGCTTGCCGTCTCTACATCCATTTCCTTCCTCGCTTCAAAGCAGCTGCAGCTGCTGACGCTTGGCAATCAGTCAGAGCTCGCGTTTTATGCCGCGGATTCAGGTATGGAATGTGCTCTTTATTGGGACAAGATCAATACTGCGTTTGACGTTGATAATCCATCCGACGCAAGTCTTCATTGTGGTGGAGGAAATCCGATCACCGCAACATATACTCCTACTACTGCCAATGGAGAGATGTGGTCATTCACTGTTAGTCCCGACAATACTGCTTGTGCTGCGGTGACTGTTACTAAATTTGATTATATTGATCCAAACACCCTTCAGCCGACTGGTGTGTGGGCTACTGATGTGGTGTCACGAGGCTATGACGGACCATGTAAAGGCTCAGAGCTCGAACGCGCCATCGAGACCGTCTATTAAAATAAAGATATACACATCAGCCACACCTCTCTGTTTTCTGATGGGGTATAATAGCTCTATAGTATGTAATTGCTACAACCAAAATTTATTTATAAGCCTTCAGAAAAAATATAATGATGAAGAAATTATTTGTATGTGTTGTTGGCGCTGCGGCACTTTTGTGCGCTTCTGCGGTGCATGCTCAGGATGTGCAGAATATAGCTCCTGATGTATATGTGCGAAATATAACTATTCCGGAAACCTCATATAAAGCCGGAGATACGGTTGCCGGAACTGTCGATCTCATTAATGGGGACGCTACAGGTATTCCAGATATTGTATACCAGATTTCTCTTGGAACTGATTATCAAAAAAATGGCCTTATCGGCGCTTTGTACGATACAATAACTTCATCGCCAATATTTTTAAGTCCGCAGGCGGACCAAACTGTTTCATTTTCATACAAACTTCCTGTTGTTTTTGATACAACAACCAATCTTACGCTTCACATTCAGGCCTTTTTAAAGAGCGGAGTACCGCTTGGCTGGACTGATATGCCTATCACTGTTTCGGGTGGAATTCCCGCACTCAAGATTGGTACCGTATCTCTCATGGTTGGAGGCACAACATATAATGCTGGTGTTGGTCCGACCATCTATCAAGACGGCACAAGCACGCTCAGTGTCTCGCTTACAAACCCGGCTACCTCAACACTCACCGTCACTCCTCATGTTGTAATCTATGATCATTCAACGACTGGTAAAATGATTGAACAGTATTCCGAAGCTGCTTTCTCAATGAAGGCAGGCGGTTCAGCTGTTGTAAATTATACAGTACCGGTGTTCAATTACACGCCGGGCGTGTATGTAGGTGAAATAACATTCACGGATTCAAACAATCTCACGCGCTCCGTGCCTATTGATTTTCGCTATATCGTTGCTGGTAATATAGTGACTCTCCACTCGATTACCACACAAAAAACGACAGCGGCCGTTGGGGACAGTATTCCAATTACCATAAATTACAGCGGTACCCCCTATGATATTTCTACAGGCACTACTCAGGGAAATAACAACGCTCTGCTTGATGTACAGCTCTATAACGAAAAGGACCAGCTGGTGGGAGAATATCAAGATACAACAGATTTTAACAGCGGCAATTCAAAAACCGTTCCCATTGCGGCTGCTGTTGAAGCCCAGGCGTTACGCATCAATGTGTCCGTAACGAGTGCCGGCAAAATTTTGGCCTCATATGCAGCACCACTTACGGGTAATTATGACCAGGCGCACCAGCAAGCTCTTGATGAACAGGCCGCGCATGCTGCTCGCATTCAGCTTGCGATCGAAAGTATTGTCGCACTTCTCATTGCGTGTATTGTTGTTGCTATATTGTTTAAACTGCTCAATCCAAAACACAGAACAACCCTTGTTCTTATTTTTGCTCTGACCGCCGCCGGCGCGTATTTTGGCATTCACACTGTGTCTGCATACACCACTATAAGTCATCAGAGTATCAATGGGGTGTGGGATTATACCGGCTATAATTTCAATAATGGCAGCTATCCAACATCGCTCGATAGCCAGGGATACAAGCCTCAGGGATACCAAAATCCGGATGGTGATGGATCAAAATGGCATGTTGTTGGTGATTGCAAAACGGACGATCTTTCCTCGCCATCTTCCGGGTGCGATGATCTTTCACCTCAGGTGACAATTAATACGCCCGGCACGACCGACACGTTTACTCCTGGTCAGACATTTTATCTCACCGGAAGCGCTTTTGCACTGGCGTGTATGAATAATCCGCTCGATATCATCGTAAGCGGTACATTTAATGGGGGAAGTACACTCACGACAACAAAAAATAATATAAATAATTATAACGGGAAAGAAGGAGATCTCAGTAGTTTTAATACCACATTTTCTGTAGGTCCTTTTACTGCTCCAACGACTCCGGGCACCTACACACTCAATTTTAGAGTAGACAGCTATACAAATATTCCGGGTCGGACGACAAATATGAGCGATTACAATAAGGACTCAAAGGCTCCTGGCGGCACGCTTGATCCTGCTACAACAGGAGGTTATCTTACCGGTTCTGTAATAGTTACTGTTGTGCCGCCTGTTCCCGTTGTTGCATTAGTAGCTACTCCAACAAGTATTTTGAGCGGAAATACTTCCACATTGAAATGGTCAGCCACAAATTCGCCGACATCATGTACCGCTTCAGCTTCGCCTTCAGATTCATCATGGAGCGGTTCAGTTACAGCTACATCAGCAACTTCCACTCAATCAACGAGTGCACTTACTCAAACCACGACCTACACGCTTGTATGTAAAAATTCCGGAGGCACATCAAATACGGCGACAGCGACAGTAACTGTCACCGAACCAAATGTTCCTGTTGTCACACTGACTGCAACCTCGCCGATAACCAGCGGAGCAACAGCGACACTGAGTTTCTCAGCCACAAATTCGCCGACATCATGTACCGCTTCAGCTTCGCCTTCTGATTCATCATGGAACGGTTCGAAAACAGTGACATCATCGACCAAAACCCAGTCAACGAGCGCTCTCACGCAGACGACGACCTACACGCTTACCTGTACAAATGCCGGTGGAACATCTGCACCTGCCAGCGCAACAGTTACGGTTACATCTCCTCAAACTACTGCGCCAAAGGTGTCTCTTACAGCGAGTCCAACTTCCGTATATTCCGGTTCGCCGTCGACTCTTATCTGGTCTGTCGATAATGGCGGAGATTCAGGGACGTCGTGTGATGATGGTGGTGATGGATGGTACACAGGAGGTATGAGCGGATCTGTTTCAACGGGCGCGCTCTATGCTGCTACTTCATACACGCTTAACTGTAAAAATAATGCCGGTTCTGACAGTGATACTGCAACAGTTGCCATCGAGGCTCCTCAAGCTAGCATACCGGTAGTCTCTCTTTCTGCGGTCGAGGATTCCAATTTTTCTGGCACGAACGGAGGCAATATATATTTAAATTGGCAAACTCAAAATGTTCCTACGACATGTCTTGCCTCGGGTTATGGCTGGAATGGTGACGTGGATCCGACAGGAGGCACTTCACAGCCTATTTATGTCAGCAGTTCTGAAACGTATACAATCACATGTTCAAATTCTGCCGGTTCAAGCAGTGACACTGCTACAGTTACTGTTACTCCGACTGTCTACACGACACCGGTCGTAACTCTCTCTGCTGTTCCGACCTCTGATTTTTCAACTACTCAGGGAGGGGATATAAATCTTGTGTGGACGGTAAATGATTATGGCGATTCAGGAACAATATGTCTTGCGTCTGGATACAACTGGAATGGTGACGTGGATCCGACAGGAGGCACTTCACAGCCTATTTATGTCAGCAGTTCTGAAACGTATACGCTTACGTGTACAAACTCTGCCGGTCTCTCGGGTAACGCTGTTGCTCAGGTAAGTGTTATTCCTCAAAATACAGCGCCTACTGTAAGTCTGAATGCTCAGCCGTCAAGCATTGTAAACGGCAATTCTTCAGTGTTAACATGGTCATCTTCATCAAACGCGGTTTCGTGCTCAAGCAATAGCTTCTCAACGGGCGGTCTGACTAATAGTTCATCCGGTGTCATAGTTTATCCAACTGTTACTACAGTCTATAGCATTACGTGTACCGATTCTGCGGGCGACGTTTCATCTCCGGCCACTGCTACTGTTACGGTCAGCGCATTGTCTGCACCGACAGCAAATCTGTATGCGAATGGCACGACACTGACATGGAATTCAACTAATGCAGACTCATGTGTTGGTTCTGGGTTTTCAACCTCAGGCCTTACCAGCAGTTCTGTGGGGGTAACGGTAAGCCCGGGTAATTACAGCATTACCTGTACAAATTCAACGACAGGAGCATCGGCCGCGGCGTCTATCACGGTCAACAATCCTACTACGGGTCCAGCGTGTTATCCTACACAGAGCAATCTGCGTGTAACATCAGCTATCGTAAAAACTCAAATTGTTTGGCAAAATTCCGCTGCTTCTCCTGTGGGCTGGTATCAAAATAATGTTTGGCTCGCCACAAGCACTGAATTTACAACATCCTATAGCACGGTCGGTTTGGTTTCTATGAAGATGCTCTATCCGCTTGGCGGAGGAAGCTACCAATTAATTCCATGCCAGCCTGTGCCGCTCAATATCAAACCAGTGCCTACCGTCGGTGAAATCTAATTTCTTAGAAAACATATCATGATGATGAAAAAGTTGTTTTTGTGTATCTTTGCTGGAATTGTGGCACTAACAGGTTTTGCCGCCATTGCCCAAGCAGACACACTGCCTGTACCGCCGCAGGTCTTCGTCAAGGATATTACGCTCGATAAAACTACATACAGTGCGGGAAGCATTGTTACTGGATCATTTGCTCTTGAAAATGGCACATTAGGAACCAATATCTCCGGCATTATGTATCATGTGTCACTTACGGGTGATTACAATTCCAATGGATTGGCTGGCTTGTATTACGATACAAAAATTTATGGACCGGTATTTTTAACGGGTTCAGATACGCATAAAATTATACATTTCAGCTATGTTCTTCCGAAAACGTTCGGTGGTACGGGGCTTGGTATTCAGGTGAGAGCCTATCTCGCAACAGGAGACCCTCTTGGCTGGTCAGATGCATTTATTACCGTGACTGGTGCATTGAGCCATGCCTCTATCACGGACGAATCATTGATTGTTGATACTGCGCAGACATCGATACCTCAGCGTTTTACCGTTTTGTCTGGGCCAACAATCTATAAAAATGCGCACGGTGCTCTTGCGGTGGCGATTTCAAATACATCTAAAGATTCCCTGTCCCTGGTACCGCATATTGTCATATACGACAGATCCGTTTCGGGAAAAATTCTTGATGTATATAATGCTACATCATCCGTAATTCTTGCATCGGGCGGCAGCCGGAACCTGTCATTTTCGTTGCCGACATTTGATTATCAGGCAGGTGTGTATTTTGGTGAGCTTAATTTTCTTGATGCGCAAGGAATGGCTCGGACAGTACCTGTGCAGTTTCGATACATTATCGCTGGTGATATTTTGAGCATCTCATCCATTACATCTCCGGTTTCAGCAGTGACAAAAGGAGACATTCTTAATCTTACAGTTACGTATGCCGGTGCACCGTACGATATTTTTACGGGCGAAACACCCGGTACTACTACGGCTGATCTCGCAGTAAATGTTTACAATGAGAAAGATCAGCTTGTCGGCACATATACCGAGCGCTCGATGGATTTTAATTCAGGTGCGTCAAAAATACTGCCCGTTCCTATATATAAAAATGCTCAGGCATTGCGCGTGGTTGCTACTGTGACGAGCGGCAGCAAGATGATTACCTCATATACAGCCGATCTCTCGGCAAATTATGAGGAAATGCATAGTCAGCCGGGTATCAGCGAGAATTTGTTTGGTCTCATTGCTATTGTTGTGGCAGCCCTGATAATAATCGGTCTCACCATATTCTTCTTCATGAAGAAAAAAGGGAAGTACATGCTTATGACCCTTTTGATTATGGTTGGTGTAGGATGCATTGGGTATAGACCTGCCACCGCTTTTACCGTTACAGGTACTCATTTTATTAATGTAGTGTGGGATTACGTTACGACCGGTATATGGCAGCCTGCCAATTCAACTGATCCTTATGCCGACGGATATGAACCTTTTGCCAACAATAATCCATCCTATACTCTCCCGTGGCTTCACTACGCAAGTTCGGGTACAGGTGATCCGAGTGAAGTGCCGACTGTTCTTATTAACTATCCCACAGACTCTGACACACTTCAGCCAAACCAATCATTTTATATTACGGGCAGTACGTATGCTGCGGCGTGTGAAAATAATCCTCAAGATATTCTCGTTACTATTACGTTCAACGGCGAGACTCGTACTGAAAGCTTTGGAGATGTAAACAGTTACAACGGCGATCATGATGTTGTCAACAGTCCTGTAACTGATTTTTCAGTTGGACCTTTTACTGCGCCTGCATCAGGTACATCACAAGCTGTCATAAGAGTCGATAATTATACCAATGTTCCCGGCCAGTCGAGCAATGAAAAAGCGCGTATTGCATTTGAAAAAAATACAGGTCTCAAACCTCCCACTACATCCGGAGCGACGGAAGGTATAGATACTACAGGAGGTGATACGGAAGGGGTGCAAAATATTGTTGTTGCTTCGTCTGTTCCGACTGTGTCTCTCACTGCCAGTCCATCAAGTGTTACAAGCGGCGGCAGTTCAATCTTGACATGGACGACAACAAATTCGCCGACATCATGTACTGCTTCAGGTGACTGGACTGGCTCAAAAACAGCTACGGGCGGCACGCAGTCGATGAGTAATCTCACCACAACAAAAAATTACACAATCACATGCACAAATTCTGCGGGTTCAGGTAATGATACTGCGACCGTGACAGTGACTTCACCAAATATTCCTGTCGTCTCATTTTCTTCGAATGTAACGAGCTATACCACAGGTGGCGGCAATCCTTTGTTTACATGGTCAGCCACAAACTCCCCAACGTCGTGTACTGCGACCGGCGGCACGAGTTCGTGGGATGCGGTCACAGCCACATCGGGCACTAGTCAGCAATTTGGTCCCATTTCTCAGACAACCACATATACACTTGCATGTACAAATGCGGGAGGGGTTTCAGCGCCTGTGTCGATAACAATTAACGTCTCGGATGCATCACAATATTGGCTTGCTACATGGATTAATTGCAATGGTCCTAATTCCGGAAATCCGAATGATACCGGCCAATGCTACATAAAACAAACAGGTTCTAGTGCGCCGAGTGCTGTTCCAAATTATGACTACGTGCTTCAGTGTCAAGCAGGCAACGATTTTATCTGGGATATCAACGGGGCTTATTCCTGTGTTTCCGATACTCGAGAATACTCGATATCATTTTCACAAATCTCAAGCCAGCAAGCCAGCCAATATGTGGAATGTGCTCCTGATATGTGTTCTGTTGCATCCGGACCAGCAGTCCCTCCTACAGTGACTCTTGCTTCGCAAGATCCAAATTTACTGCCAATTGATGATGGTTCGGTCGACAGTATTCATTTTACCCTTGATAATGGGGGAGACCCGAATACTACATGTGTCATGAATAATAGTGGCGGTGATCGATATTGGGATAATTGGTCAGGTGTATACTCCAATAATGTAGATCAGTACATTTCAACTGATACTCTCTATACTACAACCACGTATACGGTGACATGCTGGAACTCAGTTGGCTCTGATAGCGCGAGCACTGTTGTTACCGTTAAACCTCCTACAGTGCCATATACTCCTCCTACGGCAACTATCACTGCAAATCCGCAAAATGTTGCCTACAACGGAACAGTTACATTGAGTGGAACAGTAAATGCTGGAGGTGATCCCGATTTATATTGTGAAATAATTGATGCTAATTATATGTGGCGCGCGTATGGATATGGAATGGATGATTATTTAAGTACGTATGACAATCCTCCCGACCTTATTGGTCCTGACGCTAATGGTGCATATACTTATTCCCAGACAATAACACCATATGATGATTGGGGAAATTCACGATCCTCAATTCAATATGAAATAACATGTACAAACTCAGTAGGGAGGATAAGTGCTACAACCACAGTAACTACATATATTCCTCCTGTTGTGACTCTTTCCGCAAATCCGACAAACTTTGTTGGTAGCGGCAATCCGACGCTGACATGGACGGTTGACGATGGCGGAGATCCAAATACAACGTGTGCCGGCAGTGGCGGCTGGCAAGGTTCAGTCAACGCAGCGGGAGGTACATGGACATTGCCAAATACAATCACGCAAGCTACCACCTATACACTTATATGTACAAATGGAGCCGGTGACTCAAATACTGCGACTGCCACGGTCACTATTGGTAATCCTCCAAATATTTCTCTTGCCGCCAATCCTTCTTCGGCAGAGGTCGGTTCATACTCGCAGTTAAACTGGACGCTCAATGATCAGGATGAATCAATCAGTGATTGCATTTTGAGCAATGACGCCAATGACTATACAACTGATTTTGCCTATTATCCTTACGAATACGGAAGTTATGACGATACTACTGGAAACTGGGTGTACTATGACGGCAGCCAAGAATCATATCTCCTCACCTCAACCGTTACATACACTCTTACATGTATTAATCCGTATGGTTCTGATAGTGCCACTGCGACAATTACTGTTGCTCCGCCAACACTTCCTTCTGTTAGTTTAAGCGCGGATCCGGCATTGATTTATTCCAATGATACATCTGATTTATCGTGGAACATCGACAATGGAAATGATTCAGCAACATACTGCTATCTGACTGATGATCAGGATAATTTCTATACCACTATCGAATATTACGGTTACCAATATACAACATCTCCATATACCACGCCTCCACTTTCAGCAACGACAGAGTATACAATTACATGTACAAACTCTGTTGGTACCGTGAGCGGCTCTGCAACGGTTACCGTTAATCCTCAGACTGATCCTCCATACGTCACACTAACCGCTGATCCAAATCCCGTAAGTGCTGGAGACACATCAACAATCTCATGGTCGGCAACGAATGAGCCGACGTCATGTACAGCCTGGGGTGATTGGCAGGGACAGGGAATGCCTGCAGCTGGATCGTGGACGACTGGCCCGCTTACAACAACCACAACGTATAGTCTTTCATGCAGCAACGGTGCGGGTATCTCAAATACCGCGACTGTACAAGTTCCTCTTTTAAGCAATCAGCCAGCAGTCACACTTGTTTCAGATGAAGATCCAAACAATCCTATTTCGAGCGGCCAATCTGCAAACCTGAGCTGGACGATAGACAATAAAGGCGATCCAGATACCTCATGCAATTTAATTGACGACTATAATAGTTTTAATCAGCAAATTGAACCGCCAGCAACGCCGACCGGCACTATGTCTACCGGCTATCTGACGGCTGATACCACATTTACGCTCACCTGTACAAATAAATATGGCACAGCAAGTGCCGACACAACAGTGACAGTCAATCAGACATGTGTTCCTGCAGTCGGGGTGACCGCAGACAACTCCGTCACCGTTTTGGCTCCTCCACAGCGAATACTGACATGGTCTTCAAATTGTATGAATTCATGCTCGAGTGCTGATTTCACGGTGCCTATTGATTTGACTACCGGCCTTGGTCAAACTTCCGGCTCTACATTTGTACCGGTGCCATCAATATCCGAAAGTCCAAAGAAATACACCGTTATGTGCACCCCTCTCACAGGATCATCAGAATCTGGTTTTGCGTATGTTTATCACAACAACGATACTCTTCCAACCTGTTATCCTAAACAATATGGTTTGGCGGTCACGTCCGCTATTATAAAAACACCGATTACGTGGATATCGGCGAATATTGATTCTTCGGATACTGTGACTGGCTGGCAAGGAGATAATGGCTGCAACAGCGATACCTGCACATATTCTCAGGTTGGCTTGGTGCATATGTCTATGATCGTTTCATCATCGACTCCGACCGTGGTTAATGGTGTATCTACAGATCCGAGTATGACGATTGAATGCCAGCCTACGCCGCTCAATATAAAACCAATCCCCGTTATTAAAGAATTTTAGGTTCTTCTCATTCTCTGATTTTCTGGCATACTATGAACATGTCAGAGAAACGCATTCCATCCGAAATAAAAGAGCGTCTCGCAAAACTTAAAAAAACGATTGAACGATATCGGTATCTCTACCATGTAGAAAATCAGGAGCCTATTTCGCCCGAGGCTCTCGATTCACTGAAGGATGAGCTTTCAAAAATCGAGAAGGAATATCCTGAGCTGATTACTCCTGATTCGCCGTCTCAGCGCGTGGCTGGTGAGCCGCTGCCGGAGTTTAAAAAAGTGACGCATAAAATTACCCAATGGTCTTTTAATGATGCGTTTACCGAGGAAGATATTAGAGATTTTGATGGGAGAGTAAAAAAGATAATCAGCAGTGCTCCCTCCCTGCATGGGGAGGGGGTTGGGGGTGGGGTCAAAAAAGGAGAGCCCGACGTATACCTGCGAACTTAAAATAGACGGTCTCAAAATTATTCTTGAGTATGAAAGGGGGCTTCTGAAAAATGCGGCAACGCGTGGCAATGGCTTGGTGGGAGAAGATGTGACGATGAATGTCCGCACTATTGAATCGGTACCGCTTAGTCTTACGCGGCCCGTCGATATTATTGTGGAAGGCGAAGTATGGATGGGAAAGAAACAGCTTGAAAGTCTTAATAGAGAGCAAAAGAAAAATAATCTTCCGCCGTTTGCCAATCCCCGCAATGTGGCTGCCGGCTCTATTCGCCAGCTCGATCCAAAAATTGCAGCGTCAAGAAAACTCGATACATTTATATATGATGTGGCGGAGACATCCGAAAAAATGCCGGGTACTCAGCATGAGGAGCTTGAGTATCTCAAGAATCTTGGCTTTAAGGTCAACCCGCATTTTAAATACTGCTCGAGTATAGATGATGTCATTGTCTATTGGGAAGAGTGGGGAGGAGCGAAGCGCGGCAAGCTTGATTATCAAATTGACGGTATTGTGGTGAAAGTCGACGAGCACGATTTTCAGGATATGCTCGGCTATACCGGCAAAGCGCCGCGCTTCGGTATCGCTTTCAAATTTGCACCTGAACAAGTCACGACCGTGGTAGAGGATATTCAGCTGCAAATTGGCAGGACCGGTGTGCTTACGCCGGTAGCGCATTTAAAGCCAGTGCTTGTGGCAGGTTCCACAGTGTCGCGTGCCACCCTTCACAATGAAGATGAAATTAAGCGTCTTGATGTCAGGGTGGGTGACACGGTTATTATTCAAAAAGCCGGTGATGTCATTCCTGATATCGTGTCGGTCGTCAAAGAGATGCGAACCGGCAAAGAAAAACCCTATGTCTTTCCGGAGTACGTGCCCGAGTGCGGCGGAGATGGGAGAATAGAGCGCATTCCCGGCCAAGCTGCATGGCGATGCGTGGCGACCGATTCATACATTCAGCAAAAGCGCCGCTTTACCATTTTGTTTCAAAGATCGCGTTTGATATTGATCACTGCGGACCAAAAGTAGTTGATGCGCTGCTCGACAATCAACTCATCTCTTCTTCCGCTGATATTTTTACGTTGAAGCGAGGTGATCTTCTTGCGTTGCCGCGCTTTGCCGAAAAATCCGTCGACAATCTTCTTGTGTCAATAGAAAAAGCAAAAAATGTTTCGTTGGCGCGATTTATTATCGGTCTTTCTATCCCGCATGTCGGGGAAGAGACAGCATATTTGATTGCTGATCATTTCGGAACACTCGAGTATATTCAAAACGCTACGGAAGAAGAATTAATGAATATTCAAGGTGTTGGCGATATTGTGGCTGGTTCAATCGTTGTGTGGTTTAAAGAGAAGCTAATAAAGAATTGGTGAAGAAATTAGCGAAGCGGGTAAATATTTCTAATGTGCATGTTGAGAAGAAAGAAAATAGTATAAAAAATAAAATTTTTGTCTTCACCGGCACACTTTCGACGTTAAGTCGGGATGAGGCAAAAGAAAAAATTCGGATGTTAGGCGGCAGTGTTTCAGGCTCTGTGTCAAAAGAAACCGATTTTGTAGTGGCAGGAGAAAATGCAGGCTCAAAACTCGATAAGGCGAGAGAGCTTGGTGTAAAAATTTTAAGTGAAAAAGAATTTTTAAAAATGCTTGAGTAGTGCTACTATATATTCATATGATTTCTACGAATGATGTAAAAAAATTGGCGGCGTTGGCCCGTATAAAGCTGACGGCTGAGGAAGAAGAAAAGTTGGCCAAAGATATGGAAAGTATTCTAGGCTATGTTAAGCAAATTAAAGAAGTTGCGGCTTCTTTAACGACGCCGGAAAAAACTGGAGACAGAAGAAAGAACGCGGAATGTGCTTCGGGAAGATTCCAATCCTCATGAGTCAGGTATCCATACTGAGGCAATTTTAGCTGAGGCGCCTCAGCGGGAAGGTGCGTATTTAAAGGTAAAAAAAATACTGTAATGATAAACCTCAAAGAATTAACGATACAAAAAGCTCGCATCGCTTTAGACAAGAAAGATTTTTCTGCTGTCGAACTTGCGCTGGCATATAAAGCAGAAATAGAAAAGAAAAATCCGGAGCTTCATGTCTACCTCGAAGTTTTTCCCGATATTGAAGAGCAGGCGAAAAAAGCTGATGAGATGATACGGGCAGGGAAGTCACAGGCACTTACCGGCATTCCTTTTTCAATAAAGGATAATATTTTAATCAAAGGCCGAAAAGCCTCATCAGCATCAAAAATGCTTGAAAATTATACCGCCACCTACGATGCAACTGTTATCACAAAACTCAAAGCTCAAGGCGCAGTATTTTTAGGCAGAACAAATATGGATGAGTTTGCCATGGGAAGTTCAACCGAAAATTCAGCGTACGGAGCGACCAAAAATCCGTGGGATACGTCGCGTGTGCCCGGCGGATCTTCGGGTGGTGCTGCAGCAGCACTCGCGGCCAATCTTTGTTTGGCGTCACTTGGTTCTGATACCGGCGGTTCTATCCGCCAGCCGGCAAGCTTTTGCGGACTGGTAGGCTTGAAGCCAACATACGGTGCTGTCTCGCGTCACGGCGTCATGGCCATGGCCTCATCTCTCGATCAAATCGGACCACTCGCAAAAAATGTTGAGGATGCTCAAATTATTTTTGATGCTATACGAGGCAAAGACCGATATGATTCAACCTCTATAGATATTCCGGCTACTCCAAGTACTCCAGTTCCAACAAAGAAATTCAGAATCGGCGTGCCGTTTGATTTTGTCGGTCAGGGCGTGGATGAAGACGTTATGAAAAATTTCAACGACTCGCTTGAAAAACTCAAGAAAGCGGGCTGCGAAATTGTTGATGTAAAATTGCCATACTTAAAATATTCTCTCGCGGTTTATTATATTTTGCAGCCGGCAGAAGTGTCTTCAAATCTTGCGCGGTTTGATGGAGTGAAATATGGCCTTCATAGAGACGGCAAAGATTTATTAGAAGATTATCTGCTCACGCGCCAAGACGGTTTTGGTCCTGAGAGCCGCCGCCGTATCATGCTCGGTACGTATGTACTCTCTTCAGGATATTATGATGCGTACTACTATAAGGCACACGCTGTACGCTCGCTTATCATTAAAGATTTCGAAAAAACATTTGAACATGTTGATGTTATTTTAACGCCTACATCTCCGGTGCCGGCATTTAAAGCGGGGGAAAAATCAAACGACCCGTTGGCAATGTACCTAGCCGATATTTTTACGGTCTCGGCAAACATCGTGACACTGCCCGCAATTTCCGTTCCATCTGGTTTTGCGGAAAGAGATGGAAAACAGCTGCCGCTCGGCATTCAATTTACCGCTCCTTACGGATGCGAGCATGTTTTGTTTGCTATCGGCAAGAAAATGGAAGCTGCAGTAATACCAAAAAAATAATATGGCTGAAGCAGGAGCCCCCAAGGGCGATGCAAAAGTAGAAAAAAAAGCCAGACATTTACTGAGTACATGATCGAGCTCTTAGGCTTTATTATTCTCATCGTCCTCATATCAAATGCAATCGGAAGGGTTTCGCAAAAATACGGCTCGCTGACGTGGCAAACAATTGCCGCTGCAATCGGCAACTGGATTATTTCTTCGCCAATCGGCCCCTTTGTTCAGTATTTTGCTGTTGCGTTTGTGACGGTCATTAACATTGTATGCCTTGTGCTCGTTTTCGGTATCGTCTACAGTCTTATTATGCTTGGACGTGCCGACAGGCTGCTTGAAGAGACTATCATCCCAGAGGCTAAAGATGAGGAAGTTATAGAAAACAAAAATCCGCGCTGGCAACGTGTCGTGGAACATCTCGGATCAAAAAATCCCGGTGACTGGCGTCTTGCGGTACTTGAAGCTGATATTGTTCTTGATGAATTGCTTGATACGCTTGGATACACCGGCGATACAATCGGTGACAAACTTAAGAAAGTGGCCAGAGGAGATTTTATTCCTCTCGATCAAGCTTGGGAAGCCCACCGGATCCGTAATGCAATTGCTCATGAAGGCCACGAATTCATGCTTTCAGAGCGCGAAGCTCGCCGCATTATCGGGCTCTACGAACAGGTATTTCGGTCATTTAACTTTATTTAGCTTTGCTGGTGCTTGCAATAAGTACTTATTTAAGGTATATTTTGTATCCCCAATAGGGGAGTAGTGGAACGGCACCACGGGAGGCTCATAACCTCTAAAAGCAGGTTCGACTCCTGCCTCCCCAACACGTCGCCGGTTTTCCTGTAATATGAGCATTGAATGAATACGCATTGCGTGGTATGTTTATTTTGCTGTCAGCGTAGCTCAGTTGGTAGAGCACAGGACTCATAAGCCTGGGGTCGTGGGTTCGATCCCCACCGCTGACACATTTTTTAACCTTGGCATTTGTTTGACAAAGCTTTTTATGAGTGTACGATTAACAAACGGAACGACCGAATAGCTATTGGATGGCTGTCGGGCGACGTTCTATTTTAGATACGTCCTGTTATTTGGGAGGTTCGACATGCCGTCGAACAATATTGTGGGTAGTGGCATACGGGTGGTTTTTGGCGAAGTTGTTGGAGAGCCGAGTACTCCTGGTGCTCAGCGACTTCAACTTTCTCGGTGTGTCTGAGAGAGACGCCGAGGATGCCAAGCCGGCTGGAAATAGGATCAGAGAGAGGGTGGTTCTCCTTTCTCAGGAAGTCTGCTTTACAGACGTCCCCAGAGGTGCACGTTTCCGACGGCGGTTCTGAAAATGGGTTTGGGCGCAGTTAATTATTTTGCTTGATCGGGAGGTCACATCTATGAGGGGGCAATCAACGCCCCCTTTTTTTTTATTGCTTCAAAAGCAAAAATCTGTTACATTCTAGGGTATCTTCTAAAGTCTTCTGTGGCTTTCCAAGAAAAATTGCGGTCGTAGCTCAACTGGTTAGAGCACTCGCCTGTCACGTGAGAGGTTGTGGGTTCAAGTCCCATCGGCCGCGCAAAAGTTTCGATTTCTATTATGGTAGTATTATGCTCATGGATAAAAATACCGCCATTATCTTGCAGGTAGGAGTCAAGGCTTTTCTTAAAAATAAGGAGGGGAAATATTTGCTGGTGCATCGATCATCCGAAAAATATAAGGGTACCAAGGGCTCATGGGATATTGTTGGCGGCCGGATTAATCCCGGCACGAAGCTTGTTGAAAATCTCAAGCGTGAAATAGCAGAAGAAACACAGCTTGAAATGTTGTCTGAACCGACTCTTATATATGCTCAGGATATTATTCCAAATGCCGAACGGCATATTGTCCGTCTTACATATCTCGCGGCGACAGACGGTGAACCAGTCCTAGACTTGTCTGAAAATGTTGAATATAAATGGCTGACGCTCGCGGAGCTCGCAAATCATTGACGATCTTGATATATATGTGCGGGAGATTTTGGATAAAGGGCTTATCTCATAATGATTCGATAAGATTTTAGTCACACCATTATGCTTTCAAATTCATCCGACCCACGCGCAAAAGCAGAGGAACAGCGAAGAATTAATGAAGAACAGAAAGTGGAAGAAAAAAAGCGCCGTGACCATGAGGAGCGTCTGCGCGCCATTGAAGCCAAGAAACGGGAGTATGAAAATAAAAAGAAGGAGCTTATAGCTGCACAAAACGAGCGCCGCCGTTTTGGAGAAGATCTTGAACATGCAAAACGGGCACTTGCTATGGGAGGCAAGATTTTGATATTACCAGTAGTCGGCATGTTCATGATGAAGAAATGTTGGCACAGCAGCAAGCTCATGCGTTGCAGGAAAAGACCCAGGAACAGTCAAGAATTGACCGCGAGATCAGGGAGCTTGAATTACAGCTTGCCGACAAAAGAAAACAGCATGAGGCGTTAAGAGCTGAATTGGAACATGTTGGCCACGAGCCTGTGCACAAAAAAACTGGATTTGCAGCATTTACTCCCGAGCAGGTGGAAAAGAGAAAATATTTTGACACTACCAAACGGCAATTCTCTGAAAAAGAATCTAAACTCAAAGATATGGATCAGCATATTCGCCAGCTTGCTTCCGACACCGAAAAAGATGAGCGTGATATTAGTCAACTCTTGAACGGGCGCGCTAGCTCAGGGCAAATATTATTTATACATATATATCGTAAAGTCCTGCGGAAGATAATCCGTGACAATTTCTACGCGGTCACAGAATGTTTTACAAAAGCCAGCGACAGATGACGGATCATAGGCAGCAAAATCAGCATCGTCAATATGGGTAGCACGGTTTAGCATATTAAATGCGACGCCGATAGTAGCGAGATCAAACATTTTTTTAATGCAGGAAAAATAATATGCCTGGTGATTTTGTATCTTGAAACTCAATGCACCGGAGGCGAGAACATAGTCAAAAATTTTGTTATTGTCAAAATTATGTTCGAGAATATTGCCCGTCAAAAATTTTCCTTCTGGGTAGCGGGCAGCTGCATGTGCTGTAAATTCCGGCATGATATCAATGCCTGTATAATCGACTTCAATGCATCTTTTCAGAAGATATTTATACAGATCGCCCAAGCCGCAACCCACGTCAAGAATACTTTTGTTATGTATGTCGCCGATGCCGAGCAATACGTCAAATCGTATGCGCTGATTGCGCGCGTCGCTCCAGTGCAGGCTGCGCGCGTCGGCGTCGCCAAATTCCGTCAAAGCTGTTTCGTAAAAATCATGAAGCCGTTTCTTGTCGTTTTCTTCAATGTGAGGAAGGGGAGTGATGTTTGCCATAGGGCTTATGATATGCGCGAACCATATTTTTTGCAAAAATACTGAAAATACCCTAATATGAGGCGTACCCAGGTTTTTCAGTTCATTACAATATATGCCGATGTAGCTCAGTTGGTAGAGCACGTCATTGGTAAACAAAATTGCCCTTCATCTTGGAAACGAGATGCTGAAGCCCGAATAACGGTTAACGTCCATGTGTGTGGATAAGACCGTGGCGACAATCGCCCGAACGACTGACAAGGGGTGCTTCACTCATGAAAGCATGGGTATGCGCAAGATACAGTCTAACCCTCCTATAATCCGCCACGGCGGAGAAATGGAGGTAGATGTGAATGACGAGGTCAACGGTTCAATCCCGTTCATCGGCTCCAACATAAATAAAAGCACTGCATTTGATATGAGGTGCTTTTATTTATATGGATATACGTATATTGGGACAGAGGTTTGATGATTACTCGAAATATATTCGCGGACTTTCAAAGCACACGATTGCAAGAAATAGGCTAGTGCTCAGGCTTTACTGCAATTACAGCAAGGTTGCAAACATAGAGGAGGTGACAGAAGAAAGCGTACAAGGTTTCTTTGTATACGGTAGAACGCAGCGTCAGTGGAAAGCAAATACTTTTATTGTATTCAGCTTGTCGCTCCGAGTGTTTTTTAGATGGGATTGGTTAGAAAATTTGGTAGAGAATACAAACATTTAATTCATTAAGATAAGTTCGAACGCTGTCCTAGAGGATTAGAGAGATAGACCTCATTACTCATACTAACATGATTTATAAATGACACATCTATTTTACTTTGTCAAAATAGTATGTTAAACTACCCGGTAGGTAGTTGTTTGAAATAAACCATAAACCGAGCTTTTGGCTTACTCACGAAAGGATGTGTCTCATGCAGGTTACACCTCGCATCTACCAAAACGTGGCTGTGGAAGTTGCACTCAAGGGTCTGCGAGGCAGCCTCAGGCGCGCTCTCGTAGTCCTCGCGACAGGTCTTGGCAAAACCTTGACCGTCGCGTTCATCACCAAGAAATTCCGTCCCAAAAAGACGTTGTTTCTGGTTCACAACAACTTCATCCTCAAGCATGCCTTGGATGAGTTTCGCCTGGTTTTCGATGAGAAGACAACGATGGCGACATACAATGGCATGTCGAGAGATGGAGCAAAGGAAGCCGACATGGTTTTTGCTACCTGGCAGACCATGAGTAAAAACCTCAAGCGCTGGGCACGAAACCACTTTTGATCTCATTATTGTGGATGAAGCTCATCACTCGGAGGCTGATACCTATCGACCGGTGACTGCGTATTTCACTGGAGCGAAGCTTGGTATCACTGCTACGCCTGATCGACAAGACGATGCGGACATCCGTGACGTCTTTGGTCCGGAAGTGATCAATATCACGCTCGAAGAAGCTATTGCCCGCGGGTGGCTGCCTCGAATCGAGTATCACGTCATCACTGACGAGAGTCTCGACGAGAACATGCTTCAGAAAATCGTTGGAGAGATCCGCGAAGGTAAGAAGCGTTTTACGATGGCAGAAGTCAACCGTCGTATCTTCATCAAGAAGCGTGATGTTGAGATCACTCGGATCATCAACGGCTACGCCGAGAAGGCTGTCGTGTTCTGCAGCTCGATCACTCATGCTGAGCGACTGAGCCAGACGCTTGACCTTGCCGCAACCTTTCATTGCAAGAAGGGTAGCGGACAGAAAGAGACCTACAATCAAAATCGTGATACTCTCGAAGATTTGAAGAATGGGAAAGTTCGTCGGGTGTGCGCAGTCAATGCCTTCAATGAAGGTGTGAATGTGCCAACCGTCGGACTCGTCAGCCTTCTGTCGGGTCACTGGAGTCCTGACGATTTTCCGGCAACAGTTGGGTCGCGGGCTTCGTCCTGGAAAGGACAAGCTCATCGTTCTCGACTTTGTCGGGAATCTCGAGCGCATTCAATTGGTGCTTGAGATGATGAACAAGGTTTCTGATCTTCATGAACAATATACTCCTAGGGATGAAATTGAACGTGAAGGTTATGTCCGGCAGAAGTTTGAAGTATCCGGAAAAGGATTTGAGTTTACCTTCTCTGACAAGGTAGTGGACTTAATGAAAGTTTTGCAGCATTGCGAACGGCAATTTTACCCGACATGGCAGGAAGCCAGTGGAGTAGCTGCAAAATTGGGGATTAGAACCAAGGAGGAATACTACAGGCGTTATATGGAAGATGAACGTCTCCCAAGTAGTCCTTCGAGCATGTATTCTGATTTCCCCGATTGGTCGATGTTTCTGCGAGGAGAAATGCGCAAAAATTATTACCCAACTCTGGATCAGGCAAGGAAGTCTGTACAGAAGTTGGGTATTGTATCTTATCCGGAATACAAGAGGCGTTTTAAGGAGGACTCGCGTCTTCCAAGTAATCCGAACAGAGAATACCGCAATTTTCCAGGCTATCGAATCTTCTTGGGGGTGAGCAAGAAAAAGTACAGGACATGGCAGGAAGCCAGTCGTGCTGCTTTAAAGCTTGGAATAGACTCTCTTTCTGAATATCGTAAGCGTCGTAAGGAAGATCTTGCTCTTCCAGGTGATCCCAATTTCACCTACTCTGATTTTCCAGGCTATCGAGTATTCTTCGGTAGAAATTTTCAGTCAAAATATCAGTCCTGCATTTTGGCTGCAAAAGCTGCAAGAAAATTGGGTATTCACTCGGCGAGTGATTACAAGCAGCGTTATAAGCAGGACCCACTCCTTCCTGGCAACCCTTACGGGATGTATGAGGATTTTCCGGGCTGGCCCCAATTCCTTGGCAAGAAGTGAAAGGACTTACTTTAGCCCCGCACATCAGAAATGGTGGAGCGGGGCTTTTCATTGTTAATAAAGATGAAACAGAAACCCCGAACCGAAAGGAATGGGATTTAATTATTATATAAAAAAGGCACCGGAGAATCTCATGGATTCAAGAACGGTGCCGTATCTAATCATTACTTAAATGAAGTGAAAGAAGACATGATTTCTCAAAATTATGCTGTTGTTCTTTCTATAAAAGACAAATCAAAAAGCGGTCAACTTAGAAGTCAGTTACTTCAAAAAAATCAACTTGTTGAGTTAGTAGAGAATGCTATAAAAGTTAAAGCATAGTAGTTTTTAGAGTTACTTTTTATTAAAGAAAAAGAGCCGCCCAACCTGATGTTGAAACGGCTCTTGAATTGCCCGAAGCATGGTGTGAGTTCACGCAGCCTCGCGAGTCTCCAGATAGTCCTGCACAGTGTAGACCATACCCTTGAGCTCTCCCTCAAGGACGGACATCGCTGAGATGCAGCGGGGTCGATCGATCTTGCCGCCACCTTCGGCTTGCTTGAGCGAACGATCCAGATGATGGATCTGCTGAAGGCAGAAGTGAATGCGGAGTGCATAGGTACGAAGGTCTTCACCTTTGAGTGCCTTTGAAAGGGTTTGATCAACCCATGCCGCATTGCGCTTCATTGTGTCGCGGAACTGGCGCACCAGCTCCACAGCGTTGGGCTGCATGAGAGCTTCAGCAAAGACAAGCGGATACGCCGCCTGTCGGAACGCGATCTGTTGATCGGTATCAAGGGGACTATTTGGAATAGCCTTAAATGGGCCGAGCATTAGGCACCTCACTTTCTTGTGGTTAAGGTTCTAGCGCTAATACTACGCAAAAAGCGAAGAAAGGCAAGAATACAGATAGGCTCAGAACGTGTCAGCCCCCGTGTCCCTTAAAATCGAGGCGTGTGCGATTGTGTCCCCGCTGTTCGACGAAGTGCCACTCCTGGAAGAGTGTTCGCAACGTGGGGCAACGTGACAAGCGTGTGAGGAAAACTAGGCACGATCATTGCGCAAAGCAGCGACCTTTTGATATAATTAGTTGGGTCTTTTTGGAGACTTTTATTGGGAGCAAAAACGGGTGATAAACTGGCCCCCACAACGACATACATTTAATGAACTGAAACACGATTATAGCCAGTAAAATAAAGCCTTGTAATGGTTTAGACCTCGGGAGAATATTTGGTAATGACGAGGTCAACGGTTCAATCCCGTTCATCGGCTCCAATTACTCATACTAAACAGATTTTTGTTGTAAATATTGATGTGTTATTGTGACGGGAGGTTGTTTTTATGTAAAAATTTTCTCAGATTTTGAATTTAAATTATGTTAGGATTCCGAGTGCGCAGCTGAAGATAAATATTCCGACCGTAAATAAAAAAGCTCAGTACCTGGGCGGTTGAGAAGACAACGTCCTTAATGTGAATCGAATAAATCAGAATAATAATCGTGCCAAGGACGCTCAGATACCAGAAGCCCATCGGTATGGTGACCGCTTTATTTTTTTCAGAAGCGATCCATTGCACGATGAATCGCAAAAAGAAAATGAATTGGCCAAAAAAGCCAAAGACGATCCAGGGATTAAAAAGATCTGCGATACTCATAATAAAATGCTTTTAAAAGAAAAATGTATCGGATGCAGAGAATCGGCGTCCTTGTGTTTGATGTGGTAGCTTATCCGCAGTGCCGTGACCAATCCTGTAATTCCATATATGAAGCGGGACATGCTATATTTGCTTGCCCCATGAATTCGCCGGCGGTGATGGACTTTTATTTCTGTTATTGAAGTATAGCCATGTGCTTTGGCAAGCATGGGTATAAAACGATGGAGACTGCCGTATAAAGGCAGGCTTTGTGCCGTTTCTCGGCGGTATGCCTTGAAACCGCAATTGTGATCATGAAGGTATATGCCGCTTGCGATTGACGTGACAAAATTATAAATTTTTGAGGTTTGATTTTTTACCAGAGAATCAAGCCGCCTGTATTTCCAGCCCGACACAAGATCATATCCATCATCAATTTTTTTGATAAATCTCGGAATTTCAGAAGGATCATCTTGTCCGTCTCCATCCATTGTAATGAGTATGCTGCCGCGGGCAAGATCAAAACCTGCGCGCAGCGCCGTGGCCTTGCCATAATTTTTATCAAAATTGATAGCTTTGATATGTTCTCGGTCGCGCAGATAGAGTTCTGTAATTTTTGATTCAGTACCGTCGGTGCTGCCGTCATTGACGAAGATTATTTCGTACGTGCGCATTCCAGCATCCATAATGCGTTTGATTTGTGCATAAAGAATGGGAAAATTATCTTCCTCATTAAATACTGGAATAACTATTGATACATCAAAAGAATGCATGATATTGAAATATATTTCCTGCGTAGTATGTAACGTACAGACGAGAAATATATTTCAATACGCCAAAAAGGATGCATAAAAAAAGCCCGGGAATATTTTCCCGGGCCGGCTAAAGATAAAATATCCGCATGAAAATGTTATCCTGCTGCGAAAGCCCCTATCGTGCCGCCACTGTTTCCAGCAGCAGGAATATAGAGCGGAGCTTGAGTGCATGTAGGATGCAATCTTGCGCCGCACAGACCGGCTTGACAAGCTTCTCCCGAATTTATTCACGAATAGTTCGACAGTGTGGGACTCGCAAAAAGCCGCATCTCGCATTTTGAGATAAGTGAGGAGTGCGGCGTGTGCGGTATCATTCAAAGAAATTATCCTCGGTCTTGCGTTGATGCCCATGAGACGGAGAGTGCGTCCGTCCGCTTCGCTGTTGATCGCGCTTCGGGGAATCTCTATGAGCTCACTGATCTTTGCGCCGGTGGTATACATTATATGCATGATCGCCAGATCACGAGCGCCAGATAGGGTGGTTGCGTCGGGTATAGCGAGCACTTTTGCCATCTCTTCGGACGTGATCGGTTTTACAGCCTGTCGCACACACTTGGGTGCGTACAGATGTATCGTCGGGTTAGCCGCTACCATCTTTTCGCCTGCCAGCCATTTGTACAGGGTCCTGAGGCTGGAACATTTTCTAGCAATCGTATTTGGGGAATATTGTTCATGCAGGCTGGAGGTATAGCGCCGTGGTCTGCTCGTTGGCCGACAGCATGAGTTGACACATGTTTGCACTGCAGTTTCCTTGCCTGAGATAAGCTTCATATTGCGCCACGTCGACACCGTAGCATGCGATCGTCTGATCGCTCATACGGCACTCATGTCTGAGGTAGCTGAGAAACTGACCGACAAGCGTAAGCTGCGCTTCCATAAAAGGCTCCTTGCGGTAAAAGGTACGAAGTCATGTGTTCATCTGCGGAGATTTTTACCACTATCTTTTGCCTGAGTCAAATGATTGTTTATACGAATCGGACCTGTTTTTTTAGACAACAATTACAATATTTCGCGTCTACACTATCTGTCGGTGATGCTGGTGCAAAATGTTGCATTGATGGGACGGTACAACTCTGATACTATGACTACGACAACAATGTAGGTTTTACCGCTTATGAATCCAGACACAAACGCCACACCCGCTATTTCGGGGCTCCCCGGTCCTATTGTACTTTTGCGCGCTGCGCTCATTTTGTATGGTTCGCGGATACGAGTCGTACTCTCTATGACGTGTCTCGCATTTGTCGCAGTCTTGCTTGCAGGAGTAGTGCCGGCAGATCATGTGACGATTTCATTTTTTGCCGGTCTCCTGAGTCTTATCGTAGTCTACCTTACATCTGTCGGTCTTATTTATGCATGTGCGGATCCTGGCGCAAAAAATAAATCTTATATAATTTACTATCAGCAGGCATGGTTCTGCATCGGTATGTATATATGGGTCTGGTTCCTTATTTTGTTTACGGTTGCAGGCGCTGCAATTTTTCTCGTTGTTCCTGCAGTCATCGCTTTTGTATATTTTTCTCTTGCCGGGTTTACTGTCGTCTTGGAAGGAAAGCAGGGCTTTGATGCACTTATCCAAAGTGCCCGATATGTGCGCCGGTCATGGTGGGCAGTGTTTGGCCGGATTTTTTTCCTCGGTTTTATGCTTGCACTCCTCGCTCTTTTTTTGAATACACTTTTTCTCGGTCAGAGCAGTTCATGGTGGGCGCAAACTGTAACACCAGGCAATCAGTATGCTGTGTGTGGTACCTATTTCTACCGCATACATATATCTTATGTATGCCGATCTCAAGCAGCGCGCTGCTCTTAATCCGGAAACGCCTGAGCCGCAGACGTGGGATTCGAAAAGAATATATCGGCTGGTGGTTATTCTTTCTGCATTGGGTTTTGCTGCGCTTTGCTTGCTTGCACTCAACGGTACACTGAGCGCATTCTTTGCAAAATGACGCAAAATCGCATACGATAGCGAAGAGTACACATGCCACCTTAGCTGTTTTGACTGATATCACACAAAACATTTAAGATAGGGCATACGCGCCACCTTAGCTCAGTTGGTAGAGCACCACTTTCGTAAAGTGGGGGTCCGCAGTTCGATCCTGCGAGGTGGCTCACATGAACAAAGAGGAACTTGATAAGAAAATAGCGGAGCTCGAAGCCCGCATGGCCGCACCTGATTTTTGGGCAGACAAGGTGAAAGCGCAGGCTGTCATCAAAGAAATCCAAGATCTGAAAGCTGAAAAAGAATCGGGCGGCATGAGCGGAAAGTATGATCGCGGCGGAGCAATCCTCACTATCTTTTCCGGAGCTGGCGGTGATGATGCCGAGGATTTTTCCGGCATGCTTCTTTCGATGTATCGCAAATATATTGAAAAAAAAGGCTGGGGCATTGAGCTTATTCACGAGCATACAAATGATCATGGCGGCTATCGCAATGTGGCGATTGAAATCAGCGGCAAAAATGTCTACGGCACATTGAAAAATGAATCAGGTGTCCATCGGCTCGTGCGCATCTCGCCGTTCAATTCAAAAGCTCAGCGCCACACATCGTTTTCTCTTGTTGAAGTCGTGCCAAGATTTGATAAAGCCGAAGATCTCCCCTTGAAGCCTGATGAAATACGCGTAGAGCTTTCAAAAGCCGGCGGTCCTGGCGGACAAAATGTAAATAAGCGCGAGACGGCGGTGCGGGTGGTACATATTCCGACAAATATTTCAGTGCACGTCACATCCGAGCGGTCGCAGGCGCAGAATAAGGAAAAGGCGCTCCAGATGCTCCGCGGCAAACTCTACAAGCGGGCAGAAGAAGAGCGTGTTGCCGAAGAACATGGCATGTCAATTTCAAAAACAGCGGATATCGAATGGGGAAGCCAGATCCGCTCATATGTCATTCATCCTTATAAAATGGTGAAGGATCACCGCACAAATGTGGAGACAGGCAATGTCGATAAAGTACTCAATGGTGATATTCAGGAATTTATTGATGCGGAGAGGGAGATATAAACACAAATACCCTGCCTCGAATATGTAGAGTCTTTCTTTGTACAATACAACACCCCGCCTCGAAGACTCGGCACCCCTCTTTAACAAAAGAGGGGATGTACTTGCACTAAAGCTAGACATGTCAGCAGTTTTCCCCTCTTGAGTTCAAGAGGGGTGGCCGGAGGCCGGGGTGTTGTGTCTTTGGGTATAAGTCGGGGTGCTATATTCTTAAAGAGCTTGTTTGATTTTCTGCAGCACTCCGTCTAAATTGGTATTAATTTCACTATTCCAAAATCGCAAAACTGTATTGCCAAGTTCCTCTAAAAAATCCGTACGCTCTTTATCATATTCTTTTGCATTATCATGCTGTGAGCCGTCAATTTCGATAATCAATTTCTTCTCTGCACAATAAAAATCAGTTATATAAGGCCCGATACTATGCTGGCGTTGAAACTTATAGCCAAGACCTCTGCTTTTCAAATGTTTCCATAAAATTATTTCCTGAATCGTTAGATTATTTCTCAACTCTCTCCTCCTTTCCTCTAGTATTTTAGAGGTATGTATATATTTTTTATCCATGCCTAGGATTTTATAAAATACCAGATGAAAATAAGCTGAATTTTTCCCCTCTTGAGCTCAAGAGGGGTGCCGAGTCTTCGAGGCGGGGTGTTATGTCTTGTTTAGCAGAGGTTGAACTATATTTTCTTTGCGATACAATGGAGAGGTCTATATGATTTACTTCGAAAACGTCTCAAAGATTTATCCTGATGAATCGATAGCTCTTGATAACATAAGCCTTAGCATCGAGCCCAACGAATTTGTATCCGTTGTCGGGCATTCCGGAGCCGGCAAAACAACTCTGCTTAAGATGCTGCTCGCGGAAGAGAGTCCCACAGAAGGAAAAGTCTATTTTCAATCGACCGATATTCATCGCCTCCGCCGCAACGAAATGAATAAGTTTCGCCGCCGTATCGGTACTATTTTCCAGGATTTTAGATTGCTGCCAAATAAAACGGCGTACGAAAACGTGTCATTTGCTATGGAAGTAGCTGGTCGGAGCGACGAAGAGATCGCTTCCGATGTGCCACATGTTCTTGAGCTCGTCGATCTCGGCAAAAAAATGTGGAGTTTCCCTCATCAGCTCTCCGGCGGAGAAAAACAGCGCGTGGCTATTGCGCGCGCAATTGTCAACAATCCCGATATTATTATTGCCGACGAGCCGACCGGAAATCTCGATCCGATCAATACTTACGAAATCATCCAGATTTTGAAGAAAATCAACGATCTCGGCACTACTATTATTCTCACGACTCACAACAAAGGGGTAATTGATAATTTAGGGGGAAGGGTAATCACCATTGAAAACGGCAAGGTCAGCCGCGACGATAAAAATGGCAGATATATTTTGTAAATTAAGGTATACTAATTTCCATGTGGACAAATTTCAAGCGAGTCGTTAAAGCCGGTTTCATCAATTTCTGGAGGAACGGCTTTGTGTCGCTGGCTTCGCTTCTCGTCATGACAATCACGCTTCTCGTGCTCGGCTCGATTATTTTTGTCGGAGTACTTTCAAATAATGCGCTTGAACAGATCAAAGACAAGGTGGATATCAATGTCTATTTTGTTACGGCCGCGCAGGAGAGCGATATTCTTCTCATCAAAAACTCGCTTCAGACGCTGCCGGAAGTAGCAAGTGTCACCTACGAATCAAGCGATCAGGTGCTTGCCGATTTCAAAGAGCGCCATGCTGACGACCAGTACACGCTTCAGGCACTCGATGAACTTTCGAGCAATCCTCTCGGCGCCATGCTCAACATTAAAGCTCAGGATCCTTCACAATACGGCGGCATTGTTGATTTTCTCCAGTCGAAGAGCGTGTCGGCGAGTGATGGTCTGCCGATTATCGACAAGATCAACTACAATCAAAATAAAATTGCTATTGATAAGCTGACGGCTATTATTAATGCGATGCACCGCATGGGGCTCGTGCTCATGATTATTCTTGTTTTGATTTCAGTTATTATCACGTTCAATACGATACGTCTTGCGATCTATGTCTCTCGCGATGAAATCGCCGTCATGCGCCTCGTGGGTGCGAGCTCAAAATTTGTGCGCGGGCCATTCGTCATTGTCGGCATTATGTACGGCATTGTTTCGAGTATTATTGCCGCACTCATCTTTCTTCCTGCTACCTACTATCTTGGAAAATATACCGCCAGCTTTTTCAATGATTTGAATATCTATTCCTACTATATCCATAATTTCGGACAAATCTTTCTCATGCTTCTCGGTGCCGGTGTAGTGGTGGGTGCAGTTTCGAGTTATTTAGCAGTCCAACGGTATTTAAAAGTTTGATGTAAATATATGAACAAAGCGAAAAAACGAAGCTACATATTCGTGGTGGGAGGAGTAATGTCCGGAGTTGGCAAAGGAATCGCCTCCTCATCAATAGGAACAATCATGAAAGCGCGGGGACTTAACGTCACCGCGCTAAAAATTGATCCGTATATAAATATTGATGCCGGCACGATGAATCCGACCGAGCACGGCGAAGTGTATGTACTTGAAGACGGCGATGAGACTGATCAGGACATGGGCAATTATGAGCGTTTTTTCGATATTACGCTGTCGCGCGCCAATTATATGACGACCGGCCGCGTCTATCTTGATGTTATCAAAAAAGAGCGCAATTTGGAGTATAAAGGCAAAAATGTGGAAGTGGTGCCTGATATCCCGCTCGAAGTGATTCGCCGGATTGAAACCGCCACGGAAAAAGCTGATTCAGATGTGACGATTATTGAAATCGGCGGCACGATCGGCGAATATCAAAATATTATTTTCCTCGAAGCGGCCCGCATGATGAAGACGAAGTATCCGAAGTCAGTTGCGTTTGTTATGGTGAGCTATCTGCCGATTCCGTCAAAAATAGGGGAGATGAAAACCAAGCCGACGCAGTATGCCGCGCGAAGCTTAAACAGTGTCGGTATTCAGACCGATATCATCATTGCCCGCAGCCAGGTGCCCGTCGACAAGAAGCGCAAAGAAAAAATCGCGCTCTTTTGCAACGTTCCTGCCGAGCACGTCATTTCTGCGCCTGATGCCGATTCTATTTACGACGTGCCGGTCAATTTTGAACGCGACAATCTCGGCAATATTCTCTGCGATATTCTCGGCATCCACAATGGCCATACAAATTTGCGGCCATGGAAAGCGTTTGTCTCAAAAACAAAAAATCCAAAAGGCGACGTCAATATTGCCGTTGTCGGAAAATACTTCGACTCCGGCGATTTTGTTCTTTCTGATGTGTATATATCAGTGCTTGAAGCCATAAAAATTTCCGCCTACAGCCTCGGCCTCAAGCCGCACATTTCCTATGTAAACTCAAAAGATTTTGAAGGGCCGAAAGGCAAGAAATCCGTCACCATGCTTTCAAATTATGACGGCGTGCTGGTGCCTGGCGGCTTCGGCTCGACCGGTATCGAAGGAAAAATAAATGCTATTCAATACTGCCGTGAACACAAAATTCCGTACTTCGGCCTCTGCTACGGCATGCAGCTCATGGTCATTGAATATGCCCGCAACGTCGCCAAGCTTAAAGGTGCTCACACCACGGAGGTAAATCCGACGACCGCCTTTCCCGTTATCGACATCATGGAGCATCAGAAGAAAAATATTGAGTCAGGCATGTACGGAGGCACGATGCGCCTCGGCGCCTATCCGGCCTTTCTTCAGAAAAATACCATCGCCCGCGCGGCATACAATAAAGAAATGGTTTCCGAGCGCCATCGACATCGCTATGAAGTCAATCCAAAATACATCGCTCCGCTCGCCGACGCCGGCCTCGTCTTTTCCGGTACATCACCCGACGGCAAGCTCATGGAAATCGCCGAATTGCCGCAAAACAAGCATCCGTTTTTCCTTGGTACGCAGTTTCATCCGGAATTTACTGCCCGCCCATTGCACCCTCAGCCATTGTTTACGGCATTCATAAAAGCCGCGGCGAGAAATATAAAACTAAGCGACAAAAAACCAGAGCCGGCAGAAATAAAAACTACGCTGGCGGTGCCGGAAGAGGTGGGGAGGGAGTAGGAAAAAATTACATCGCTGCATGAAAGAAACTGAAAATAACTTTGCTTATATCGATGGAGCCAACCTTTATGCTGGAATGGAAGCTTTGGGTTGGAAACTGGACTATAAGCGATTTCGTGTATGGTTGAGCGATAAATACGGTATCAAAAAGGCATACCTATTTCTAGGCATGATGCCTAAATTCAAAGATCTATACACCAACTTGCAAGAACAAGGGTACACCTTGGTTTTCAAAGAAGTGATCTACCAGAATGGTAAACCTAAAGGGAATTGCGATGCGGATCTTGTTGTTAAGGCTATGGAAGATACCTATGAAAATTCTCTGGATAGAGCAATCTTCGTGACCAGTGATGGCGATTATAGTAGTCTTGTTAAATTTCTACAATCAAAACAAAAGTTTGATACCCTCCTATCTCCGGCAACAGTGGAAAAATGCTCTATTTTGTTAAAACGTACCAATGCGCCAATTGTGTATATAAACGATAAACGTTCAACTCTTGAATATACTCATGTAGCCAAAAAAGAAAAAGCCCCCGATGCCGACTAGCAGCATAAGGGTCTTTCTCGTGGTGATACGCATATAGTGACGCATAACTCGTAAAAAAGCAACATATTCATGTTGATAATCATAAAAAATGGCCTTAAATAAGGCATTTTTAAAATATACTCCAATCGTACTAGAGTTGTGTGCAGGAGTTTGGTGAATATTTATAGAAATAGATTGTCATCCCCGTGAAAACGGGGATCTAGGCTCCATACGACCTAGATTCCCGCCTGCGCGGGAATGACATCTTATATGCATTTCTCAATTACTCACCAGACTCTGTGCAGGAGTAGTTGACTATATATAAAACATGTGTTAGTTTAAAATAAGAGTAGTTTTCACCCCAACCAAGGAGTTGCAGATGCCAACCATCGTCGTAGTCGAGAAGCCGATTCCGGCCGAATATCTTCGGCCGGACGGCGGATTCACGTTCAATGCCCATTCGAACGTTCAGGATGAGTATGATTTTTGCGGAATTCTCTCGGACAGGATTCTGGCCGTTGAAAAGATGGGAGCAATCAAGCATCTTTTCAACTTTCTCTCCAGCTTTCCCGTCGAAGGTGAGATGAGAATTGAAGTCGTTGTCCCTAACAGGACAATACAGATTGCCGGCAGCCTCAGAGTCTGGGGACCGAAAGCCTACCACGAGTTCAAACAGGTCTCGTCGGCTATTGAAGGGCTTCTCGAGGAACTTGCCGGAAGCATTCTCGAGACTCTTACGTTCACCCTCGAGTTCGGCCAGTCTGTGACGTTTGAGAATGCATAGCCTTGGCTGTGCTGAACACAAGCCTCGGATACCACTACGGCGCCCTTGTAAAAAAGGTAATTTTACGGTATTTTAGGGAGACATTGCGGGATCGTCTAATGGTAGGACATTTGCCTCTGGAGCAAAGTATCTTGGTTCGAGTCCAAGTCCCGCAGCAAGCTTGGATTTTGTAAGCACAAAGCTTCAAAATCCTTTTGTTTTTCAACAGTATCTAGAGGTTCTAACCGTTCTTTTATCTGCTTAACATATTTTGCACACTCGGGCATTGGCAAAAGTGTTTCTGCCAAGTTAACTATAAGTTTTTTGTCTTTTATCAATAGGTTCGAACCTAGAGTCGAAAGTATCCGTCTTCTTGTCTCCATTGAGCCGTTTTTGAACTTATCTCGGGCATGAGTGATAAATAACAACATATCGTCAGCCGCTTCAAGCCATTTCTCAACTCTTTGGTCGGTATTGCCTAATGCCTTCTTGAAATTATCTTTTTCCTCTTGAGCTCTTGTCTTTCTTTCAAGAAATTCTTGCTCTGTAAGCTCACCATTGGCTCTCATGTCGATTAAGTTATCAATTTTGCGTACAGCGGCGTTATAGCCCTTCTGCTGGCTTTCCAACACTGAAGTTCTGCTTGTTGATTCTTTCTCGTGTTCTGCCTTAAACCACTTCATCGCAAAAGTATGAAACTCTGGCGGGATTTCAAGTGAATCAATCGTTAGGTCAATTTGCTTTTCAAGCTCATCTTGCTCTATAGACCCCTGAGTACACTGTGGGTTTTTTCTTTTGGTACAGTGATAATAAATGTAGATATGAACATTACCATTTTTCTGTTTCTTCATTTTTGTTTCGGCAGTAATCATACAACCGCATTCAGCACATTTCATCATACCGATAAAATCAAAAATATGTTTTTTCGGTCTAGGTCTACCTTCTCTTCCAAGTAGAAACTGAATTTTGTCGAACTCTTCCTCCGTCATCAAGGGTTCGTGAGTGCCTTTATGCCATTTGCCACTACCAACTGGATATTCAAAAATTCCATATCCAAACGGACGAGTAAGAATATTGTATATTGTGCTTCTACTCATCGGTTTACCTTGAGGTGTTTTAAATCCCCATTCTTTATTTACAATGTTTAATATTTTTGGGGGAGTGTATGTTCCTGTAAGCATGAGGTCTATCATTCTACGAAGGAGTGGAAATCTTTCTGTGTCTGTTTTAATACCCTTAATACCTTTTTCATCGGTAAAATTTAAATGACCTAAAGGTGCAGGACCAGGGAATACTCCTAGACCAGCTTTTTGTCCTAAACCTCTTTTTACATCTCGTCCTTTTTTAGCAGAGTCATACTGAGATTGAGAAAGAGCCATCTGTAACATCCAAATACCTTCAGGTGTATTGTCGAAATGATAGGCAACAAATTTTAAATCCTGAATTTGATTTGTGCGAACCATGTAAGTTAATGATGCTGCGTCAATTTCATTTCGAGAAAGTCGGTCAGGATGCCAGACAATTAATCCTCGTCTATCTCCTGAACCAATTTTTTCAAGCATACCTGAAAAGAGTGGACGGTTGTAGGGTATGAAAGCACTTTTACTTTCCTCTATAAATTCAATATCAAGGTCGGGAAATGTTTCAAGAATTTTCGTCTTTTGAGCTGGAATTGACAATGCTTGTCGTTCTTTATCTTCACTAGATTTGCGAAGATATGCATAGTATTTAATTTTATTTTTGTGTTCAGATTTCATATTTTTGTTGGGTCAGAAACGCCAAACGGACGATTCTGGTTGACCCAATACACTTGCCCCCGAAGGAGTAGTTTTATCGGCAGAATCGCCCGTTTGGCACGACAAAGCAACAAAAAACCTTCAGGTATGCAATCTGTATTGGGTCAACAAGTTAATTATACTCTAATAATTTTTACAGCCAAGCTTACATTGTGAGCGGTTTTCCCTCGCCAATAATCTCGACATCAGACTCTCCATGCTCGTTTACGATAGTAATCTTCCATTGGTCGAATTCATCCATGAAGTTCCAGTTAAGCTCTCGATATCGCTTAGCTTCCTTGAGAGTTTCAAATATGCCGCATGGCTCAAATTCTGGTTGAAAAGCATTTGCATTTTTGTGGTAAAGCTTGAAATGCGGAGATGATTTATATGCATTGAAGCCTTTCTCTTCAAGTTCGTTAAGTTCAATAGTTTTATTAATACTTTCACGAATCAGTACAGAAATTACGTCCTCGCCCTCATCATAGAGGCAGTCAACCACTTGCTCCAATTCTGCTTCACTCAATTCTCGGTCAATTTCTTGTTCAGCTTCGCACTGAATCATTTCTTCGGTAATTGGATACACTACTTTTTCTTTGTTTTGATTTTGCATGTTTTAATTATTGTTTTAACCTAAGTCATATCTTTTAAATTCTTGTAATTTTTCCTCAACAACTGCAATTCCACGAGTATAAGGAATATCTTTCAGGAGAATTGCAGAGTCTCTAATTTTTTCATCAAGACGCAGTCCACAACTTTTATCACTCCATAATGCATTCAGCTTATTTTTAACTCTTCGTACACCAAATTCGTTTACAAGAAAATACAAGCCAAAATTGATTAGAGTTTTATTAAGAGTATGAGCATTTCTTTTGCCAGTTCTTTCTCTCTGAATAAGAGTATTTAGGACATCCTCAGAAGAAATATCTATTTTGAATGCTAATTGATTAGCAGGTTTATCGGTAATGTCAGTCCAAGTTTTTAGGATTGCCTTTTTCCACAATACTTCACTAAAGATTGACTCGAATGTAATTACTTCAGGTTTATTAGGCAGAAGCTTTGAGACAAAACTGTATACACTTTTTTGACTATTGAATCTAATCTCAAGCCTCAATACTTGTTCGGTCTTACGCAATTTATCTTGAAGCAGACCGTACTCACTCTTCGTTTTATCTTTATCAACAGAGATATTTCTTGTTTTCTCAATGTCCTTCATTTTGTCATAGAAGATGATGTTATGAGAGCTTGTATAGAAATAAAGGCTCTCGCCATCATTTCTGTACTCTCGTGTGTTTACTTCCATTCGTCTTCCTAAATCCGCCTTTTTAAGTTCAGCCAATACATCTCTTACTGTCATTGGATAAGGTAGCAAAATGTTTTTGCCAAAATGAACCTTTGTAGCAATTGAGTTTTTGATGGCTTTTTCGCTTGCGTTTATCCCCATTGTTGCGAGCTTCCGTTGCAGTAAGACAATAAGAGACTTAAAACAATTCTCTGAGTCTATAATTTCCTGGAGGTTGTTTCCGTAGAGTATTTTCGGAATAGAAAACTCTATATGAAGATAATAATTTAGTTCACCATCCTCAAATCGTCGGTATGCAGTAAGGCGGGGTTTATAGATGTCTTCCTGCCTGTCTTCAAAAGTTGAATTTTGAACATACTTCTTGAATGATTTTTGATAATTGAATGTACTAGGAATTTCTTTTCCTTGCTTGATAACTAACTCGGGATAAAACAACTCAGGTTTTACGACCTGAAACTCTGGGTATTTTATCTTTAGACTAACGGTATCAAGCATAAGCGTTAGCCTATTTGCGTTGCTTTTTATGTTCATATCCATTTGTTATCTCATAACTTGTTGTCCCGAATATTCGTGGAATACTCCTGATGAGATGCAAAATGAGTTTTATTGGTCTTCTTTTTTGTCTTGACCAATGTCCAAAGAGTCTTGTTCATAGACAGCTTTATAGAGATTTACAAAATTATTAGCTCGAAAAGACGCCTCTTCGTCAGAGAGTTCTATTCCAAAGCGTGCTTTGTAAATCTGCTTGTATTCTTCTATGGCTTCTTTGGGTAACATAAGAAGCCCGCTCTTTACCTGACAGGTTCTTGAACGCTTAATAGCGACCTGCCAAGTAAGCAACGGGCTTACTCATGGCGTTCAAGATTTACGCAGCCAAAATAAAAAATAGGCTTACTTTGTAGGGTAATAAAAAAGCGTCTTTTTGACGCAATTTGTGAGACTTTTGTGAGAAATACTTCTAATTTCTTTTTTACTGAGTAATTTTTGAACAAAATTCACAAACTCAAAGTGATTTTTGTGAATGCTTCTTTGCTCGTTTTCTATTACGTTCACGTACACAATCTTTATTTTCTAAAGTATCAGGACAATATTTTTTAGAGTGACCAAAAGGCAGTGCCTTACCACAATTATTACAAAAGGCTGAAACTCTGTATAAAGCGAGCATCTCTTCATGAAACAATGCTGCTAAGCTTCTGGCTACAACAACCGATATTTTCTTAGGTCGATTTTTTAGACCTGATTTTTTAATTTGTGTTTCATCAATCTCGTATTCTTCTGCACCAGTTGGGATGAAACCATCGTTTTGATGTTGGTCTAAGGCTGTCCAGAGATTTGAGTTTGGGATTGTTAAGTTAAAAACATCTGAGTTAGATGAGGTTCTTAATTTCTCGTAAATATTAATATTACCTTTCATTATTTGTTCGTATTGCCTGTATATTTCCTCACCGAATTTCTTGTGATTATATAAGCCTCCCCAGAAATACAATCCTAATTTTTCGCCCATTACTTTGTCGTCCTCACGATTTATATACATCTGCCAAAACAATGGAGTATTGTAAGTACCTTGATAACTATATAAACCCAACTCAAATCCTACGCCATTTCTTATAGTAAATTCACCTTCTTTTATAGATTCCATCAATTTCTTTTCAAGGTTTTCAGCCCAATCTTTTGCAGGCTTTAATTCTGAAATCTGTGAAAGCTGATTTTTCTTAAAGTTGTAAATTACAGATTGATATGGAAGAAACAGATTATCTAACGTAAGAGGCTCATTTTGTAATAGGGTTACAAATTTATCCCAGAGAATATTATAGGTGACCTCATCAAAATAATTCTCTGTTTCAGAATCCTTGCGGTGGTCGTTTACTATAATGGCATAGCGAATAGGAAATCTGTCGGGTAAATTCTTCATATTATGCTTCACATTACTTCACTTTTATATTTTATTCAAATTACAAAGCGGACTTCTCTTTACCCTCAAAATATGTTTAAATTGAACCACAACTAAATACGGTATAAGCCTAAACCAGTGAGAAATCACTGGCATGGCATAAAATCCGCACGACACAAGAAAACCCGTTATCAGGGCGTGTCGTGCGTTGCTGGGAGAAATCCCAGCATGACCTTCGGGTCACCTGGTAGCGGGCTTTGTTGTATCCGCTACTAAATTATTAGCTAGTCATAAAAACATGGACACGACACATGTCGGTAAGAAGAGATTTTATAAACGATGGTGGTTCTGGGTCTTAGTGATTATAGTACTTTTTATAATTATAGGCTCAAGTGGTAGTTCAACTACTCCAACTAAAGTTGCGAGCACTGATGCTACTACTACCTCTCAGCCCGCTCAACAGCAACAACAGGTCTATAAAGTTGGAGACAGTATAAAACTCGGTGATTCAATTTTAACGGTTAATAAAATCTCAACATCATTTGGGGGACAATATACAAAGCCTTCTGAAGGTAATGAGTGGATAGATTTGAATATTACTATTCAAAATACAAGTTCATCCCAGCAGTATGTAACAACAATGGGTCAAATGTTTGTTCGAGATGGTCAAGGTAATAGCTATCAAGTTGCTGTTACGGACAAGCAACTAGAAAATCCGAGTGCTGGTTTAGATGGAGCAATTATTGCTAACAGTAAACGGACGGGCTGGGTCGGCTTTGAGGTTCCTAAGGGTGCTACAGGGCTTCAATTCCAATACAATGGCAGTTTGTGGGGTGGTGGCACAGTTCTTGTGAATCTGACTCAATAATCTCAATAGAACCGCTGAAAAGCGGTTTTATTTATTCCTTGGGGGATATTTGGTCTTTATTATTTCAAGCTGTTCTTTACTTGATGCAACGATTCTTTCGCCAGAATGCAAAGCTGTACGTTGATTTATAGGCTCAACATTTTCAGCTGGGATATCAATGTAGCAGTCTTCATTGATTGTCCAACCTGCCAATAAGGCAAGGTCTTTAGAAAGAGGAAGACTTACTTCGGCATCTTTATAAATTAAACCAGGCTGACTTCCAATTGCTTTTGCTCCATACTTTTTTATTGATTCTGGACGTACCACGACAAAGGGGTCATCTGATGTAATAAAGTCGATGTCGCCATTCTTACGCTTTAAGATAGCCCACTTCATATCAAAAATAATTTGTGCAGTAGAAACAATTTGAGGTATTAAATCTGCGGCATGTTGCTCATCAAAATCTTTAAGACCTTCATCGAGTTCTTCAAGTGTTATCGATTTATCGTCGCCTGAAGATGGCATTATACTCGCAAGTTCACGAGCTTCAGGATTACGGCGATATTCTTCCTGCCATTCTTGCATAGTTTCTTTTAACCTCTCAAACATATTTCTCATGGATTCTCGGTGCGGTCTTGTGCGGTGCAGCATCGCAGCAGTGAAGATTGCAATCTTTGCTCGCTCGTCAACAGTAAGAGGTATTCCCTTGGAAATCTTATTGGCAAATATGTCAGCAAATGCTCCTTCCATATTAGCCAAAGTATCTTCTACGACAACGCTTTTCTCACCATTTTTCAAAGTAAGGCGGTAAAAGTGTGTTTCGACAAGAATATTTTCAGGTCTAATATTGAATATTTTATCGCTGGTATCTAATACCCAAACGTATCCGTTTTTGTCGGTAAAATTCTCAAGATAACAGCGTGGTACTGTGTGATGTCGTTTCTGCATGACTTAATTATAACACCTTAACAAATACTGGTTTTTATGGCAAAATGAGCCTTAACAAAAGATTGGACGATATAGATAAAAATTTCTACTAAATGACTGATACATCTCTTTTATTCTTCTTTTCCTAGCTAATTTCCTTTCGGGGTTACTTTTGTTTGCTATCGCCTCAATTATCTTGCCTTTTTATGCCAGATTGTGGAAAAAGCCCCACATGAGAATTATTCCTTTTGATAGAAGAAAGAAGTACTTTGAATTAACTCAATCCGAAGATAAACAATGGGAAGCAACCTTAAAATTATTGATTCAAAATAGAGGAAATAACACAATAGATAGGTTTTACTGGGAAATATTTATTGAGAAAGATATTTTTAGTAATGCTCAACCTATTGTTTCAAATATTCAAGAGTTTTCAATCGAAAAGAAGATTTATCAAAGTATGTGCGGCTATACGGTTTCATACAAAAACCAATCTTTGCTCTCGAGGGTATTGATTTTCCTTATGAGATAAAAATAAAGATGAAAGATAGAAAAGAAACCAAACTAATGTACTATTTTAAAACTGACCAAGGTCAAATACCATTTTATTCATGGCTTGCAGTGTCATATGATAAGTTTCAATTTCTGAAATCAATTTTAATAAAATGAAAAAAATAAAAGAAATTATCAAGTATGGAATCATTAACTGGCGGAATTTCTGGTTTCTGCTAAGTATTTTTGTGACTTCTTATTTTGCCTTTCATTTAGAAAAAGTTATTTTTGATATATATCCAAATCTAATAATAAAAGTTTCTAGCCATAATTTAATTCTTCTAGCTACCTTTTTATTTGTCTTATTTTATTTATTTTCTTTATTCATCCAATAAAACAACTCAGAAAACAAAAATTGCGTAGGCAACCATCCTGGGTATTTTATTCTTATTGGAGTTTAGTTGTAGCACCAATTTTGGGGTCAATTTACTTTTTTTATTTTTATCACAAATTATTACATATAACACTATCTCAGCCATGGTGGTTCGGTATTATTCTAGGTATTGCAACATTTTTTACGGGTTATTTTTCTAATGAAAATAAAATTGATTTAGCTTTTACAAAATTTGCCGCTGGTTCTGTTGGAATTGCCGATGATAAATTAAATTTTAAGAAAACAGCAGAACATACAGCAAAGGGTATATCGGGATTAAAAAATTATATAAATGTTGCCCGAATATATGGGATTTTGGGTTCGGGGAAATCCTCATATATAAGAATGGTGATTGAGTATCTAGACAATAACAGCACTTTATATACCTATATCTCTTTAACAGAGACAAATGAAGCTAAGGATTTTTCCAGTCTCTTTGCAGAAAGATGGCTTGAAACCTTGCGGAAATGTATCCTAAGATTGATATTACTTCCTATCTACCTTTATGTATTCAATTCTGTAGAGAATGGGGGTCATGGAATATATTCTGAAATCTTAAATTTTGAGCTTTTATTGAAAAAGGACTCATTAAACAGAAGCCTTTTTTCATGACCAATTTACTCGAAAGAAGTAAACCAAAATTTGTTTCTAAGAATGTCGCTCAGTTGTTTGGGAATATTCCCAAAATCAAAGAAAATCTGTGGGTAATTGTAATTGATGAAATTGAACGTGCACAATTGGATGAAATATATAGAGTAGTTGAAATTATTGAACGATTTAAAAATGAAGGTAGGTTGGGTTTTTCCTATAAAACTATGTTTATTCTTTGTATATCTGAACCAGATTTTGAAAACTTATTAAAAACGTATTCTGAAAAAGATAATCTTGCCTGGTCTATCAGAACTTTTTTTATGACCCAAAAAGTATTACTCTGCCCATTTTTCTTCCACCTATTGAGCCACAATTTAAATTTAACTATATTTTAAATCTATTAAAACAGGTTAAGGATTCTGAGGGTATTGATAATCTAAATCTAAGCGATATTTCTTTTGTTGTTGGGATTAATCCATCTCGACATTTCCTAGACAATCCAAAAGAGGCTTTAAGTTTTATTGTCAGTAGATTAATGGATGAGACTCCAAGAGTAATCGATAGAACAATTCAAACCCTATACTTCTTTTATGCTGCTTTCCGAGACCAGACTGGTATTCCGCAAAAAAGCTCTATAAGATTTAGCGATATCTTAGCAATTGAGTATATAAAAATAAAATTTCCATTTCTCATTGATTTTTTTGCTAAAACTATTCACAAGCTTGTTGCTCAGACACAATCTGATGAATTAGCCTCGTGGATTTTTAAAAATGAACTCAAGGATAAAAAGATGGGTCTTATGGAGTGGATTAAGAATGAGACAGGCACTGAATTGACTCCAAGTGAGCAGGAAGATGTTAAAAAATTTGTAAGTTTAGTAATGAACTATTACTTTGATTTTCTAAAGAATGATGTGAATTTTAAAGTTAAATATGATTACATAGGTACAACGTCTTATCCTGAAACAATGTATGACCTTCTAACCCTAGTTGCTGATAACATTGATACACCTTATAAAAGAAACAGTAGAGTTTATTCTCAACATAAAAGCAATCCAGATTATAATATTAAGTCACTAACCGATATTGATTTATTAGGGTATTCAAGATTCTTGAATGATTTAAATGATACAACTATTCAACTACACTTTGATATAGTTGAAGCCATTTCTGAAAGAATTCTTAGTGGAATAATAAAATCAGAACCGTTAAATACAGGAGACACATTATTTGATGAGGCTGTTTTTCAATTTTCATATCAACTTTTAGTGATTATTGAAAATGATAAAAGCGAGGCGGTTTCTTCCCCAGACTTAAATAAAGTTTTTGAATATTTTAAAAATTTACTTTCATCGAATAAAGTTACAATTGGTGCAAAATATATTATTTTAAATTCATTTGCTAATAATCATAGGGGTGGGGGTTCTTCCATTCATTTACGATATGATAGTGCATTTCAGAAACTCCTAAAGTATTTCCGTAATGATATTTTGGATTTGATAGAACTTGTTTTTGCTGAAGCTAACCATAGATATTTATCTGAGAGAGAAGAAATTTATAAACATGAAGAAAACTTCTTCTATCTTTTGTATCAGGGCTGGTCTGGCTACAAAGATGCACATGATGAAATTGATAATATTCGCTCTATCGCAGCACATGGACTAGAGAAGTATCCAGGAGCAATAAAATTATATTGGAATGTATATCCTTTTAAAAATGGCTGGGAAAGTTGGGAATGATTTAATAGAGGGGGATGTATTTTTTTGGAACAAATATTAATGGAGCACTTCTCTATATGCCATTGGATACTTTGATAGATATTACTAATAAGTCAGTATTAAAAGATGATGAGGAAATGCAGAGAAGAATTACTTATTGGAAGAAAATGTCTACGAAACAACAATTCAAAGATTTACAGCTCAAGGATGACAAAACAACCTTGAAGGCAGTTTTAATAGCGAGAGGGTATCTAAAAGCTCCTGAAGAGATAGAGAATTTAAATAAATAATTTGATTACGGATATCAAATTTTACCTTGGAATTTTAGCAGGGTATGTTTCACTTGTGGAGATAATAATTTATAAATTATATCTTTGAATACAAACTTCAGCTCTTACTCTTGGTAAATTGAGCCTACTCCATTCAGTCATTCCGCCTTTAAGGCTGTATGCTTCTATGCCCGCCTCACGAGCTTTAAATGTGGCAATCTTGCTACTATTCCCACGGCGACATACAAAGATAACCTTCTTGTTTTTATATTTTGAATCTTTAAGTTGCTTGTCATTTAAACCATCTTCAATATGTTCTGAAGCAGGAGCATGAAAGTCTTCATATTCTTCAGGTCTACGAGTGTCTATGAGAATTATATCTTCATTCGCTTCGACAGTATTCTTCTCCTTAATATTTTTCCAAAGTTTAGAAGGCTCATCTCTAAATAAAAGTTTATATGTTTCTTCCGCAGTAATTTCAGGAATCTCAGATTTAATTGTTTTAACTGAGTTGATTGATTTATTTTCTAATAACTCCTCATTAAAAATCTGTGGAAATTCAGATTTATCTAGGTACTCAAAGTACTCATCAATGTAAGGTAGTGGGCTGTCAGGACAAATAAAGACGGCAATTTTCTCTTGGTTAGTATTTAAATTTTCCTCAGATAAATATTTAAGTAGACCTGCTAATGCGAAACCTGAACTGGGTCCAGCCATAATGCCAGCTCTGCATAATTCCAAGCTTTTCTTAAATGATTCTACTGTTCCAATTTCCTCAACCGTATCTGTATATTTCTTCCAATCAAAAGCTATCTCTTGTAAAAGGTTTTGTGTTCGTACACCTGGTACAGGATTATTAGGCTTTCTGGTAACTCCAACAATTTTAATATCTTTATTTTTATCTTTTAGATATTTAGCAGTACCGACTATCGTTCCTGTTGTTCCAAGACCTACACATAAAATATCAATCTTGCCCTGAGTTTGTTCCCAGATTTGTGGGGCAGTCCATTTTTCATGAGCTTGTGGGTTTGCTTCATTATCATATTGCCCAGGATTAAACCACTTATTTTCTTTAGCCAAACTTTTGCTTTATAGATGCCGCTAGTCGGGTCATGTGGGTCAGGACAAATCGGCTCATGATTTACTATTACTTCTGTGCCAAGGATTCTTAATAATTTTAATTTTCCTTCGCTTACTTCATGAGAAACAATTGCCTTAGTTTGAGGAATACCAAACGCTCTACCAATAACAGCGAGGGAAAACACAGTATTGCCAGAAGAGTTTTCAATAATAGTATTTATTCCTGACAAATCCTTTTCTAAAAGCATGTTATATGCCGGTAAAGACTTAACATTTCCAAGAGGTAAAAAGTTCATGAGCTTAGCAAAAATCCGAATACCTTTCTCTCTAAATGGATTCAGACTATCAGGTAATTCAACCAATGGTAAAGGTGGATTATTATCGGGATTTAGAAAATCTCGAATTGCATTCTTGCCTGCAAAAACATTTAACTGGTTAGAGTTCATAGGTGAAAGAAGTATCTATTTGATTTGTGAGGTCACCAAATCGTTCGGTAATCAGAAGCTTGTGCAACGTACACTTTATGAAGTTGCCAAAGCTTTTCCAAACGCTTTTGAGAGTCTTTAGGAGTATCAATAAGCTTTTGATGTATGTCTTCAAATAACTGGATATTCTGAGATTCTAGTTTTGTAATATCCAACGCTCCGCCCTGTCTATCAATTTCAGCTAGGTATGGAGAGTCTTCCAAAAATCCAATGAGCTTTTCAGTTGGTATATTCTGTCTAATAAAATCTTTATCTGATTCTGACCTTACTTTATTTCCAACAACAAACAGACTGTTTTGCTGTTCCAGCTTCTTCAGCAAGTTCTAGGTAGTGCCTAAATACCTCTAGACTACGTTTTGTTGGCTCAACAACAAGACAGATCAAATCAAATTGAGCGTGAAGTGTATTTGCAAATGCATCGACACCTGCAACCATGTCGGCTATGACATAGCATCCTTATCAATTAAATGGCTAAGGATATTTTCAAATATAGCGAGATTGTTGTGGTAACAGCTCGCACCAATTTCTTCTTCGTCATATGTGCCTACTGCAAAGAGATATAAATTATTATCTTTAACGAAATAATCCTTAATCGGGCTATTTTCAATATTTTTTAGGATAATAAGATTGGACTTTGAAGAGGGAGGAGTAGTTTTTCTAAATGCGCCCAGCTTGGCTATATCAGTTCTTTTGCCAAGCAATTGCTTTTTAATATTTTTTACTACGTCAGGATGTGATAAATGTTTCGAGACTGGTATCACATCAAAACCTAATAACTCAGGCATATGGATATTTAAATCCGCATCAAAAACAGCAACCACTTTATTCTGTTGTTTAACATACTCAGCAAATAAAGCTGATAATGTTGTTTTACCTGAGCCTCCTTTTCCTACAAATGCAATTTTCATAAATGTTAATGACTTACATCTAGCAATATACTTGATATTAAATCTAATTGCAAATGATTTACATTTATGGTAAGTTGTATATATGAAATTGGACTACCAACACATGCTTAAAGAGGCGAGATTAAAAGTAACTCCAGCCCGCTTAGCCATTCTTAACCTATTTACAGAAGGTTGTAAGCCTTTGAATGCCGAAGATATATTTTCTAAACTCAAAAGCAAAGATATTAATCTCGTGACTATTTATCGAACTCTTGGGTCATTAGAACAAGCAGGAATCTTAAAAAGAATAGACTTGCACACTGAATCAATACACTACGAACTAGCTTCTCATCATCACCATCATATTGTATGTACAAAGTGCGGAGATATTGAGGGTTTTGATATTTGTGAGGTTGAGAATATTTCAAAGAAGGTCTTAATAAAATCTTCGAGATTTAATTCTATTAATCAACACTCACTTGAATTTTTTGGTATGTGTAAGTCTTGTGCAAAAAACTAAGGCTTAAGTTTACTTCTATGAAACGAACACGCTATCTACTTGTTGGTCTCGCTTTAGTATTAGCTCTTGGTTTTTCGATTCATCATTTTTATTTTAGGAAACAAATAAAGCTTGTGGCTTTAACCTTTGATAATGGTCCATATGGAACCACAACTGACGCTATCTTAAATATTCTCGAACACAAGAAAGTTCCAGCTACATTTTTTATTATTGGTAAGAATGCAGAGCTTCATCCTGAACAAATAAAAAGAGAAGTTGCAGATGGTGATATTGTTGGGAATCATAGCTACAGTCATTCTCGTGACTTACCGATTATGGCATCAAGTACCTTGCGAGCTGATATTTCTCATGCTCAAAATATTATTTCAAATATATCGGGTCTTAGTCCGCATTTTTTCAGAGCACCCTATGGTTCAACAACTCAACAAATGATTCAAGAAATTCAAAATGAAGGATATGTTTTTGTAGGTTGGGATGTTGACCCTAATGATTGGAACAACGCTAACTCATCGCTTTCAGTTATTTCTAGTGTGGAGAGTAAGGTCAAACCAAATGATATTTTACTTTTTCATGATGGACACAAAGATGGTACAACATATTCCCGAGACAATACTATTCAAGCTCTGCCCATTATTATTGATGACCTACAAAAGCAGGGTTACACGTTTGTGACTATAGATAAAATACTCAATACTCCAGCTTATAGAGATTAAGTTTTAGATATATAATACCTCTATGAGAAAAGCCTTCAGCATTTTATTGATATTTCTTACATTAACGACACCTGTTTTCGCTCAACAAGGACAGCTTCTTCAAGATAAGGTTACTACCGTAAAAGCTAAAGTTCTTGATATAACTGCTGAGCAAGTTAAACAAGTTCCTGGCACTGATGTAAGTGACAACTATCAAACATTGCAGGTTCAAATTCTTGAAGGAGACCAGAAAGGACAAATTGTAACCGTAAACAATGACTACCTAAGTCTCAAAAAAGGAGAAACATTCTATATGTTGGTTACCGTGAGGGCAGATGGTAGTGGAACCTTGTACGGCGTCTCTGAACCATACCGCTTACCAGCCGTGCTTTTCTTTGTCGGTCTGTTTGTTGTATTAGTGATTGCGTTCGGTGGCATTCAAGGTATCAGAGGGACTGGTAAGTCTTATCGGCAGTTTTGTTTTAATATTGTATGTTTTGTTGCCTGGCATTTTGCATGGGTATTCGCCGATTTTAATGAGTCTAGGTGTTGCCTCACTTATCATCATTGTCGGGTCTTACGTTACTCATGGATTTAATATGACGACTACCTCTGCTGTTATAGGAATGATTTTTACGATTATTATTACAGGATTTCTAGCTTACATAGCCGTGCACTGGGCACGATTGAGTGGTTTTAGTAATGAAGAAGCGGTATACCTCAATCTTGATACGCGAGGCTCAATAGATTTTGTTGGCTTACTTCTCGGAGGAATACTCATTGGTCTTCTCGGTGTGCTCTATGATGTTGCAATTGGTCAGGCAATTTCAGTCGAGGAGCTTCATCACATTGCTCCGCACATTCCTCGAAGAAAAATTTTTACTCGAGCGATTCGGATTGGTAGAGAGCATATTGGTGCACTCGTGAATACACTCGCAATTGCATATGTAGGTGTGTCGTTACCGCTATTACTCTTGTATGTCCATTCTTCGAGTGGACCGATATCTCAAACTATCAACCGAGAAATATTTGCTACAGAAATTGTGCGAACAATGATTGGAAGCATCGGACTCGTAATTGCAGTACCAATTACAACTATTATTGCGATATTTATTCTTATGAAAAAACCGAAGGGTGCTGTATCGAAAGAGAAACTTGCTGAAGAAAAACATGCTCTTGAACATGCAGAGCATCATCATTAAAATCGCTACCAACTTCTTACTACTGCGAAGTAATTTAGGTCTGATATACTCATTAATGAGGTTCTAACATCGTCCAGTCCCCGCAGCATTGTATTCAAATCACCATTTTTCGGTGCATTTGCAAGTAGTTGATAGGGGTTTTTAAACTGAAATTGAGCCACCTTTTTGTTTTTGATAGAAGCGTTCAAGAGTAACTTTTTTAGCATGTTTCGCGGGTGGGGTGTAGGATAAATTGACAAAAAAATATCGGTTTTTATATAATCTTTTTAGGACCTTCATATTAAAGTGTCCATAATTATAAGCTGTAATTATTCGCAATTTACTATGAAAAAAATAATTGTATCGTTATTTATTACGTTATCAGTCTTTGTTGCATCTAAAGCCTATGCCCAGTCCTCGGATGTTCCAGTAGTAAACACATACAAAGATGCTACGAGTACATCAGTGACTATCAATCTCCCAGATGGTTTCAATGGTTCCGTGATGACTACCTATGATGGCAATCAATTCAAAACCACTTACTCTACCAGCACAGCACTAACAAACGAGCAGTTTAATAAAATAGAAGCTGACATCCAGGCTCAAGAAAAATCTATGGACGACTTGTTTCAACAACAGCAAAAAATGTTCCAGCAAATGTGGAGCGATTTAGGCTGGAACTGATAGATGTTTTGACGAGATTCGAAAACCACCCTATTTAATAGGTGGTTTTTGTTTATATGGGCATCGCAAACGCAGGACAGCGATGGAAAAACACACTATCTCCTTGCAGTAAAACGGTTCTAACTTCGCTCAAGAAGGCTAGTCAATAATGTAGAATAAATGTTATAAATACAATGCAATTATTCTCAAAAAGAAATGGAATCGGTGTCCTGGGGAATCATAATAGAAATATAATAAAAAACCTCTATGCTATTAATAAACTCATCCGTGATATACTAAGTGTCCACTATTCTTATTAGTACATTATCTATGAAAATATCTCTTATTGTTCTTTTGATAATTGTGCTCTTGCTCATTATCTGGTCACTCGTCGGATATTTCACTTCAAATGCCGAACAGGCAAAATATTCGGTAATTAAAAAAGCTGATGGTTATGAGATTCGGAATTATCCGGCTCACATTGTTGCTCAAACTGTTGTTGAAGGAGCACGTGTAAATGGGGATGTTTTTAATAAAGGTTTTAAGATCATCGCTGGCTACATATTTGGCGGGAATATTAAAAAAGAGAGTATTGCTATGACTGCTCCTGTCGCCGCCCAAGGAATGTCAGAAAAGATAGCAATGACTGTGCCGGTGACGGGAACACCCGAAGGGAATTCTCATGTTATCTCCTTTGTCATGCCAAGCGGATATACACTTGCTACATTGCCCACTCCGAATGACTCGAGAATAAAGCTTGTTCCCGTACCTGAGCAAAAAATAGCGGCGATTACATTTTTAGGATATAGGACTGATCCTCTTTTTGAGAGGATGAAGAAAGAATTATTTGCAGATCTTGCTCGTGACAATATTACGATGATAGGCACTCCTATATACGCAGGCTACAATCCGCCATGGACTCCTCCGTGGATGAACCGAAACGAAATAATGGTGCAGGTCCAATGAAGCATATTGTAGTTAACGACAAAATGCAGAGAGGCTATTCCTATGAACTCTCTGAGCTTGTCGGTAAAAATTTCGATCCAGAATTCAAACCCCAACTTACACCGAAGCAAATGCTTGAGCTCGGTGTATTTGGCGGTGTGTATATGCGCGATTCCATTCATGAATTTCCAAAGGACTGGTTTGTGAATGCAAGATTTCAAAAAAGTGGAAACTATGATCATGACCCAAAGCTTAATTACTTTGGCGTTAATGCTTCACAACCGCTATCAGTTTGGAAAAAGAAAGGCTGGATTTATAAAGATGATCCTCGAGGCTGGTTTCAGTGGTATTGTCGGTACCATATGGGTAGGAGAATTCCTGATGAAGACAAAAGACAGATAAAGCGATGGAAAGCTATGCAGAGACATAGTGCTCAAGTAAAGAAAAATTGTAGCGCGGGTGATAAAGATTGCCGTCCAAAGCAAAGGCAGGCACTTTTACACTGGGCGTATGATAGCAGGACTTTTTAAAAGGTGTTAAAAATAAACACTATCGTATACTAAAAATCTCTAATCAAATATCGTTCCTAAATATGTATCAATAGTGCGCTGGTCCATATCGTAGAAATTTTTTCCTTCGTTGTGCAAATCGGTCGCGAGTTTTATGCCCACAAATCTCCAGTGCCACGGCTCAAATTCGTAGTAGCTATTGCCTTGCGGATAGGAAAGGATGAAGCCGTATTGGTACGCATTTTGGAGCATCCACTGATATGCCGGAGTTTTATCGAAACCGTCGATAGCGCCATTGAGGCTTGTTGTCGTAAGGTCGACGGCGGTGCCGAGCTGGTGCTCCGAGTAGCCTTGGTCGGCTGAAAATGAATTTGCCGTGCCGGCTCCGTAGGTCACGACGTATTCGCCTTTGAGCGCGCCTTGCTGGCCAAACGATCGGTATGCCGATGCAACGTAAATTTTTATATTTGATTCTGATGCTGCTCCGATCATTGTGATAAGGTGGGGCAGGACATCGCTTTCAATTTGGAGTGTTGCGGTGCTCGAGTACACATCTTCGGCAGGAATAGGCGACAAGTGGGCCGGTACATAATTTTCACTCAAGAAAAAGACTTTTGAATATTTGTCGAGAAGCTGGGGATCGGTCTGTGAAAGCTTTTGGAGCGAGGAAAGCGTACCGGTGAGGCTGCCGACCTGGCTTTGGAAACCGCCAATTTGCTGCTGCTCGGTCGTTAAAGCATTTGAAAGCGCAGCGCGTGTTTCATTGATCGCGGTTGTTGTTGAAGCCAGTGCGGCGGAAAGCGAAGCTACGTCTGTATTTGTGGCAGCAAGGCGCGACGAAAGGGAACTTGTGCGAATAAAGAGATATATAACTATACACACCACGACTGCGCATAGTACAAGTGCGCCGACAGCCCACGGCATTATATTTTTTTGTTTCATACATGTATTATTATATAGTATCTCGGCACTATGCTAAAATCCCGATCTACGGCAAAATAATTTAAAAAACATATGTCTTATTGTGACGCCATCAAACATATGCCGGAAGATAGAAAGGCTTTGCATAAGGCATATCACGATTTTCAATATGGCTTTCCGATCAGTGATGACGATGAGCTATTTGGTCGGCTGATGCTGGAAATTAACCAGGCAGGATTGAGCTGGGAAACGATTCTTAAAAAGCAGGATTCATTTAGAAAAGCGTATAATAATTTTAATATAAAGAAAGTGGCAAAGTATACTGATGCAGATCGGGCACGGCTGATGAGTGATTCAGGTATTATTCGCAACAGGCTCAAGATCAATGCTGCTATCGAAAATGCAAATAGTATAGTAGCTCTGCAAAAAGAGTATGGATCATTTCAGAAATGGCTCAAAGTCAACTATATGCTGTCGGAGAAAGAATGGATGAATCTTTTCAAGAAAACATTTCGATTTACCGGTGGGGAAATCGTTCGGGAATTTTTAATGAGTATCGGATATTTACCCGGTGCCCATGTGCCGAGCTGTTCAGTGTACGCGAAAATCCTAAAAAGAAAGCCGATGTGGACGAAACTTCACAGTAGATCGGCTACATGTGGAGGAATTTGACAAAATGTAATAATTTTGTTATTGTAAAGCCAGAAATATCGTTGTTGCCAAACACACATTCATAAATGAAAGGCAGGATGTATGAATATTTTTCGCACTGCGTGGCTCGGAGTATTTCCAGCCATGCATGAACGAAACTACCGGCTGTTTTTTTACGGCCAGCTTATTTCCTGGAGCGGCAACTGGCTTCAAATCGCGACGCTCGGCTGGCTTGTAAAGACAGTCTTGCATGCGCCGGCAAGCCAGGTAGCACTCGTCGCAGCATTGCCTCAGGTAGTCGCAGCGGCGGGTGCATTCTGGCTCGGATTTATAACCGACCGGTTTGATGAACGCCGGTTGCTGTACGTCACGCAGAGCATCCAGATGATCCAGGCATTCGTGCTTGGCTGGCTCACGCTGACGCATCGTATCACCTTTGCGTGGGTGGAAGTATTGGTTGTCGTCATGGGCGTGAGTAATGCGCTCGATCGGCCGACTACCCACACGTTTATCATGCGAATTGCCCGCAAACATCTTCGCTCGGCGGTGGCTATGAATGGTTCGCTGATCATGGCTGGCGCGTCGATTGGCGGATTGCTTGCAAGCATTCTTATCCCGCTCGTCGGGATTGGCGGCGCGTTTATCGCAAACGCCGTATCATTCATCGCCATCTTCTGGACGCTTGCGCTCATGAAGCTCCCGCTGGTGAAAAAAGATGCGCCCCAGCATGCGGTCGCGGCAATTATTTCCGGTTGGCGGTATTTGTGGAACGAGAAGTCTCTTCTTTTCTACATTTTGCTCAACGGCATAGTTGTTGTGCTTGGCTTCTCATACCGGGCGATCTTCCCTGTGATAACGACGGAGATTTTCCACGCGGGATCGAGCGTCAATGGCAGTCTCTACGCTTGTGCAGGTATAGGCGCATTCGTCGGCACCTGCCTCGTCTCATCACTGCAGAAAGAGCTCGGAAAAGAAACCAAACTCTTTCAGTGGTTTGTGACCGGCGGCATGCTTGTGTCAGGCTTGAGCCTGGTGCTGTTTGCTGTCACCCGGTCGCTGTGGGCTGATCTGCTGTTTCTGGCCATCTCATCTATGGGTGTGATTATGGCATCGTCAACCTTGCGGGGTTCGATTCAGCACCATATTCAGGAGGAAAAACGCGGCCGGGTGATGGGATTTGTGTTTGCTGTTTTCCTCGGCGGAGTGGCCTTAGGAAGCTGGCTTGCTGGCGTTGTTGCCACCCATGTAGGATCTTTAAAGACGATTGTGTTGGCAGGAGTAATTTCTACGCTGGTCGGGGTTCTCCTTTATTTCAAACGCAATGTCGTCTTTATCCGTCGTGATCACATGATTGCTGCGGCATCACCTATAGCGGTTGTCTGATCGACATCATTTTTGTTCCTAACCCTTTACCTCCCGGCCTTATCCGCCGGGAGTTTTTTAATATGCTTTAGGTAAAAACTCCAATCAAACTTCCGTGATATAATTTTTTTATGAAAGAAATAGAAGTTAAGGCACGCATAAAGAATGCAGAGCAGTTGTTCAAAAAGCTTGCATCTATTGGGTGCATATTGTCTGTACCGGTACGGCAGGCTGATACCGTCTACACAAGGATTCCCGCAAAGACCGTGGAAGACTATCTTAAAAATGATCATTTTGTGCGCATCCGAGAAAAAAGCGACGGAAGTTTTTTGTTTACGGTAAAGAAACCTATTTCCAGAGAATTTTTAACCAAAACTGAGCATGAGACTGAAGTAAAAGATATAAAAGAGCTTGAGGAGGCACTTTTTCTTATGGGATATCAGGTTTCAAATAAAGTTACCAAGCTTCGCCGCACCACGCATTTTAAAGATTTTGAAAATCTGTATTGATGAAGGTCGAAAAGATGGGTTCGTTTATTGAAATTGAAAAAATGTCGGAAGGAGATGCTGCTCTTGTGAGAAAAGAGCTGAATGAATTTCTCGTTGTGCTTGGCATTTCTCCCGATGATGAGGTGCATAAAGGCTACGATATTATGGCGATAGAGAACCAAACAGAATAATAATTATGAAAAAAGATGCACCATGGTGGCTATGGATCTGATACACAGGTATGTCTTTATGTTGCAGTCATTGCTAATGATGAGCATGGTATACTGTACAGTACGGTCGTACATTATTATTTTTAATAAAAGATTATTTCTATGAAACAAATGAGTGTTCTCGGCTGGATCGCGTTTGTCCTCGTCGTCATTGGCGGACTAAACTGGGGTCTTGTCGGTGGATTCAATTTCGACTTGGTTGCTGCTATTTTTGGCGCAATGTCAGTTGTATCCCGTGTCGTATATGTGCTTGTCGGCCTCAGCGCTCTCTACATGATTGGCGTTGCATTTAGCAAGCCAAAGCAAATGTAGGATTGCTGTGCTCTCAATTCTTTGAGTTTCAAAAAACTTCCTGTGGTTGTCAGGGAAGTTTTTTGTGTCATGTGTTGACAGCCAGGAATGATTCAGATGAAAGATCACAAGTCTTACTTTTTTCTGGTATACTCCGCAGTATAAATGGATCTTAAATCAACCTACAACAAAATAGCGGAAGACTGGTCTAAAGATCATGCCACGGATACATGGTGGCAGGAGGGAACGGATAAGTTTTTATCATTATTGCCAAAAGAATCAACGGTGCTCGATGTGGGCTGCGGAGGTGGAATTAAATCAAATTATATTGCTGGTAAAGGATATAGAGTGACCGGCATAGATTTTTCTGAAAAAATGATTGAAGTTGCACACAGGAAATTTCCCAAGATTGATTTTGATGTAGTTGATATTTATATGATAGATAAATATCAAAAGATGTTTGATGGTATTTTTGCTCAAGCAGTGTTGCTGCATATTCCGAAAAATAAAGTTATGGAAGTATTGGAGAAAATAAAAGATAAACTGAAACCATGCGGTCTCTTATATATCGGTGTTAAAAAAATAAAAGATGGACAAATTGAAGACGAGAGTATAAAAAAGGAAAATGACTACGGATATGAATATGAAAGATTTTTCAGCTATTTTACTCCGGAAGAGTTAAAAAATTATATGAAACAGCTCGACATGGAAATAGTTTGGGAAGGGGTGACAACATCAGGCCGGGCCGACTGGATTCAAATAATTGGCAAAAAGAAATAAACCATGAAACCGATTGAACTGATTGCTCGGGGATTAATTGTGCGCAACGATAAGATATTGCTCTGCAAGAGTGTTGAGCATGATTATTATTTTTTGCCGGGCGGGCATATTGAATTCGGCGAAAGCACGGAAACAGCGTTGATCCGCGAAATGCAGGAGGAGACCGGCACGGGCATTTCCAGTCTAAAATTTGTCGGAATATTCCAAAATATGTTTACGCAGGATGGAGAACTTCACCATGAGGTAAATATGCTCTACAGCGCAAAAATAAATACCGAACATATCGTGTCGCAGGAGAATCATATAGATTTTACATGGGCGAATGTGAATACGCTTTCAAGTATGAAATTTATTCCCAAAGAATTCGCGGAAAAAATAATGGCTTGGCATCAGGATAGGGAAGCACTATATTTTAGTACACTATAAAAAAGCCCGACCGCGCAGTGCGGAAGGGCTTTGTGTGTCGAATAGAACTGAATACGTCGTCTATTGCTTCTGCGGTGCCATCGCTGCCGCCAGCCGCTGCCATTCATTCTTTGGCTTCCAGACGACATTGCCGGCTCTGACATCTGTGGCAACTTCAGGATCGCCTTGTCGATACTGGGGGAAAGGTTTTTGGACTAAGCTGATCACCGGCAAGCTTATCGATTGTTCACCGCGAGACAGATGTAGAACCGTGCCTCGTTCTGCACCAGCAGATCGGTCCAAGAAACAAGCGATACCCGCGCACCGGGCACCATATTTCTCAATAAGTGCCACAAGCGCACTGGTCGTCGAGAAGTTGTTGCAAACATCCTCGACAATAATCCAGTTTTCGTCGGCAGCCGGCTCATGACGACCGAAGACAAGTTCCGACTTTTCGCGCGAGCCTTCTGTGGCCACTGCCGCCACCTTTTTTTCGGGGAAGATGTACTGCATGTGGCCATACTGTGCAAGGATGACAGCCAATGCCTTTCCTCCTTCTGGTGCGCCACAGAAACCATCAATCTCCCGCATGTCGAGAGAGTCTATAATCTGAGTTTGGAGCTTGCCGGCAAGCATACCGAGGACGATGCCGTATCGCTCTGCCATAGCGAAGTTAACGTAGACATCGCCAACGTACTGCTGGCCAAGTTCGTCCCGGCCAGCATAACCGACAAGAGGTCCGAGACGATTACCGCCGGTATCCCTCGGACATTCGTAGTAGCCACCGCATGCCCTCAGTAGATCTAAGGGTTTGCCTCTGTGATCATACTGAGCTGCTGTAGCGACTTGGTCTTTACGCCTTCTGATTTCTTTTCGCGACATTTCGATCTCCCTTATCCGCCGCAGCGGATGGTTTGAATTTCCAAATTCATTCTGTCCACCTCGGCACGAGCAAAGGCAGGATATTCCATTTCGTCGACGCTCGGATCCCTCTTCTTTTGTTCGGCGAAGGCGAAAAGGATAGAGCGCGAAGCGTTGATGATAAGACCGTCTTGGTTGTTCGTGAGGCCAGCTTCAAGCACTGCTTTGAGTTCGCCACCCTGGGCTCCGATGCCCGGGACAAGAATCGGCATATCGCCTACAAGTTGACGTACTGTCGCTAGTTCTTGTGGGGCAGTTGCTCCAACGACGAGTGCACAGTTGCGGTTCTTGTTCCAGTGGCGTGCGACACGTAATGCGACAAGCTGGTAGAGTGGAACAAGAAACATCCCACTTGAGTTGTTCGACCACTCGCCAACTGGTAGCGTACTCTCGGGTCCCTCCAGCGTGTCAGTAAGTTGGCCGATCGTTTCGAATGCTACTCTCTGATTTTGGAACTCCCTCGCGCCGGGGTTTGATGTCCGGCACAGGACGATGATACCCTTGTTTTCCTGATCAAGAAACGGTTTGAGCGCTTCTTCGCCGAGGTAAGGATTGACCGTAACAGCATCCGCATTGAACTCCTCAAATGCTTCTGCTGCGTAGCCAGCATTTGTGTTGCCGATGTCAGCACGTTTCGCGTCGAGAATGGTGGGAACACCCGGTACTCTGTGGTGCATGTAGGCGAATATCATTGCCAGGGTTCGTCGCAACCCCTTGTTTTTTCCTGAGAAAAAAGCGACGTTGGGTTTGAATGCACACACCGACATTCCCACTGCGTTAATGATTCCTGTGCTGAATTCGAGAATTGCCGTGTCGGCATGGTCTTCACCTCCAGCTTGCAAGGGAATGGGAAGCTTGGAGAATACGGGATCAAGTCCCGCACACACAAATTTGCCTTCCGCCCAGCGAGACGCGAGCATGGCCATGAAATTGGGCCCTACATTTGGCATGATGACCAACCTTTCAATGTTCACGATACGGAAAAGCCGTATCAGCTTTCGGGAAATGTTTCCCTGTACGTCTCTAATACGCAATACTACCTACCCGAGCAATAAAGGCAAGTGAGGGATCAAAGAAATTTCCTTCCATACGATTCCATAGTCTCAATAACACCGCGCAGAGCTTTACCATTTTTAGTGAGGGAGTATACGGCATGGGGCGGTTTGGCGGCTACTTCCTGGCGCTCTATCAATCCCTTTTCTTCAAGAAATTGGAGTTTTTTGGTAAGGGTGCGCGAGCTGACGCCTTTGAGTGATGTTTCGAAATCACCAAAACGTTTTGGTGCGGCCAAAAGGTCGCGGATAATGAGCAGTGTGCACGTGTCACCGATCAGATTGGCTGTCTTCGCGGTCGAGCAGCCGCCGCAAATACTTTTTTCTTGTTGTTTGGTGCGTAGCATATATTTGTACTCAGGGTAGCATATATTTTGCTACTTTACAAAGTAAAGTGACAGGTCTATACTTAGCATTACTCATACGTAATTGTACGTATTTTATTAATATAATTATCCCGGAAGGGAATATACCTTATGAAAAATCTTATTGATGGATTGAAATGGCGCTACTCGGTAAACAAATTTGATACAAATAAAAAATTAACCGACGAGCAGATTGCTGGGCTTGTGGATGCGGCAATCCTCGCCCCAACTTCATTTGGCCTTCAGCCATTTAAGATTATTGTTATTACCAATCCTGAGATTCGCGCCAAGCTTCAGGCTGCCGGCTATGGCCAGCCTAAGATCAGCGAAGCGTCACATCTTGTGCTTTTTGCGGTAAAGAAAAATATTGACAACAATCTCGTTGATGAATACATTAAGCTCGTTTCCGATATACGCGGCGTGCCAGTGGAAGGTCTCAAAGCATATGGAGATATGATCAAGAACTCTGCCGGATCAATGACAGAAGAAAAGAAAATAGAATGGGCAGGCCGCCAGGCATATATTGCACTCGGAGTATTAATTGCTGCCGCCTCGCTTCAGGGGATTGATTCAGCACCGATGGAAGGATTTGATCCAAAGAAATTCGATGAGATTTTAGGTCTTAATAAGCTTGGGCTTCAGTCACGCGTTGCAGTAGCTGTGGGTTTCCGTGATCCAAGCGATCCAAACGCCTCTTACAAGAAAGTTAGACTCCCACACAAGGAAGCGGTTGTCGAAATTAAATAAAATAAAAAGTAAAATCCCCCCGTATGTCATGTATGACATACGGGGGGATTTTTCTGTTAAGAAACGCAGACATGACACGTCTCTAAGGTACCATGCGCTACTTCTTTATCAGTCTCATGATTACTGTCGGCCTTCTCGCGTGCCCTGTATTTTCCTTGTATGCTGACTCAACTTCAACTCCTTTTATTTTTTCAAGCACCGAGACGGCCTCATCTACATTTGTGGATGCACCGGAAACAATCCAGGTTCAATTTTCCGATCCAACGGCCGCCGTTGCTACTTCAACTCTTGTAGATTTTGAATTATTTGATCAAAACGACCAGCGTGTCGCTACCACCACGTGGGAGAATGTTGTGTTTGGTCCGAGTATGAGTACTACCACATTACCTTTTAAGGAAGCAGGAAGAATAGCACCCGGAGTTTATACACTAAAAGCAGGAATATTTAATGCCGGCTGGCATGGTTTGCTGACATGGATTAATTCTATTACTTCCTTTGCTGTGTTGGGTACAACAACGAGTCCTTTGCCTGCGGGCCAACAAATTCTAATCGGCGGCATTTGGCAGGAGTATCCTACGCTGCCTGGAGGTACTTCCCAGAATTTCTCGGCTGAATTTATAACGTCTGGGGCAAACGTGCCAGTCTACATTGAGATATATCTTTTGGATAATACCGATCACATCATTTCGGATAATTCATGGGATAATGTATATCTTGATCGTTCATACCACACGACAGAATCAGTTGTCTCGCCCCCGCTCGTTCCAGGCACATATCATTGGGGGGTAGCGCTTTTCTCATTGGGCAGAAAAATGCTCTATAATTGGCAGGATAATCTTGCCCCCTTTGCTGTTAGTTCTTCGCAGGGTACTACAACAACACAGAACTTATAAAACCGCTCGTGGAGTGGTTTTATAAGTAACATCAATGATAGATTTTTATATGTGCGTTGTTATTTTTTACTGAACGATGGTAACTGTTGCGGAAGCACTGTCCCCATTTGTTTGCCCGGCAAACGTATACGTTTGTGAGCCAGTGCTGGTATTCACTGGAATTGAGCCAGTGCTGAAATTTCCCGAACTATCCGCATGAGCGGTACCGACTCCTTGACCATTATTTGTGACAATTATAGTCTCATTTGGCGCAAAATTGCTGCCTGTAAAATCAACCGATGTTCCTGCTCTGACTTGTGAATTAGACGGACTTATCATCGGTGTTCCCGATACGGGCAGAACGCCGGCAGATACGCTGTTTCCTGTTCCTGTCGGCGTGGTTGCACTACCATTGAGCTCGCTTTCGAAGTGTTTGCAATTCTGACTGCATTGATGTGATTTGCTGCTCGAGTGTAGTGATTGTATCTTGGATATCGGAAGTCGTACCTCCTATGCTTGCAGTGGTTGTGCCGGTAGTTTCACCTGTTGCGGGCGTCGTGCTGGCTGTTGTAGTCGTTGTACTTGCTGCATTTGTACCTGCTGGATAGGTGGGGCCGCCTGGTGCGGTTGTTGAATAAAGTCCGGTACTTGGATCATAGTACATGCCATTTGTAGGGTTGTAATATGCTCCGTAATTATAGCTCCCATACCCCGAAGGGATGACAAATCCTCCGGTTGCGTTGGTTTGTGCAGGTCCCGACGGGGGGATCGAAGAATACTGTCCCGTCATCGGATCATAATATAATCCCGTTGACATATTGTAGTACACCCCTGAGCTATAGTTTGTGTATCCTGCGGGGACAGCATATGTGGTACCGTTGGTGCCTGTGTATGTTGTGCCTGTTGTATCATTTGTTGCTCCTGTAGTTGTGGCAGTGGTTGTACTGTTATTATTGGCAGTAGTCCCCGTAGTCGTTGCCATCATTGTACTTGTTGTCGTACCCGTACTACCAGCAGTAGCATTTGTTGTACTGCCTAACCCCGTATCCGTACTTATGGTGGTCGTGCCGGTAGTGGTGGCTGTATCATTCGTCTGAGCATGGGCTGTCCCATAAACAACAAACATTAAAGCCATACCAGCGGCAAGACCTGCCATTATATTTTTTTTATGCATGGTTGGTATTTTTTTATTGGTAATACTTCTCGTCTCGGATAATAAAGTCTCCGAGAGAAGCTTCGTATGACGAAAGGGATGCAGAGTTCCTTACCTTGCTATTTTTTTCCAAAAATCAACGGATCGTATCTCAGTTTGTATTCATAAAGATCCATGCCTGGCGAAAGTGCAATATGTGACAGTCTCTGATAATGGGTATCCATATAGGTCTGGATATTTTTTTGATAGCCTTGATCATAGCTTAAAAGAAGCCATAGGTTTTGATGATTGGCGGCAATCTGCTGGACTTGCTGCGGCAGAGTGGCTTGGCTGAACGCGGGGATAGGGCCGGTAACATATTGATTCCATAGTGGAATTGTAGAAATCTGCGCGGGACCATTGTAATAATATTCAACGGGATAAATGGTAAACGGCGCGGATACGGCGATAGCATCCTCAGCAGCAGCGTGTGTCTTGAGATATGCCGCCGCCTGCTCGTAATTTTCTTTTACCGGAGTTGAAGGACTGACTGCTTCCACCGCGAGGCCGATGATCATGATGGCAATAAGCGCGCCCTTCATTATTCTGCGGAGGACGGCAGAATATGTGGAAAAAATCCAGCTGATGAATAAAAAAAGTGAGGGAACTGTCAAAATGAGATAGCGGGAAACAAAAAGAGGAATAAGAGCAACGCTTACCACGAAAGCTAACACAATCGGTATAAAAATTGACAGGACCATATAGGCTACTTCCGGCCTAATTTTTACGCTTTTGCGTAAAGACATAAATCCTAAAAGTACGGTGATCGGCCACAACGAGACGAGAATGGTGTTCAGATGATCATTCTGAAATCCAAAAATAAACTGCGAAAACGCATTAAAAACGTTCACAGAATTTGGCACTTGAAGTTCCGGTGTTTCGTTGCTGATTGTGCCAAGATGAAGAACATACCATGCCCATGGGCTGAAGACTGCGGTATATACAACTGCAATCAGGATAAACTTTTTAAGTGAACCCTTTGGAAAAAGCGGGCGATAGGCGAAGAAGAAAACTGCCTGTACTAAAAGGATAAAAAAGAAAAAATAGTGGGTGAATATGCCAAAAAGTCCGACTACAAAATACCAAAACCAGGAATCTCCATCCTGTCTCTGATATATCCTGATGAAAAAATATTGGCTAAGAATTGTTGCTAGGGTGAGAAGAGTGTAACATGCGGATTTCATTTCCGTACCAGTTCATGAAAGGTGATATGGCAAAGATGGTTGTGGCAAAAATCGCAATCGGCGCATCAAACGCCTGTTTCCCAAGAATATATAGAGCCGGAATACATATGAGAAAAATTATGAGCGACATAGTGCGTCCAGCCGCAACGCTTGTGCCGAAATAAAGCTGCCAATAATGAAGCATAAAGTGATACAGCGGCACGTGTACATCCTGGGCAATTATATTTAATATTTTCCCCGGTGAATGGCTCGTCTGCCAGAGGCTTTGTGATTCATCAAGCCGCAGACTTTGTTTTGAGAAAATAAAAATTGAGAGGATAACCACGGCGGCCATCAGTCCAGCAATTATCAACAATGAATACCGCTCATGGCGAGTGTCTGGAACGAGTTTGTTGTTAGATTCGGGATTCATAGGTGAGCGGGGAGATTATTGTTTTTGCAGCCTCAGTTTTTTGAGGCAATGCAGCTCGTATGAATGGAAGGAAGAGCGAGCAGTTGAGTAATACCCAGGCAGTATTGGTTGAGACTGATGCAGTGACACCTTCGCGAGCGAGTGCCACTACTATTCCGGCAATCGCTATAGCACAGTACATGATATGGGGCCAGACAAGATACAAAAAATTTCCGCGCAAGGCTGTCTTTGAAGTAATAGAAAACTTAGCAGGTTTGCCGGAAATTATTCCCCGCAGAGCGTTGAGGTGGATAGTCCAGGAACTGATGGAAAAAGCCAGGGCCCGAAACGTGTAGGTAAAATTTGTTGAAAGCTGAAGGGTGTAGATAACAAGAAACATATAGGGCAAGAAAACTATTGCGAGGCTCATGGTTGATATGTAAAAAGGGACAATGCCGGTAAAGAGAAAAATAATCGGTATACAAAGATTGATAAAAATAAAAATGCCTGAGATGTAGTAGCTTGCGGATGCCAGATATTGAATCTTCTGTTTAAGCTGCAGTTTGCCTTTCATGAAAAATGGATTGTACTTAAAAAGCACCTCAAGACTGCCGCGCGCCCAGCGCAGCTGCTGTTTGTAATAGGAAAGAAAATCTTCGGGCGCCAAACCTTCAGCGAGGATTTCCGGCACGTATACCGATAACCAGCCTTTTTGGTGCATAAAAAGCCCGGTAACAAAATCTTCGGCAATGTTGGTGTCGCACATGCCACCCACTTCCTCGATGGCTTTTCGGCGGATTACCATATTGGTGCCGCACATAATACTGCTGTTGAGCCGGCTTTTTCCTTTGCAGATCGGTCCAAAAAAAAGTGATTGTTGTTCCCATGATCCGCCTGTTACATAATTCATTTCGCTATTTTCGTAATATTGCGGCGACTGGACAAAACCGACATTATCATCAAAAAAATAGGGCATGGTCTTTCGCAAAAAATCTTTATGGGGGATGTGATCGGCATCAAATATGACAACAAACGGATTGTGGGTTTCACGCAGGCCATTATTGATGTTGCCTGCTTTGGCGCCTCCGGCGATGGTTCGGGTAATACACTGCACATCATATTTTTTTGCCAGATGAGTCACATCCTCCCAATTTTTCTTTTTTGCTACGTACCCGTCATTCAGCAGAGATATCTTAAAATTGCTGTAGTTCATACGGTGCGCGGCTGCCAGAGTTTTTTCTACAATATCAAGCGGCTCGCCGGCCACCGTGATGAATACATCGACAGGCTGAGTGAAAGCCGAGTTCTTTTTTGCTACGTAGCTCATATCCCAAATCGTGTAGGTGAAGCTCAGGCTTTGCCAGAGGAAAAATAATTGAGTGGCGACAAGGCAGTCAAATATGGAGGAGTTGGCAATAGGAAACCAAAACATCAAAACATACGTATAGAAAATTGCCATGCAAGCGTGAATGGCTAACAGTATTTTTGGTACTGAATTTTTCAAAAAATCATCTTTTGCCGGCGAAGATGACGATGGGGGAAATGGAGAGATCATAATAAAATAGTTAATCTACTGATGAGGAAAGTGTTGGCGCCGACGAAACAAGTTTCGGGAGGAGGTTGTTATAAAGTGCGATGCCAAACCATGCCCAGTTGTCATCATAATAACTTAGGTTTACTTTCCAGCTGTTGGTGTCGGGATCAAAAAGTGATTGAAGCTTTGCGGTGTATACCTGCTGTGCAGTTGTTGGATCGGCTATCATAAAATACCCGATAGTACCACCATAAAATGAAGCAGACTGAATGGTGCTGCTCGCAATTCCATCATGAGTGTAGTCGGTATAGAGCAGTGAATTTGTCTTCCACTGGCTATCAAGGAAACTCATATCATCAAGAAGTTGCTGCGCACGAGGGTCGTGATTCCACTGCCAATCCAGAGCAATTCTGAACGGGACGCGCAGGGCATCGTAGCTCATATCGGTATCAAGAGCGGGATTGGTGCCTACAGCAGCCTCGACCTGGCCGGTCTTTTTATTTATCATCACCCAGTCGGGCGGAATATTTGCCGAAGTTTTTTTATCAAGCGGCAGGCTCATGCTTTGCTGCAGAACCGCATAAGAAGTGTCTACAACCTGTAGCCAGGGGTGCGCAGAATCTACGAGGGCAAAAATCCGGTACGTGGCAGGGGACAGATATGATGGATTAGACAACACAAAACCGCTTGCAGAATCTTTTTCAAGATTATCAGCTGTCATGTATGGCTTGCCGCCGATCATAACAACTTCATTATTCCAAATGCTTTGAATGAGGACCTCTGCATCACCGTAGTAGCTTGCCTGATTCCATCGTGCCGAAGCGAAAAGAAGCGACAGGGCAATATCTGTATCGGCGTCTGATGCTGTATTTGCACCTCCCTGATTTGTGAGAATGCCGTATGTTCCATTTGACTGCTGCCCAAAAAGCCAGGAAATGAGATGATCGTTTTTTCGCTGCAAATTGTTTTTTGTCCATGTCCAGCTTTCATCAAACGTTGTTTTGTCATCCATCCATACTGATCGGAGCATGGCATAGCCTTCGCCTTCCGAAGTTGTAATATAGTTTCGCTGCTTATCAAGGACTCGGTAAGTGCCTTGTTCGAGAAAATTTATTTTATAGCTCTGCCAGAGTGACTGAAGCTCTTCGTACGGTGAAAAGACGATTGTTTGTCCGCGCTTGGTTCCGTTGTAATAGGCGATGAAAATAAGTATTCCAGCCGCTACTACAAGAAAAATGATGCCCCATGTTTTATTCGACATGGCAGTTTTGCGGGTTAGTTTTTATATTCAACCTCTAATAATAATTCGTTATTTACGAATACACTTTTAATCGGTACGGCAACGTTTCCGGCAAAGTTTTGTTGTTTATCAAAAATAAGCCGTGTTCCGCATCCGCCGATGATTGCAGCTAGCGCGCACAATGATGCCACGGCGGTTGAATCAAGGCGGGGAAGCGGCGGGTATTCAGTATCTTCCGAAGAGGAGATACTGCTCACAAGCCCCGGCGTAGTAAATGTCTGCGCATGTACGGCAGTGCTCGGTATACCGAGTATGGCGATACCCACGGCAAAAAAAATGGAAAAAGCCAAACAGGAGACAATTCTTTTTTGTTGTGGTTTCAGTAAGACACTCTTCATGGTGGCGGCGAATAGCATGACGCTCATTTTTTATGTATCTTACAGGGAATAATGTTGAGATCAGACGCAATTGCTGTGGTTGACGCATCGTTAAAGGCTTCAATATGACAAAATATGTTTCGTGTGGGTAGATAAAATGAAGAGCTTGCTAACCGCATACCTCTCCCTTACCATGAATGTAAACACATCGTTGAATTTACTGATGTGAAAAATAAAAACACTAACTAAATGCAAGATCATAAAAAATACCGGCCGCACGGCGTATTCGGGATGCGGTTCTTAGTCTTGGGAATTATAGGTTTGGCGGGTATGTGGGTTGCCAGGAGCATGTATGCTGCCGCTTTTCAGGCGCCTTATGCACATGCTGCTATGGCAGCTTCTGTAAGTGTGTGGTGGCCGACTGAATATGCAACAATGACAGGAACTCAGCCTTTTAAGTTTGTTGTGCAGGGTCAAAACGTGAATGATTACAATGGATATTGGTCTGTTGATGGAGGTCAACGCAATAGCATGTACAATTCTTCAGCTGATTATCCGCATAAAGAAGCCCAGGTCAGTCTTTCAGGGTGGACATGGAAAGGCGCTGGTCCATACCACGTGACATTTACGGCTACGGATCATTCAAATAATGTTATTGGAACTCAGACAGTTGATGTGTATGTTGCGAATACTCCTACTCCCGCATCCCAATCTTCTTCTCAATCAATCAGACGAAGGTTTCGGCTGCTGTTGCCACCGCAACGACTGCTCCCGCTGTAGTTGTATCTGCAGCAAAGCCGGTAGCTGTTACACCTATAATAAATAATGCTGCTCATAATCCTCTGTCTGGCGACGCATTTTATGTTGATCAGAACTCGAACGCTGCAATCCAGGTTGCTGCGTGGCAATCTACAGAACCGGCTGAAGCTACCGAGATGAGTAAAATCAGCAAAAATCCTGTGGCTGTATGGCTTGGCGGCTGGGATGCAAATGTTGCAAACACCGTAGCAAGCACTATTCAATCAGCCAAAAATACGAACACCGTTCCACTGTTTGTGGCGTACAATATTCCAGGCCGCGATTGCAGCCAATATTCTGCAGGCGGAGCTACAGATGATGCTTCGTATGATGTGTGGATACAATCAATTGCGGGTGCTCTTGGAAATAATAAAGCAGTCGTTATTCTTGAACCTGATTCTGTGGCACTGACGACATGTTTATCATCTTCTCAGATACAAGACCGATATGCCCTTCTACAAAATGCAGTGAATGTTCTCAAATCAAAACCTTCTGTGTCCGTCTACATTGATGCAGGTCATCCTGATTGGATTTCCGCAAGTGATATGGCGAACCGTCTCAAACAGGTTGGTATTGCTCAGGCGGATGGCTTCGCTTTAAATGTTTCAAACTTTTACACGACTGCAGATAATGAAAGTTATGGAGCCAGCCTCTCGGCGCTTGTTGGCGGAAAACATTTTGTTATTGATACCAGCCGGAATGGCTTGGGGGGGACGCCGGATAATCAATGGTGCAATCCTCCGGGCAGGGGCCTCGGCTATCGTCCTACCACTACTACCGGCAATCCGCTTGTAGATGCATATCTGTGGATAAAGACTCCAGGTGAATCTGATGGTGCCTGCAATGGCGGCCCATCGGCAGGAGTGTGGTGGCCAAGCTATGCTCTCGGTCTCGCCGATAATTCTCAATTTTAATTTCTTCTAAAAGCTGTGCCGTGTAAGGAGTGCTTGTGGTTTGACGTCGTAGGGAAAAATGAAAACACAGGAAAAGATTCTTTTTGGTCTGTTCTTCGCGTTTATCATTGTTGAAATTGTCACTGCTGCCGATTTATTTTTGTCTCGCGGGAATACCACTCAGTCAAAGCCTGACTCTAACGAGATGGAATATTTGCAGCAGGTCGGTGTTCCCGCGGCGGCCACATCGACACCGGGCAACAAACGACCCGTTCTGCCACCACTCAGTCGGCGGCTGTGCTGCGGCAACAAGCTGCCTCGGCGTCTTTGAACGTGTCTTCGAATAGTAATTCAGAAAGTATTGCTACATATGTTTCCGCCTGCACGGCTGACGCACTTGAGGGATCAGCATCATGGACAAACACCGGAACTCTTGTGTCTGGTAAAATAGATATCGTAAACAGGTCTTCAGAACCATGCGGTATCCCCGGCACCGTGCAGATATATCTTCTTGCGGGTATAGACATTCTCCCTGTAATCCAGGTTCAAGGGCAATCCTTAAACTCAAAACAGGGTGGAAATATTCTGGTTGTATCGCCGGGAAACACGGTTCCGTGTATGTGGAGTGGTCAAACTGGTGCAGCCCGGCACCCGGCGTTCCGATTGCGGTAAAGATTGTATTGCCATACGGCAGCTATCTGCAGATTCCGTTTATTTCAGGCGCAGGACAGCCTCAATATCAAACGCCCGCATGTATAAATTCTCAGAGTCCCTCATCACTTTCTGTAAGTTAGCAACCTCTAAAAATAAAATATAAAATACTATGACAAACATACACAATGAAAAAAAATATAATCAAAAAAGTAAAAGTAGCAGACGACGTAATAAAATTGTAGGCGTGACATTCGGGGCTTTTGATTTGTGCCATGCCGGGCATGTCAGGATGCTGCGGGATGCCAAGCAGCATTGCGAGCATCTCATTGTGGGTCTGCACGATGATCCTTCCCGTTATAGTGACAAAAAGTATCGCATGGACACAGGCGGAAAATTAAAAAATACTCCGATTATGTCAATTGAAGAGCGAAGAGAAATTTTGGAAGCAATAAAATATGTCGACGAAATTTTTATCTACTCAACTGAGAATGATCTGTTGGATTGGTTGAAAAACAATGACTACGATCTACGCATTATTGGATCCGATTGGAAAGGCAAAAAATACACAGGATGGGATTTGCCACACACTCCATATTTTCACACGCGAGACCACGGCTACTCCACTTCAGAGCTTCGCGAACGCATTTACAAAGCGGAAAGCAGCCGTATCCAGCAAACCTCAGGATATATTGCCCCTGTTCAAACGTCTGTGCGTCAAAAAAGCAGCATGTAAGAAAGCTAAGGCGATGATGTCTACAACACAGATATTATTAAATAACACACACGCGTACCTATGAAGCACTACACAATGATTCGTCTTGGAGCTGCTGCAGTCGCAGCGCTTGCGGTTCCTGTGTCAACATTTGCTGCCACCTATGGATATATTAATACGTCAGGGCGTCTTGAATCAGTAACAGCTGCCGATGCACATCAAGCTCTTCTTCTTGCTACTGATATTGATGTACATAGCGGTGTTATTGAACTCATGGCAGATAGTCTGCTCGTGAATGATCTTGCGAGCAGGCAGAACCCGTTAGTCGTTCCTGTCGGAAATACAACAGTCCCAGAGAGTTCCTCCTCCGCTGTTTCTTTGCCGGCTTCATTAAATTCATCAACATCGAGCGCATATGCTCCGGTTACACCAACTCCTACGCCAACAGCTTCATCAGTGCCATCAGTTGCGACAAGTACCTATTAATTAATTCATGTTATAAAATTTTATTTTGATATCTGTTGAGACGTA
>CAWDXL010000022.1:0-25814 GCA_963806325.1 Candidatus Parcubacteria bacterium
TACGCCTTCATGGTGATATATATGCCGCTCTATCTGCACGAAACTATCGGCTTCGACTGGCAGACAATTGGCATTATATTCACGGTAATGCTCGTGCCATTCGTATTATTTGAAGCACCTCTTGGAAGAATTTTTGACAAGCGAAAAATCGAGCTTGATACGATTGTCTCAGGGTTTACTATCATGATACTAAGCTTGCTCGGCATGGCAATGCTTCACTCGCCTTCTATCATTCTGTGGGGAACAATGCTCTTTATTTCCCGCATTGGTGCAAGCTTTGTGGAAGTCGGCAATGAATTCTCTTTCTTCCGGCGCGTGAGCGGCCGCGACGCCGGGTTTATCAGCTTGTTCCGCATAACAGTACCGCTTTCTTATGTCATCATTCCACTCATTGTCGGATCAATTTTTCTCGGAATGTCAACAAGCACACTCATGTTGTGCATGAGCGTGGTGCTTATTCTTGGAATTTTCTATGCTTTGCGGCTGCAATTTTCAGCGCACAGCTAAATCTTTTTTATTTGTTGTCGACAGCATCAAGATCGAGTATTGTGTCTGACCGACTGCTTGATCCTTCGCCCACATCTTCACCTGTTTCCTCTGATACAGATTTGAGTATTGACGCGTGCCTGCCGTCTCTGCAATGACACTCTTGAAGGGGAAGCCCTTGCTTAATGCACACATCATTTTGACATGTGCCAAAATTTTTTGATACAGTACCGCATTCATCACACACATAATGCTTTTCCATTTCAGTTGAAGTTATTTCATTTCAAGTATATACCCTGCCCCTGCGCTCCGATCAATCAAGTTATACACTTTCCGGCATGACGAACGCTTCAAGCAGCATAAACAAAGGTATTTCTTTACGCATGCGATCCTCTTCTTTTTGGCGCGGACCAGCTTCTGAGCTTCTATGAGAGATCCACTCTTGAGACGTGTCACGGCAAATCCCACACTCGCAAGCGCTTTCATATATACCTGCAGCGGCCGATGGAATAGACCGTTTTTTTTCATCGGGCTTGGCCCCTCGATGCATGCTGATTTCGGCAGTTCGCTCTGAAAGATATTGGTCGATCCGCCTGTACTGCCGCTGCGCCGGCTCATCAAATCCCCAGCTTGAAGCACGGGAATGCGAAATGCCCGGTAATTCATGACGATGTACATTTTTCCGCCAGCCCGCAGCATCCTTCTGCATTCAGAAAAAGTTTCGCGCAGCGCTTTAATATTTTGGATCGCTAAAACACATGCAACCTTATCTATGCTGCCGGCTGCAACAGCTTTCACATTGTCAGACGGCGCAACATGAAAAGAAATACTTTTAGAAGCGTGCGCTATGGCAAGCTCAATAAGCTCAGGTGAAATATCAATGCCCGTCACTTGAGCACCAAGACTCTGAAATATTTCCGAGAAAAAACCGGTGCCACAAGCAAGATCAAGCACGTATTCACCCTTCTGAATATTCATGGCCCGCGTCAGGTTTGGTACAATAACACGCTTATGGTAGCTATCGTCGGTTGCAAGGTGTTCAAAATACCACGCCGCGACATTGCTCCATGACGTATCGCGCTTCATATATTATTTGGTGCTCTTTTTCTTGCTTACTTTCTCAGCCTCAGATTTTAATGCCTTCCAATGCTTTTTAGATCAGACGTCAGGGCCGCGAGTTCGGTCGTATCGATATTTTTAAGGACTTTGTATTTGCTTGCGACAGCATCGACGACATCGGCATACGAGACTTCGCTCCAGTCTTTCATCTCAGCCATTTTATCCATAATATCCGCCTTCATTCTTATCATCCAGCTTGAAATCTCTTTGCGATGCTTCTTTCCTGCATCCGTACCATAAAAGAATATTGCTCCGGCAGCTGCTGCAAGGGCGGCCATACCGACTCCGGCAGCTACTTTTGAGGCAGTGCTCATTATATCTTTTTGTGAATGTCCAGTTTCTGTTTTTTGATCTTTCGTCATATTCTTTTTATTCATACTATTGATGTGTTAAATTATAATTGCTGATTATTCTTCTTGTGGCTGCTCCTGCTTCGGAGCCCGGCGCTTCTTGCCAAAACGGCTGAAGAAACGTATGAGCTGAGTGAATCGAAAGCCGTCGCGCTTCATATCGCCTCGGACCATTCTGACATCCTCAATGATTTCCATACTCTCCTCTTTCACCTTTCGTGCAATGTGAGAAAAGTCACGAATAATTATAATCGCATATACCAATATGACGGTAACGCAAAGGCTGATTACAATGAGCGCAATCGTACTGATAAAGAAAAAAATGTCGGCGTGAATAAGTGTGTTCATCTGGTCTTTATTATATGATTGGGCGCATGAGTAAGATTTTCAGCTGCTGATGTTGTAGACGTTGACGAAGCAGAGGCGGTGATGGGAGCAGTCGATGATCCCTGACCGATTACTGGAATTGTTGAAGTCGCTATATTCGACTGTGTGAATGTGCGGCCGTCAGGCGTTGTGCATTGAGGCGGATACGACTCAATGATTGGATATCCGGCAGCTACACACTCTTCAAATGAAGCAATAGAGGCGTATGACGGCGGGGATGGACGGTCTATGTCAAAGATCAGTATGACGGCGATAACAATGAGTACTACCAGACATATCGTTGCGATAAAAGTGGCTTGTTTCATAAAACTATTATTTATATCTGTAGTATACGACGTCTTGGATTAATTGTCCTTATCATTGCCAGCAACACACCATTTATTCTATAGAGAGGCCGTGCCGGTATGAGGCGTGGTTGTACTCATCACCGACACAAGAATCGCACCGGCAACAGCCTGCTCACCGAGCTTTGCGTTCTGCTTCACTACGATACCGGCAATGGGAGACGTGATTGATCGATCGCGAAGTATGGCCTGAACGCGCGCCACTGCCGCCTGAGCCTGCGCTACGCGCGACTCTTCCAGAACAACATTTTCTGACTGGCCCGATCCCTCCGCCTGCGATAGAAGCGACGCAGAATCCGCAAGATCTTTGTCTGCTGAAAAAATTCGAAGAAATTGCATTTGAGACCTCGGCACGGGCGGCGGAGAGATCAGATTTCCATTGGATGAGCGGCAGGTTGTCGGATGAGCTTGTTCCTAAAGCATTCAGAGAAAGGGCGGCAGTATCCAAAAAAAGATTTGTTTCCGCAATATCTTCTTTCACCGAAAGACTCAGCGAATCAAGATTGTCAGTAGTCGTAGCACTGGCAAGAATAGTATCAAGGTCGAGCAAACGATTTCCCACCTCTACCCTGCCTGATTCAATACTGAGCTGCGAAGTGCTCGAAGCCGAAAACAAGAGTTGCGGAGCTGCAGAATTAGGATTTGAAAAAAATTCATCGGATTTATTATATATCGCATCTTCGGTTGAAAGCCGCGCAGCCTGAAGCGTGGCAAGAAGCGCATGCTCAGCTTGTGCCTCCTGTGCCGTGGCACTGCGTATTTCAGAAGAAGAGGTGCCGTTCACTTCAAGATTTTTAAGCTTTACATTTTCTCCCCGGAGCGTCGCTTGAGCTTCCGCAAGATCAGCCCGCACCGAAGCATTATCAAGCGTTGCAATGACACTGCCTACAGCAACACTATCGCCTGGCAAATTATTAACCATACCAATCGTGCCACTTTCTCCAAACGCAAGATTAACCGTCTCACCTGAAGATGTCGCTTTCTGCATACTTTGAGCCTCTGCATGATCAGATTGCAGTGAAACATGCCGATATTCTTCGGCAGCAAGCCACGACAACAACCCCACGACAACAACCCCAACAATGACATAGGGCCATATAGAAAAGCGAGGAAGTGGCGATTTCATGAGATAAAATTAGGAACGGCCAGCATGCTCAAGAATTTTCAACATCAGATCATTTTGATATTCAAGATGCTGAAGGACTGCTTCAGTCTCGCGTTCAGTCTTGAGACCTACTTCCAGATCCACTTCGGCCCGTGTTTCAGAATGGCGCGATTGGAGATTTTGGCCCACCATGATAAGCGGCATAAGAAACAGCTGAAGAACATTTGAAATGAAAAGCCACATGACAAACGATGGGTAGGTATCAAAGCGGTACGCCGATGGCGCCAGAACATTCCAGGTAAACCACCCCACTGTCCAAACAAACAGAATAATAAAGAAGCCCATTGAGCCAACATTGTCGGTGATCCATAATGCAAACCGCTCAAGCACATTGAGGCTTTCTTCATGCTCGGCATTGACATTGCGCATAGGTTTTCTGGCTTTTTTTATTTCTGCAAGAGTTGGAGGCTGTGGTGCCATGGCTTTGTATAAGGATTATAGTATATGAATTGAAATAATACTGACAATGATAAGTATAGCAATTTGGCAGGAAATTCCCAGTATTGGCCGAGCATTCAGCTTTAGGCGGGCATGCATAAACATATGGAACCTCTGGATGGGCTCAATAAGCTTGCTCCGCGTTTTCCAATAGACAAACTGCAGCGGATCGGGCGCAATACCAAGCAGAGCACCGCCGAGCGCAGTCATAAGCACAGCAAACGGTGCGTGCCAGAAAAAGAATACAGACAATGGCAATACCGAGCCAAAAATCAAAGCTTATTTTAATGAGGTCAATGATAAATTTTTTACTGTGTACATTAATATCGTTATTGAGAGGATGCTCGTTGTCAAAATCCCCTGCTCCGAGCGAATAATCCCAGTGCGGAATAGCATCCAAAAGCGGATGGCTGAGCAGTGCTCCAGCGAGACCGATAGCAAGGCCTGCATCCGTAGGCATATAGTGATAGAGGGCGGCTGCAACAAGTGCGCCGACCGCAGCATGCGTGGTAAGTGTCATGAATTATTTTTTATTATGTACATATACGCATCATAAAGATTTTCAAACAGAGATGCAACGGTCATCGGGCCGACTCCTCCAGGAACAGGTGTAATTGCATGCACAAAAGGCTCAACATTTTTAAAGTCAACATCGCCCGTCAGCTTCCGTGCTGAAATTCCGCCAGACTCATCGCTGTATTCATTAATTCCCACATCTACCACAACCTGTTGTAAATTCTGATTAATATATTCTTGAGTAATAAGATTTCGGGCACCCGCAGCTACAACAATAATATCCGCGAGCTGAGTATATTTTTTAATATCGAGCGTTTGTTTGTGGCACACGGTCAGGGTAGCTCCTCTGTTTAATAACGCGACAGCGGTCGGTTTCCCGACGAGGGCTGACTTGCCTATCACAACAATATTTTTGCCTTCAACAGAAATTTCGTAATAATCAAGCAGTGTCAAAATTCCCCGGGTTGTGGCTGGTGCATGAGCAGCCAAAGTTTTCTTATTTTTATCTTCCCACAGAGCCTGAGTATTGCCGGAAGAAAGACCGTCAACATCTTTCACAGATACAATCGCCTCCAATAATGCATGCTTATCGAGGTGCGCAGGTATCGGAATCTGAAGCAGAATACCGTGCACGCTCGTATCGTTATTTAATTTTTTAATTTCTTCCAGCACTTCCTGCTGCGTCACTGCTTCAGGAAATTTTTTGTGCATCACATGCACACCCACCGCATCCGCAAATATTTTTTTCTGCCGGATATACGCTTCAGAATCAGGCCGATCGCCTATCTGAATAATAGCGAGCCCAGGTTTTATACTCTGCGCTGCAAACTTGATTTTCAGCTGCTCGCGGATACCATCACGGATAATTTTGCCATCGAGAATTTTTGCCATATTTTTATAGTTGAATACTACCATATCATATTAAGAGCTTTTTCTGGTTTTAAGAATCATTTCTTCAGGAAACCATTTCTTCCTCAATTCACCAGCTAAAAAGAATGAACCGGCGGCTACTACAAGGTCATCTTTCTGGGCATTTTTCAATGCTTTTCGAAGAGCTTGTTCGGGATCTAAAAAAATCTCAATGCTTGAATCCTTGTTTAGGTATTTTTTTGACGCCGTGGCCAATCTTTTAGGATGAGCACATTTTCTGTCTTTAATCTGGAATCTAGTCACATATACTCTGTGTGCCAGCGGAATAATCTGTTCGAGTATCGAGGTGCTATCTTTATTGTCGGCAATACCAATAATGAGATACAAATTTTTGTACGTAAGCTTTTTAAGATTTCCTATTGTACTTCTAACTTTTGCCCTGTTGTGAGCTCCGTCAAGAACCACCAACGGACTGCGGCTTACGATTTCAAAACGGCACGGCAGATGGGCCTTTTGTATCCCTTCATTGATAGCATGTTGGCTGACTCCGACAGTTTTTGCGATCACGGTTGCCAGAGCCTTATTGTATTCTTCATAATCTGACTGCTTCGGCATCTGGATCATGTCAATTTTCTGCTTGTCACAAATTTCTTTAAACATTTTTATCAGAGAAGATCGCTGTTCAGTGGTATAGAATATCGACCCTCGTTTAATAATCCCGGCTTTATCGTGTCCGATCTCTCTCAGTGTCTTGCCTAAAATTTCCGTATGATCATAATCAATATTGGTAATTGCTGTAATCACGGGTTTTTCAATAATATTTGTTGCATCATATCTTCCGCCAAGGCCTACCTCAAGCACCACCCATTCGCATTTCTGCCGCTCGAAATACACCAGAGCTATTGCGAGAAAAATTTCAAAATAAGATGGCCTACCGTACGGACCTTCAATATATTCTTCATCAATAAAAGGTTTGAGGTACTCGACAGTGTCCGCCAGCTCGTTAGGCGAAATGTATGCATCTTTCACTTTTATTTTTTCTATCGAGGTAGTCACGAAAGGCGATGTGAATGAGCCGACATTTTTACCGGCAGCACATAGTATTTCATGCGTCATGTTTGTAACTGTTCCTTTACCGGCCGTGCCTGCAATATGAATGTACTTAAAGTTTTTTTGAGGATTGCCAATAAGATTGAGAAAATGCTTCATTCTTTTCAGATAGACTCCTAAATGTTGCCGCTTGACGATATAATCCCCTTTCATTGGCAAATTAGACAGCCCTTCAAGATAATAAATTGCTTTATTGTATCGTTCTATAGTATTCATGGGATAAAAGGTTTAGGTGCTAAAAAACCGCCTGAGAGCGGTTTTTAAATAGTGCACATAATGCCAAAAACCACTCTCTTTATTAGTGAGAGCCGCTTCGGACAAAGCCTGACCATATCTGTTTGTTTCCGGTAAGCAGCATAGCGGTGATGAATTATTCACATTAAACTAGCACATATATTCACCTGTGTACAATCAATTCCAATTCCACTCTACGCACATATCGGGGTTCCCTAGCTCGGCGTTTTTTATTATACTAATACTGTGCATACAAAAACTCCGCTTGAAGAACTGAGAGGCGTCCTGGAAAAATACCAGGCTTCCGTTTTATATACTCCGCTCACCGACGAAGTCAATTATTCTGATCCTCAATTTCCACTTCCTATACCATCAAGCAAAATCGTAGTGCCCGACAGCAAAAATAGCGATCCCTATCAATGGGCTGATCAGTGCGTAGAAAAATATAAAGATAGTGATGTCGTCTATATTTTGGTCCCTGGCACAAAATTTGACGTCTACGGCGCACGGCGCGGAAAAGGAGGTGGCTGGTACGATCGATCTCTTTCTAAAATCCCGGCATCCTGGCTTAAGATCGGAGTCTGCGACCGATCTCAAGTATCTCTTTCCCCAATTGAACAGCAGCCGTGGGATAAATCCGTAGACTGGCTGCTCATATCATCAGGCGACAACATCTGGAGTGCATACGATACCCAGACTCACCGCATGATCCGCGCATAAGACAAAATCTTTTACCCCAATGATGCATTCTTGCCTTTCTTTTTAAAGCGAGTAATATCTCAATCAGAACTAAAACAAAGGAGTAGGTCATGTTGCGCAAAGCCAGAACACACAGCGCTCCGGTCGATTTTCACAGTCTTCCACCTCACGTTCAAAATATCATCAGACAAGGGATCGAATCATCTGGCACTGACTGGACGTCATTGGCGCTGATTATGGAGGAACAGAGACGGGCACAGTGCACGCAGCGGCGCCGCGACACGATTATAGCAGTACTCATCGTCGCGTTCTTCCTGCTAACCGTAGGAATATATTTCTGGCACTTGGCAAAGTAGGACAAAAGAGACGATGCACCTGAGCGACACCTCAACCGAGGTCGTCGCTTTTATTTTATTTAAATAGTAACCTGCTTATTTTTTCCAATATCTTATGCGTTTCCGCCTAATTAATTATTTGAAAATCATATTGAAACTTTTTCTTGTCTTTCCCCTCTTTTTTAGAAGTATTTAGGATAGAACTTAAACAAAAACCACCAATCTCTCGACGGTGGTTTTAATCCATCTGAGAGCTTTATATAGATAGACAATTCTCAGGTGGGAGGAATATCTTCAAGAACATATTGGGAACTCTGTAGCTGCTTCTCTTTCTCTTTTTCCATGTACTGCTCAAACTTCCCACCTAAAAGCAAGAGAGCTTTTTCCATTTCATCATCGAGCCGCATGCCATTGGTAATTATAACTTCCAAAGCATGCTCTTCAGCTTGAACAACTAGCTCAACAAAGTTGTTACCTTCGGCCGTTCGAACAAGAAGTGGCTGGCGTTGATCCCTAGGATTTTCCTGTTTGTGAACAAAACCTTTGTCCACAAGCCGAGAAACTGCCTGAGACACAGTGCTCTTGTTGATATCAATGGTTTGCAAAGATGGATATATTGGATACTTGAGCCGATCAACCACTTTTGCAAACACAATTGGAGTTTTTTGCTCGATAGCGAGCAAAATAAAAAAGTCGCGGGCTCGCATGTTGTGCGCAGAAAAGATTTCCCCACGGATAAGCCTGAGGGAATCGCTTACGATTCTGCACAATTTCAACAAGAGTTCCGGACCAGATCGACAAGATGTATCACCATCCATAGATACCTCCAAGTAAAAAGTCGCGGGCCAGGTTTCTGATTTGAATACTACTCAGTAATTTGCATTTGGCAAGGTTTTTTCTATTGCTTACGCGTGGATGATTCCAAGCCATTGAGATATTACGACGTTTTTGACAAATATACTTAAAAATGTTAGTGTATTGCCAGTTTGTAAACCATAAAAACTCTTATCTGCGGAGTGAATAGCAGATAGTTCAAGGAGATAGTCGTGATTAACAGTTTGCTTTTGGTTGCTTTAGGAATGTTCATCATGTTCCTTTGGCGGTTTGTTCGAGAACGTGGACATTCGGTGTTCGGTGTCGAAGATGCGAGAGTGCAGGCTCTAATGACAAATATCATCAAGCGACACACGACACTACAGCCACTGAACGTCATCAACTCGGGAGGAACCCATCAGCAGGTCTTCCGGGGAGGCACGGTCATTGCCTACTTCGATGATCTGCCGGGGCTGGCCGAACTCCCGAAGAATGTCCGCTCCTACATCGTATGGAATAAAGAGCGTCGGAGGAGAGCTGCCGACGAACTCGTTCTTGGATTGAAAGCTTTGGGCTACGAAGCTTCAGTCCACGAACCGCTCAAAGACTTTCCGCCGGGAACATTCCTGTTGGTGAAGTCGAATGCCTTTCTCGACAGCGGGCATGCGTTCCGGCCTCATTGGATCAAGATGGCTTTCCTTGAGGCAACAATGAAGAAGAAGTAATCTCGATATCAGGAAGAAAAGTATGGTGCCGTGTGATCTATGAATCATGCGGCACTTTTTGCTTGCACAGCTACAATAAAGATGTAGTATACCTGCAGAAACAATGACTCATCACGTTCCTTTTACCGGAGAATTTCATGCAAGAGGGTTTTATTGTCGGGCTCAATCTTAAGAAGATCGGACAATGTCAAAGACTTGTGACCATTGTCCCCTTCAAGGCAATTCTCGAATTCAATCAACAGAACAAATGCACGCTTTGGTGCGGCTGCTGCGAAGAGGAGATTACAACGGTGGGGCTAGAAAATTTTCGATCGCTCCGCCTCGGTGCCGAGCTGCGAATTTTTTCTCCGCTTGGCATGCATGTACACGAAACAGTCCTTCATCTCAGAAGCTTCAGGGAAATATTATTGGGACAGTATGCTCTCGTCTGCGAAATAATCGAGCGCATGACGCCGGAAATACGCAACGGCAACCGCATCCGGGTCTTCAACTGATTAAGATTCTCGATCAAAGCATCAGGTCTATCCCCGCAGAAATGCGGGGATAAATTTTATCTGAAGATCAATCCCCTACCTTACAATTGCTAATAGTCAAGCTCTTCAGTATAGTAAAACAAATATTTTTATACATAATTTATTCTTTCATGCGCATCCTTGTCATTGAAGATGATGTAAATCTGCGGCGTTGTCTTGCCTCAAGCCTTGAAGCCGAATCATTTGTAGTCGACACAGCACACAACGGAGCCCGAGGATCATATTCCGCCCGCACCAATGAATACGACGCTATTATTCTTGATCTCAATCTGCCTGATGCAAATGGTATGAAGATATGCAAAGATCTGCGTGCAAACGGCAATACTACCCCAATTCTTATGCTGTCTATTTCAGCGTCTACCGACAATAAAATATGCCTCATCAACAGCGGCGCCGATGATTTTATGGCAAAGCCTTTTTCATTTAATGAGCTTGTGGCGCGGCTGCGCGCACTCATACGCCGGCCGCGCCCGCTTGTTTCCGATGTGCTTACTATCGACAGCCTTGTACTCGATTCAATCAAGCAAAAAGTAACCAGAAACAATCAGGCTGTATACCTCACCAGAAAAGAATTTTCATTGCTTGAATATCTCCTCCGGCATCAGGGCCGCGTAATCTCTCGCGGTACTATTATGGAGCACGTGTGGAATGCGGACAGCGATCCGTTTTCAAATACAATCGAAGCGCATATTTTAAATATCAGAAGAAAAATAGATGCAGCGCAGTGCCGCAAGCTTATTTATACTGTTCCAGGAAGAGGCTATAAAATAGATCTTGTGCGCTAACTACCGTTGCCAAGATTATTACTCTCATCAACAGGCAAACTTGAGTCATCTGTCGTTGTGGCGGTTGTTGTAGAAGTAGTAGTCATTGTGGTTGTAGCCAAACCGAATGGATTATTGTTTTGATCGGTCGTCACCTGACTGCTGCTATTTGTCATAGCATACACCACCCACACGACAGCAACTACCACCACCACAATAATGACAATTGTCCAGATTTTGGCATTTTTTGACATAGTTTTAAATTATTAGATTGCTTTTCTGCATTACTCTCTGCTACGCTAGAATTATACACCGTATATCTCTTTTCCGGCAAACCACGCAAAAAGCACGGCGATAGAAACAAGCCATGCAATAAGAGTAAGAACGCCAAGATCGTGCTCGCGCGATTCAGTTTCCCGAAGTGATCGGCCTGATATCACAAAGCCAGATGCCTTGCCGCTAAAATAATCAGCCACCACAGCACTTCTCACACCAGGAGAAGGCTCCCACGTGAAGCGATCTTCCCCATGAGCGCGGAGATAGCTAAACACGCCCTGAGGAATGACAGGCACTTTGCCGGCAAGCGTTGCCGATGAAGCAATCGGCACACCGAGATTATTGTAAACAATGACATATGCACCGAGACTTTGACTCATGTCGATACTAATGCCGCCGACAACAGCTCCCGGCTGAGCACCCATAGCAAGCGCATCTCTGTCCTGTTCAGCCATAAGTACTTGCGGATCATTAGCATCCATACGCTCTTCATGCTGGACTGCGGCATACACAAGGCCGGAGAGAAGCGTTGCAAGAATCACAAACGGAATCCAGGCAGCTAGTATTTTTTTCATTTGTAATGACATAATCAGAAAAAATTTATTTTAAAGCGGATTGAATAATTTTAAATCACCCGGAAACAGATGGCAAGAAATCATGTAGATGCCATAGGTCATAAATGGCGCAGCAAAAACGTCGATAGAATAGTGAATATGAGCGAGAAGAACACTTACGCCGAAAACAAATGATACAGCGAGAAAGAAGTAGCGCCAATATTTTTCCCGCCAGAAAATAAAAGCGAAAAGAAACGGCACGCCCGTGTGCCCCGAAAAGAAGAAATCTCCGCGGGTATTAAACAGAAAGTTGTAGAGATTGTACCCGATATTTGACGTATCAAATTGGAGCTCATTTGGACTAATACCAAGGTGGGTGAGACTAATAAAAAACGATCGCACAATAATAAAAAGTGCAAGGGTTTTTATCGTGAAGATAATATATTTTGGTCTGACAACAACAAGAATCGCCGCAACGAGCGTAAAGATGAGCGCGCCCTGGACTATAAGGACATCGATATCAATGGTGGGAATATTGTCGAGAATAATGTCACTGACAGGCACCCCGGCAACTTTGCTGACATAGATATCGGCATAGCGCTGGACAATAAGCGCAATGCCGACAAGCACTAAAGCACTCACCAAAGATAGTGCGCGTTGTGCGTTCCAAAATTCCTTATGCTGCCTCCATACTCCAGAAAGGTAATTCATCTCCGAATACTAGCTCATCAAGTCTTTCTTTTTTTCTTCAAATTCCTGCTTGCTTATTTCTCCCTTGGCGTAGCGCTCTTCAAGAATAGTAAGACCCGATCTTCCCAAACCTCTCCACATATGGTGGCCATGATCATGCATACTCACCCTTCTGATAATAGCGATAATCAAGGCAATAATGAGTACCCAGAATATGATTGAGAATATTCCACCAATAAGACCCAGCCCGGAATGCGCATATCCGTATCCATATTCATACATAATGTGTAATGTTAACTTTTAATATTCACCTCCTCACACATCACATTCTACTACATATTTTATATTTATACCCTATTAATTATATAACCGAAAAATACAAGGTATTGCTTATCTGTCCGCTTGTATTTGTAACATAGACGGGATACGAGCCTGTAGTTACAGACTGGGCATAGAGGGGACAAACACTGTTGCTGGAAACACTGCATGGCGTAAGAGTGGAAGGTACCGTGAAATAAAGTGTGCTGCCATTGCTTGAAACATTTTCAATCCCGCCCGTACCAAAATGGATAGTGTTTCCATAGGAAGAAAAGCCAGAACCCTGAAGAATAATTTGCGTGCCGACATAGCCCTGCATTGGGGAAAGAGAATAGAGATTGATGTTGGTATTGTAGCCGCTATTGTTGTAGCCAGAAACTGAGACCGAAACGCTTGAAGTGTTTTCATAACCGGCACTATCAATAGCAGTAAAGGTGACAAGATAAGTACCAGCCAAAGAATACGAGTGCGAAAAAGTAAACGACTGCTGGCCTTGAGTGTACGAAATCTGAGACATCTGGCTACCGCTCAGCGAAGAATTGTCGCCCCAATTTACCAAGACTTTAACATACGAGCTTGAATCATTTGTGGTGACAGTATACATACCCGGGCTATTGATACCAAGAAATGTCGGACCGTTTGTGCTTACAATTTGGGCATTTTGGCCGTAATTTCCATACCCATTGTACCCTGAAGAATTAAGAGTAAATTGTAGCGTATTTGAACTGTAGCCGGATGCATTTGTGACATAGACATTATACGTACCCGCGCTCACATATTGTGATCCATTGTTATTGTTTGAGCAGTCGTAAGAAGTGTACGGATAGGTGGTTGGACATATCACAGGAATATTTGTCGTTGGAACAGCAAACGAAAGCGACGTACCATTGTATGAAGTTACATTTTGAACAGGAATATTATTGAAGTAGACGGTATTACCTGTCGGAGTAAAGTTGGAACCATATATCGTGACATACGTTCCCGCATTGCCAGATATCGGCGTAAGATAACTAATCACAGGAGTGCCTGTATTGTAGTTGTAATAGCCATTGCCATAATTATTGTAGGAAGTGACTGTAAACGGAATAGAATTGCTTATGCCTCGGGAATTTGTTACAGAAATTGGATACATGCCCGACTGTACAGTGAGCGTAACGGAGCTATTGTAACAATTCTGTGAATTATAATTGTATACATATGTTGATGAGACGCATGACGACGGCATAGTCTGAGGCACAGTAAAGCTTATTGATGTGCCGTTTGGTGAAGGGAGACCGGTAAGTACGCCGCCGCCAAAATTGACCGTGTTGCTATACTGATCAAAACCCGTACCGTAAATAGTAACGTACGCGCCTATCTGGGCAACATTTGTTGAAAGACTTGAAATAAAAACGGCACCCGTTGGCTGGACAACCGGCGGATAATATCCGTTTCCATTTGGATTATATGGAGGAGGAACAACAGTCTGCTGCGAAGAACCGCAAACGAGTGACTGTATAACACTTCGTGTCGCAGCATCAGCAATACCAGTGCGGGGCAGATTGTTGGCTGTTTGAAAACGAATAAGAGCATTTTGCGTAAGTACCCCAAAATAGCCGGTCGCGGCAGGTATCTGAAGATATCCCCTTGTCATCAAAAACTGCTGAAATACAGCAACTTCTGTACCGGAAATACCGTAGCTGACATCATAGGTAAGGGACGGGCAGATAGGACTTGAAACTGCCGCAGTGGCTGGATAATAATAGTCAGCAAATGCAGCACCTGGTAGAGCCATGACAAGCACTGCAACAGTGACACATATGGATGATATTGTTTTATTCATATTTGTTAATAGATAATAGTGTATATGTACTAGAGACGGATAAATTACTGAAACTGTACGCTAAGACTATACAACTTTTTTAGTTTATATGCAAGAGCTATTACCTCTACAAAATACCCCACCTGGGGATACAGGAGGGGTATTTTGTACATCATTTCCTCTCCTTATCAGGAGGAATTTTTGAGAAATAAAATGGTTAAGAGGTCTTCTTGATATGTTTTGTGTGCGGCATGCCGTCAATGATATTCGTTGCACTAATTTCAGTACCGGAAACCGTTCCCCGAACCATAACACCATCGCCAACAGCAATCGTGCTCACTGACACGGTAGAGGTTGCGCTCGTTCCTCCCTTTCTTATTTTTGCTGCGCTTGCATCTATTGTGTACGTAATCGGATTATTGCTGGCATCTTTGCTATTGATAGTAAGCGTCGTACCGCTCACTGCCGTGACAGTGCCAAATACGTATGGTCCATGACTCTTTCCGTTGCCTGATGAAACATGAGGATGAACCGGAAGTTTACCGTCAAAAATATTTGTTGCAGCAACATTCGTACCGCTTATCGTTCCCCTCACCACTATATGATCGCCTACGACAATATTTGATACAGAGACGGTTGTAGTGCCTGCTCCTTTGATAATTTTGGCGGCACTTGCATCGACGGTATACGTGATGGAATTTTTCCCGGCAACCGTAATATTTGTACCATTTACAGCCTCAACTGTACCGACGACACCGGGCACATGAAAGGCGTGGTGTTTGCTTCCGGATGAGGTTGTGCTGCTCACAGATGAAGGCGCAATCGTATCTGCGGATGCCTGAAGGCTAAAACTTGCAGATGAAACAATAAGGGCTACGGCAGCTATCGGTATGATGATTCTTTTTTTTGACATTGAATTTTGAGTATAAATGCTGTTAACGATGCTTTCCTGACTTCTTGGCTGAACATAGGGTATACGCGGCAGAGGGTGATGAAGGGTGCATACTGCACGTGGTATAATTTGTTAATGCAAAAAATACACATAGGAATCCTTGTCGGCAGCCTTCGCAAGAATTCATTCAATAAAAGAGTGGCCCGAATCTTCGCGAGTTATGCTTCAGAAAATATACCGTGGAAATAGCTGATATAAGCGCTGTTCCCCTCTACAATCAAGATCTTGAGGCGGCCTTCCCCGAGGCTGTTACTTCACTTAAAAACATCATAAAAACTGCCGATGGCATTATTATTATTACACCGGAGTATAACCGTTCGATACCAGGTGTATTGAAAAATGTGATTGATTGGACATCGCGCCCCACTAAAGACAGTGCCTGGACCGGCAAACTGGTGGCAATTACGGGTGCAACACCGGGAATGATCGGCACTGCTGTTGCCCAGTCAGAATTGAGACAAATAATGTCTGCCATAGGTGCCTATGTGATGGGCCAGCCGGAACTCTATATAGGAGATGTGGCACATAAATTTGATAGTGATGGAAATCTTACTGATGCAAAAACAGCAGAATTAATGAAGACTTTTTTCGAAACATTCATAAAACTAATCGGAAAATTCACCAACCAATAATAATGCATCCCAATATGCTAGTATGCCAACCATGAGTAATAGCGATGAAATAATCTGGGACGTAGCAGTGATTGGTGGCGGACCAGCTGGCATGATGGCTGCAGGGCGGGCTGCCGAACGCGGACTCCACGTGATTCTCATTGAGAAAAATGAGAGTTTGGGAAAAAAGCTTCTTATCACAGGCGGCGGCAGGTGCAATATTACCAATGCTGAGCTTGATACCCGCGCCCTGCTTTCAAAATTTAAAGATGACGGAAAATTTCTTTTTTCGGCATTTTCGCAGTGGGCTGTGCAAGAAACACTCGATTTTTTTCATGCAAAAAATTTGGAGATGAAGGAAGAAAAAGAAAAAAGAGTCTTCCCTGTTTCAAATAAAGCAAAGTCTGTCTGGGATGTGCTCGTATCATACATAGGCGCCGGCAACGTGACCGTACTTTCACGTTCTCCTGTCACTGGCTTTGTCAAAGAAGATAAAAAGATCGCAGCAGTCACATTGAAGAATAAAAGACACATTAAGGCACGATCGTTTATTCTCGCCACCGGAGGCACATCGCGCCCCGAGACCGGCTCAACCGGCGACGGATATGACTGGCTTAAAAGGCTTGGGCATACAGTACTATTCCCGACCCCATCGCTCGTGCCGCTCACAATCCGCGATGCGTGGGTAAAGCGGTTGTCCGGAGTCAGCCTTACTGACATAAAAATAAGCGTATTCCAAAATGGGCAAAAGCAAGAATCAAAAAAAGGCAAGATTCTTTTTACTCACGTCGGCGTCAGCGGTCCAACAATTTTAAATATGAGCAAAGATATTGGCGAACTTTTAAAATATGGAGAGGTTGTTGTTTCGCTTGATCTTCTGCCGACACTCGATTACAGCCAACTCAACACGAAACTTCAGGAATTGTTTCGCGAAGAAAACAATAATAAGAAATTCAAAAATTCTTTGAGTCCGCTCATTCCCGCAGCGCTCGCAAACATTGTAGTAGAACTTTCAGGCATCGATCCAGAGATGCAATGCAATAGCATCACGCGTGAAAATCGCCTCAAGCTGGTGAAACTCTTAAAAGATATTCCCATGACCGTATCGGGGCTTCTCGGCGTAGAAAAAGCCATTATCACGTCAGGAGGCGTCATGCTTAGTGAGGTTGATTTCAAGACCATGCAGTCACGACTGTGTCCAAATCTATATCTTGTTGGCGACATTTTGAATATCGACCGCCCCTCCGGCGGCTACAGCCTCCAGCTCTGCTGGACAACCGGATTTGTGGCGGGAAACTCCGTCACACAGGCGTAATTTTTCCTCTCGCGAAAGTTTTTTCAACACACATTCTTTCTTGAGCGCTACGCTTTTATTTTTGCATTTTTTCGAATAGACAAGCACTACCGGGCGACGAGCTCTCGTATATTTAGCACCAGTTTTGAGAGTATTGTGCGCCACGATTCTTTTTTCAAGATCATTTGTAATGCCAGTGTATAAAGTAGCGTCTGCGCATTTCAGGATGTAAGTAAAATACGGCATGAAATCATTATGCCATAAACAAAAACCGGCACACGCCGGTTTTTGTTTTGTATTATCTTCTCTTTTTTTCCCGCCTTCTTGGCTTTTGACTTTGCAGTCTTCTTTACTTTCTTTGCGACGAGGCGCTTAACTGCCTTCTTAGTCTTTTTAATTTTCTTCATGATATTAAAATTTTTTAGAGTTGTCTGAATATCGACCTTGTTACTGCATGTAGTATACAACACATGACTTCAAACAGCACTACTGTTGATAACTTTTTGTATAAAAAAATAATAAATTTATACAAAACTATTTTATTTTTCCAAGTCTAAAATTTCGTCGATGCGAATTTTCTCAACAAATTCAGGTACGTGGCTGACAAGCACCATGGCTCCTTCATATTTATTTAATGATTCAGCAATAATCGGTATATGTCTAAAATTTATATGGTTGGTCGGCTCATCGAGAATAAGAAGTCCGGGTTTTTGAAGCACGAGGCGTGCGAATGCGACGAGGCCTTTCTGTCCCTCCGACAAGCTCCCGATTTTAGTATGGATCATATCGCCGGTAATCAAAAATCCTGCCACAACAGAACGCATATGTTCTTCAATATGCTTATCCATCACCGAAAGCAGCGAATCGTATACCGTATCTTCAAAATTGAGGGTCGAAAAATCCTGGCGGTAATAGCCCACTTTAACACCCGGCGTAATAACTGCACCGACGGCAGTACCGGAAGCAAGAGCTTCGAGAAGCGTGCTTTTACCAATGCCATTCGGACCCTTAAGAAGCAAGTGCTGATTCCTTTTCAAAGAAATTTTTGCTTTGTGATTCACCGGCTTATGAGTCTTTGAACTCATCGTGGTGTATGAAGAAATATTCAGAATTTCTCCGAGAATATCTTGCGGCACTGGAATAATAAACGGCCGGATCGTTCGGTCTTCCCTGCGCACATCGACTTTTTCTTCTTCAAGCTCTTCGGCTTTTTCGCGCATGCGCTTGGCAACGAGGCGCATCTGACCGCCTTTGTTTGCAAAAAAGTTTGCTTTATCTTTGTTGTCCTGAATTTCTTTGGCAAGCTGGGCATTTTTTCTGTTCTCTTTTTCAATTCTTGCCGTAATATTTGCTACCACATCAAGATAATTGCCCACATACTGCTCAATCTTGTGCGTGAAAACGTCAAGATATAGAACACTGTCAGTAAATGCATTTAAAAAATCTGCGTCATGGGAAATAACAATACAGGTCTTTTTATATTCAATCAAAAATTTCGTGAGATGCTCGATGCCGGCCTTATCCAAATTGTTGGTCGGTTCATCAAGAAGAAGCACGTCTGGATCTTGGATCAAAGCTGAAGCTAGAAGCAGTCGTGCCTGCTGTCCTCCGGAAAAAGTTTTGATGATTTTGTCATGCGGTGCATGAAGATTGACTACCTCAAGCACAGCGTCGATGCGCGGATCAATGTCATATATTTTATCCCGTCCGCCCGAAGCTTTTTTAAATGCAATCGGCTCAAAATTTCTTTCAAAAAATTCGCGTACAGTCAATTGTAGAAATTCGCGCGGGATGACTTGCCGAGCAATCGCAATACTCAAACCCGGAGAGATGTGAATATCGCCCGATTCGGGTTTTAATCCGCCGGTGATAAGCTGAAAAAACGTGCTTTTGCCGGCGCCGTTTTGTCCCATCACCGTCACTTTGGTGCCGCGCCGAATAGGAAAACTGACGTCGATCAAAATCGGCTTATTGGGTCCATGCTCAAACGACACTTCGTCAAAGCGTATAATGACATCATCGCGTACCATAAGTCTTGAGCCTACCTTATTTTTGACAAAATTGAAAGCTATAGTGCTTTAAAAATATCCGACGATTCGAGGCCGAGAGCCCAGGCTGAAAATCCCTGAAGGCCATTACCCGTGACAAGAGCCAGCTTGCTCGCAATACTTTGCGCGTTTTCATACCAAATCGTATAGATGGAACCGTCGGCCATATAATTTTCAAACGCCGCCTGCTGAGTCGGATCAAAACCAATTGTAGCTCCCGGGCGCGCGAGCGCGTGCTGAATGCCGGCAGATCCGCCAACTTCAACAAGCTTTCCGGTTGTACTGTTCCACTCCCAATAATAGAGCGGAATGCCGAGAGAAATCTTTTGCGCGGGAATATGCTGAAGACTGTATGTAAGCACTTTCTGCAGCCACACATACGGCGCCACAGGCCCTGTCGACAACGGATCATCGTATGACATAACACTAATAAAGTCTGAATTTTGAGCAAGAGCAGAATAATCATATGCTCCGATCAGATTGTTCCATAAATTTTTCGGATAATCAGCAGGATTATCAGATGTCTTTGCGATAACTGCCACGGAAAGTTCAAGATTGTTTTGTTTGAAGGCTGTTTCCGTTTGAGCTACAAACGCCGAATATTTGTCGCGATATGACAGATCCATCTGCTCAAAATCGAGCTGCCACCCCCAGTAATGATAGAGTTTTGCTTCATTCACAAGCATGGCAATTGCCGCTGCTTCGCGTGTCGGATCATTGAGAATAGCACTCAAGCTAACAGCATCGAAATCACCGTTGGTAACCACAGGCATAACCTTGATGTTATTCTTTTGCGCAAAATTGAGAATTGTCGGATTGACGCTCCCGACAAGCGCAGCATTCATATCAAAGTGGTACATCTGCGGAGCAACCACATCAATCGAGGAGGGGTGGGAAAAAAAAGATGTCAGACCAGCTATATTTTCTTTGAGATAAAAAAGTCGAACAGATGAAGTGTCGGCCAAAACGCGGGAAGTTCCAAATACCACTAGAGTACAAAAAATCACTAAAGCAAAAAATATTTTATACATAGACGCATTTTAGCATAAAAAATAAGCCAGTATCACAATATGTTGTAACACTGGCTATTTCTTATTAAGACCTCCGGCTATTCTTACCCCTTTTGATTTTCATTAGACTGCTGTGCAGTGAGCCACCGCGGCCCATTGCATGGCGGCGCAGTTTCAAACCCTGCGGGGTTCACTCCATGTGCTTGTCTTTCCGCGGGAGTCATGGCTGATATTACTCTGCCAGACCTTCGAACCCTTCCGGGTACGCCACCATTGTTTGACCTACTCTCACCGCCCTCTCCTGTACGACTAGGCACAACTAACATTCCCATACACTAACCTCAAAAGAACCCTAAGAGAACTAGGAGTAATCCTTTTACTCCATCTCAATATAGAGTAACAATAAAACTACTTTAATGTCAATTAAGATGTCTTTTTACGATGCCGTCAGCAACTTTTGAAACTTCATGAATACCAACCTTCCCTTCTTCTACCAAGTGAAGCATCTCGGCAAGTGCTTCAGCCTCTTTGCCGGGAGCATATTCGATATCGATCTTATTACCATCAATACTCCGAACACTCAACATTTCTGTTCTCGATTTTTTATCAGCATTTTCACTCACTGCTGCGAAAGATTCAAACATGATATATAAAAATTAATTTTTAATAAAAAAATAATCACAAACGAACAGATACTATTATACACATGTCTTGGAGATATCCATATAATGACCTCCTCCCCGGGCTCCGCTTCACTGCGCCCGGGGTTTCCTTTTGTGGCATGAGGATTCTAATCGAACAATCGAGCGTTCTGCGGCTTGTCTTTCTTTCCCTGCCAGTCGATGTATCGCTTCACCTGGGACTCGTTCAGACCGATGGTTGAGGAGAAATATCCGACACTCCAGATGCCGTCTTTCTCCAGGTATATCTCACGGATGAATTTGAATTTGGAGCGCAGGAATCTGCTTGAGGCTGACTTGAGTTTCGAGACGGCATCTGAGACTGAGGTATTTGGAGCAATTTCAAGCTGCAGGTGGATGTGATCTTGATCGGTGTTGAGGTTTAGTATCCAGAGTGTCGGATATTTCTTCACCGTGGCGTACAGTATCTTTTTGAGTTCAATGAGCACATACGGCTTCAGGATCTTTCTTCGGTACTTGGTGCCCCAGACGATGTGGTATTGGTGCTGATATGTAGAGTGATTGAGACGACGAATCCTCATGGAACCAGCCTAACACGTTTTGAGGCTCTGGTGGTGCATATTCTGAATCCCCGCCCTCCAAAGTTCGGTCAGGGGATCTTGTTCGTGAATGCTCCGGGCGGGGTTTAGGAGATGAAAAAACCCGCCGACAGTGTCGACGGGTGGTTGTACGACGATCGTACACGCACTTTAGCTTAGTTCCACTTCTAACCCAATGATTCCGCTTTGAGTTTGGGGTGGAAACCCTTGCTCGGACGCGGTTTTTTCACTTTCGCCACCGGCACAGCGCCATAAGCACTTTGGCATTCACGCACTGAACCATCTTTTTTGTCCACAATAGTCCATATGCAGACACCGCGATTGACCATAGCAACAATCTCGTTTGCCGCTTGTTTCCACCGGGTTTCGGGCAATTTCGATCCGATCATCAAGTAGTACAGACCTTGCTGTGCACCCTGAGTGTAGCGGGTCGAGTATGTCCCTGTCTTGCCGTGTGTTTCATTGCTGACAAGGATTAGACCTTTCGTGATTTTCGCCATCTCTTCCCGGCTGTCGACAACTTTGAGAGACAGCTCGGAATTATTCAACGGCCCGATGATCCTGCCAATCTCATGCAAGACCTCAGCAGCACATGACCCGGCCGGAGCATAGATAGCATTGACCCAGGGCGTCGAGTCCTCGCTGTGCCATGTCAGAGGATTTTTCTTTTTCCCCTGAGACTGAATTGCAGTGCAAATGTCCGATGATACGGTGTGTGCCACGGCACACCTCCTTTGTATGAAGAACTAAAATCAGTTTCCTGAAAACCGCGTTTTCAGGCCAGATATCAAATCTGGAGTGTTGAAACAAAATTCTTAATCTTTTATTTCAACACTCCAAACGAGATAATAAACCAGATGTAAAAAAATCTCCCGAGCGGGAGATTTTTTTACATACTACGCTTTGCGGCTCACCGCACTACTCAGTATGAAATCTCCCAAAAACAACAGGCGCGCAAATACTAACCTTCACGAAGGTGAGCATGCTGTGTTTTTTAAGATTTCGTACTGCTGAATTCATAACTGTTCTCGATATCATATCCGACTCGGCTGCAGGTTGTCAAATGATACCCCCACATATTTTATTCTGAAATAATTTTGCCGTCATCCAAGCGGACAATTTTTTGCGCCATCTTCCCGTATTCCTCTTCGTGCGTGACCATGATAATAGTTTGTCCGCGGCGATGGAGTTCTTTAAAAATATTCATGACAATAATCGACGATTCACGATCGAGATTTGCAGTCGGTTCATCGGCAAAAAGTATATCAGGATTGTGGGCAATGGCCCGGGAAATCGAAACGCGCTGCTGCTCTCCGCCCGACAATTGGCTTGGCAGATTGTGCAGCCGCTTGCCAAGATTTACCTGTATCAGCGCATCTTCCGCCATCTGGGAAGCTTTTGCAGAAGGAATATTTTCCATAAGAAGAGGCAATGCGACATTTTCAAGAGCAGTAAGCTCCGGCAGAAGCGCATAATCCTGAAAAACATACCCGAATTTCGCCAGCCTGAATGACATTTTTTGCCGCTCATTCATGGTATGCACTTCTTCTCCATCAATAAAAATTTCACCGCTTGTCGGCTCATCCAAAAGACTCATCTGGTACATAAACGTACTCTTGCCGGCGCCCGACCGGCCCATAATAGCGATAAATTCCCCGTCGTTTGCCTCAAAATTTACCCCTTTGAGCACCTGGGTTTCGATATCGCCATTTTTAAAAGATTTTATAAGATTAGTTACTTTGAGCATTGTGGCATGTTAATTTCTACCGAGAATGGAATCGAGCGTATTTCTCTTGACGATCATCCGAGCAGGTACATATCCGGCAATCGTTGTGGCCACAACAAGCAGCACCACACGAAGCAAAGTACCGGCAACCGGAGCATAGATTATAACTTGCCCAAGCGGCAACGGAATCGGATACGCGGTATTAAGAGGCAAAAAGATCAGATAAAGAAGCGCGAGACCTATGCCTGATCCGCTCAAGGCGTAAAAGAGCGATTGAAAAATATAGGAAATTTCAATTGCTTCACCGGTAATGCCTATTCCTTTAAGGATCCCTATAAACTTTCTTCGGGTAAGCGCATTAACAAAAATAACAATAAAGATTGTAATGGACGCCACCACAAGACCTATCGAGCTTACCACATTGCCGATTGTTGCAAATGTTGAGGTGATCTGAGCAACACCGCTCGGTATCGCCTCCGCATATGTCTGAATTTTTGCCATGTTTCCAATGCCGCTTGTTTCCAAAAGATTTTTAAACGCAACCGGATCTTGTCCCGGCTTGAGACGGATGGCAATTTCTTCGACACTGTAGTCATTGACGCCAGTCAGTGCCAAAAATTCTGAATTTGGCATAAATATTCTCTGGGAAATATTGCCGCCTGCACTTTTTACAACTCCTTTGACCGTGACTTCGCGCTGGACACCGTTCACTGTCAATCGAACCTTTGTGCCAGGTTCAACATTTGTAAGACTTTGGAGTCCTGCTCCCTGTCCAGGGCCTCCGAAGGAGTATTGCGCCAACAGTTCGGAGCCGACAAGAATTTGATCATAATCGTTTGGCGAAAGATATGAACCGACAATAACATCTTTTGAAATACCGGAAAATGTGTCTTCGAGCGCCGGATCAATGCCCACCAGCGAGCCGCCCACCGAATCTGTCTTCTGATTTGGATCAGTAATATTTTTATAATTTGCTTCAAGCGTCGCCCCAGCTGTGTAGCGGGGATCGACAATCGAGACTTGAGGCAATGTTTTTAAGAAAGAAATAAGCTCGGGACTGTTCTTGATATAATTTTCCGTGTCGAGCGGCGAAATAAAAACATCGCCAGTATACTGCTGCTGATATCCTCGGCCGATGCCCTGCACAAGCCCTACAAGAATTCCCGTCACACCCACAAGATTGAGAAATGTCAGGAGCATGATAAATACAATGAGCCCCGTGGTCCACAAGCTCGAGCGTTTTATCTGTCGATATGCAAGATAAAAACCAATTCGGATATTAAGCGGAGAAAACATGCTACTGGGTTGGATTCAAAATCACATTATCACCATCCTGAAGTCCCGATGTTATTTGGATTTGTCCGATAGACGAGGTGCCGCCTACGGTCACCAGCCGATTAATTATGGCCGCACCTTGTTTAACTTCTACAAACTGCTGTCCGTTTATTGTAATCACCGCACCGGCAGGCACGACAAACGTATCTGGTATATCGGCTGTGGTAATCGTAATATTTGCCGTCATGCCTGCTCTGATGCGAGGATCGGCGCTTAAAAATTGCAATGTTGTTTTATAGTTTGACACTCCATTGACAACGGTTTGAGCCGGATCGATTGCAATGACGTGAACCGGGAAAAATACATTTGGACCGTATGCATCAAGTGTTGTTGTGGCCATATCCCCCACCTGAAGATTGGAAATATAAACTTCGGGAACATAGCTTTGTATTTGGAATATACCATTGCTATTCATAGAGATATCGGATGTTGTCGGATCGACTGTTTCTCCCACCTTCGCATCCATTTTGGTGACTACCCCGTCAAAAGGAGCTGTAATGATAGTTTTATTGAGCTCAGCCTGTGCATTGGAAACGTCGGCGGTAGCGGCCTTCACATTTGCCGCTGCAGCATCAATATCGGTCTGAGTAGAACCAGCCTGAGCAAGAGTCAGATTTTTCTGATCTTTATCAAGCGCAGATTGGGCTGCTTGCTCCGCAGAAATTGCGCTATTTAAGGAAGAAATGGCAGTGTTAACATTTGTTCCTGCCGCGGCAACAGATGTTTTGAATCCATTATAGATTGCCTGAGCTGAAGTATCTTGTGAAGGATAGTTTGAAAGCACACTGGAAATATTTGAAATCAGCGTTTGCAGAGCTTGCAGAGTTTGCAGCGCAGCGGCATTGGCGGAAGAAATATCCTGATCAGTCGCAAGTGTCTGATTTGCCGTACTCCACGCGGACATAAGAGTTGTAATAGCAGATCGTTCGCTGTTTATGGTAAATTCCAGAGAACCGCCCTGAATTATATAGCTTGTATTATTTGAACCGGAAATAGTGACACCGAAATCTGGATTGGTTTCTGGAGATGTAAAAAGCTGATCAATATCGGATACAATCGTAAGCAATACAT
>CAWDXL010000023.1:0-26495 GCA_963806325.1 Candidatus Parcubacteria bacterium
TGCAAGAACAAATAAGTTTACTCTCGGATTGCTGTTGAAACCGGTATATGGTACCTGGCTCAAGTAGACGCCAGCACCCTCAGTTGGGCCCGGTGTGGCAACAAAGCCAACCGTGGTTGTCGTAGGAGAGATGTAAATATTACATGTCTGACTTACCGTCTGACCGTTTGAAGTTACCGTAACAGTGGCTGTTTGTTCACCTGGATTATTGTAGGTGTACGACACACTCTGATTCGAGCTGTACAGGCCATCGGTACCATTCCATGAATAATTGGTATAGCCGCCATTCGTATTATATACGTTTGCATACCATGTAATGGTATCACCGACATATGCTGATGTCTGGCTTGCTGAGCATGATACAGAAAGATTGTTCGGCTGGTAATATGGCTGCTGATTTACATATGTGTTACACGTACCGCTCACGGTCTGACCATCTGAGGTCACGGTAACAGTGGCATACTGCGTGCCAGTATTGTAATACGTCTGACTTATCGACTGGCCATAGCCATTAATACCATTAGAACCTGTCCATGAGTACGAGTAATTGCCATTACCGCCTGTAGCATTTGCATAGTAGGTCACAGATGAGCCAACCTGTACATTTGAATTGCTTGCTGAACAGGAAACATTAAGATTGTTCTGCTGAGGCTGGATAATATTCATCGAGCACGTGCGTGTGATTGAAGTATCGCCGTCACTAATGACAACCTGAGCAGTTTGCGTCCCTGCATTTTGATATGAACCGGTAATTGAATTATCGGAGCCAACAAGACCCTCAGAACCTGTCCATGAGTACGAGTAATTGCCCGTACCTCCTGTTGGGTAGGCAGTCCAGGTAACAGTGTCACCGATGTTTGCCTGTGTAGGATTTGCATAGCACGTACCGCTCAAATTTGAAATCGGTGCCGTAACATTTGTCGAACACGTCGCCGACACTGTCTGACCATTAGCAGAAACAGTAACGGTCGCTGATTTTGAACCGGCATCTGAATAGGTCTGGGTTACGCTCTGGCCCGAGCCTGACAATCCATCGGTGCCGCTCCATGAGTAATTGTAGCTTGAAGCTCCTGAAACATTGGCATAGTATGTAATACTTGAACCAGTCTGGACACTTGAAGCACTCGCTGTACATGAAGCAGTGATGTTGTTCTGCTGAGGCTGGATAACCGTAGTATTACATGTTTGAGTTGTTGATGTGTTACCGTCGCTAATAACTACCGTCGCGCTTTTCGATCCGGCATCCGAATATGACTGGGTTGTGGATTGGCCCGAACCTGACAATCCATCGGTGCCGCTCCATGAGTATGTATAGCTGCCAGTACCGCCGGAAGGATATGCTGTAAATGTGACGGAGTCGCCAATGTTTGCACTTGAAGTACTTGCAGTACAGTAGCCGGTGACGTTTGAGATTTGAGGCGCGGTGACCGTGGTATTGCACGTCGCCGACACTGTCTGACCATTAGCAGAAACAGTAACGGTCGCTGATTTTGAACCGGCATCTGAATAGGTCTGGGTTACGCTCTGGCCCGAACCTGACAATCCATCGGTGCCGCTCCATGAGTAATTGTAGCTTGAAGCTCCTGTAGCATTTGCATAGTAGGTCACAGATGAGCCAACCTGTACATTTGAATTGCTTGCTGAACAGGAAACATTAAGATTGTTCTGCTGAGGCTGGATAATATTCATCGAGCACGTGCGTGTGATTGAAGTATCGCCGTCACTAATGACAACCTGAGCAGTTTGCGTCCCTGCATTTTGATATGAACCGGTAATTAAATTATCGGAGCCAACAAGACCCTCAGAACCTGTCCATGAGTACGAGTAATTGCCCGTACCTCCTGTTGGGTAGGCAGTCCAGGTAACAGTGTCACCGATGTTTGCTGAAGTTGGACTAGCTGAACATGTTCCATTAAGTGTCGGAGCTGGAGCAACAACAGTTGTTGAACAGGTTGCATTGACTGTTTGGCCTGCTGAAGTAACTGCTACCGTCGCGCTTTTCGATCCGGCATCCGAATATGACTGGGTTGTGGATTGGCCCGAACCTGACAATCCATCGGTGCCGCTCCATGAGTATGAGAAGGTTCCATCGCCACCGGTAGGGTACGCTGTGTAAGTTACACTTGATCCGGTATTGATGCTTGAAGCACTCGCTGAACACGTTACCGCAACAGGAACGGTTTTTTTGCAAAAGTTTCCTGATGCGTCGCTCCACGTGCGGCCATTGTTCTGATTCATAGTAGCAGCAAGCGTAGGATCGGTTGCAAGTGGCTGACCAGCATCTGCATCGTTGAGCTGTGTTGCGCCCTGACCATAATAAAGGTCAGTCTGGGACATACAGCTTGGAATTGATGTGGTAAGTATTTTGGTTGTGTGCGGATCAACAGTAGAAACTGATGTACCGTTGTAAAACACCTGATCAGTAAGGTGTTGATCATATACAGAATACGACATCTGGCTTACAGGAAAACCGCAGCCAGAATTGTTTACGACGGTAGTTGTGACCTGCGTGCCGCTCGTGACAAACGATACTTTGATCGTTCCATCCGAGATAGCATTGTGAACTTGTAGAATTGTACTGGTTCCGCTTGGACATGCTGGATCTGTTGATGATGCATCAGCCACAAGAAAACCATCATGGGTTGACTGATAGATGATGGTTGATGCGATACCCACGAGAAGGACGGCGCATCCGAGCAGTATGGAAAGTTTTTTTGTCATATGGGTTTAATTCGGGTGATTTTTGTAAATTTTAACAACGCACTATTGTAGCATGTCCTAGATATTTAGTCAAGCACTGCTGCTACAGCGGCGCTGAGCTTATAAACTCAGCCTGTACAACGTAGCGCTGCTGCTTTTCACCGAGCACATTACACGTAGAAAGCGTGAGCATGTTTTTTGTCGTCGAAAGGTTTACAAGGGCATTGGCACTGTCCACCATCTGAAGAGAGGTAACCTGATAAAAATATTTTGTATCAACTGAATCAACTTCAATCGTATCTCCTGACACAAGATCTTTGAGGCCGTTGAATGTTTTGTAGGCCTGATTGTTGACAATTTTAATGCTGGTATTGTGAGCAAAGATAAAAAGATTACCATGCCCAAGTGTCCCAGAACCAGGATATCGAACAGCCCCTCGAAGCAACAGTGTATCAAAAAGAGTATTGTCGTTTGTGTCCGGATCATTCACCACAGCATCAACACCGATTTTGCTGATAATAATATGCGTCGGCAATTGGCCAATCTGGGAAGAGAGCGGGGCGGTTGTAGAACCGATTTCTGTAATTGCCTGAACGGCACCATCGGCAATGCTTGCCTGTGCTTCGTCTACTACTTTAAGTTCATCAGGCACACCCCCAATCATGTAGAGCACCGAGAACGAAACAAATGAGATACCAACAATGTAGACAGCCAAGGTATACTTGTAGTGCCATACAAGGTCGAGAAAGCCCAATTTATTATTGCTTTTTTTGATTGTTTCGGTCATAGGTAATACCTTAGTATTATACACTATATATAATAAAAGTCAATGGTCTATCCATAAACTCATTGACTTTATATTTATTTAATGCTATTATTACACCGATTCTTACCGCCGAGTATAATAACCTATTTTCATGGAAACACAACCCGACAATCAAAAAAATGGACAGCCGGCACCTGTGGAAAAGCAACCAAGCACAGTACTTAAGGTTGTTGTGCTTATCGTACTCATTCTTCTCCTTATTGTCGGCATTCTCCTTCCGATCAAGCTTGTGCCGACTGCTGTCTCGACCGTCGGCGACAGAATATCAAGTTTTTTTACACATCAAAGTTCTTCAGTAACACTTGAGACCGACACAAACAATATTACGTCAGATACACCATTCAAACTTTCTTGGTCGGGTACCCATGAGACCGACGGCGCATATGTGCTTTCCTACGCATGCACCAACAGCGCCACCCTCGAAACATCAATCAACCAGCCCAACGAACACATCGGCTGCGGTACCTCGTACTTTTTTTCACCAAATGATAATTCGATTGAACTTACTCCGATTTCTTCCGGACAATCTGCTCAAATTGCCATTACCCTGTCATTTCTAAAAACTGATACAACTAAGACTGTTCTCGGTAATCTGATTATCACGGTCAATAGTCATGGCGCAGAACCAGGTCTTGTAATTACCACCACACCCGGTCAAACAAATACGGCATCGAGCACTATATCCGCACCTCCTGAAACAGCTTCATCTACCTCCACAACAAATACAATAGCTGAACCAACACCGTCTGCATCAGCAAATCCATCAAATGGAACAGCAGGAGGTCCCGTGGTTGCACCCGCCAAGGATGCCGGCCCCGATATTTCAGTCGTTATTGAAAGCATAGGATATCTCGACCCGATAACATCGCGCTTTGTGCCATCGCAGTATGTAGCGCCAGGCGAACGTGCCGCTGTAAAATTTAGAGTATCAAATATTGGCACAAAAAGTACCGGCCTATGGGGATTCACTGCTTCTCTTCCGTCAATAACACACCCAAATTTTACAGCCTACGATCAAAGCAGTATTGCTCCAGGTGGAGGCATCGATTATACGCTTGGCTTCGACGGCATCAGCAATGCACAGACCAGTGATATCACAATCACTGCAGCACTCAATAATGCCACAGCCGAAACTGATAGTGCCAACAACACGGCAACTGTAAATATTTTCAATTCCGATAATGGAAATAACGGTCAAAACTCAAATACCGCTGGTGCAGATCTCAGTGTCACCATTCTTTCATCCGGCACCGCCGATCCTTATTCAGGCATTTATTCTCCAACTACATCTTTTTCTGCCAATAGCCGGATTGCTGTTCAGTTTAAGGTAGCCAATAATGGCACAGCACCGAGCGGAACATGGAATTTCACGGCAAATCTTCCCGTACAAGGACAAAATTCTCAGTATGTATCAGACTATCAGCCGTCGCTCGCACCAGGCCAGAGCGTAATTATGACGCTCACCTTTAATAACATGGAGTACCAAGGTGCCAACGTTTTTTCAGTCCAGCTTAACCCTTCAAATAGCGGGGATACAAATTCAAACGACGACCAGGCCTCAATAACACTCTATCAGTATTAAAAAAATTACATATAAAAAAACACCCGCATTCCACTATATGGGTGTTTTTTATGTAAACAGGGGCCTGCTAAATATCAATATTAGCCTTCTCCGCATTTGATTGGATAAAGCTCTTGCGGCTTGGAACATCGCTGCCCATGAGCACATCAAATATTTTATCCGCTTCCTGCGCATCATCAATCCTGACCTGCTTAAGCACGCGCTTGGTATGATCCATTGTCGTTTCTTTGAGCTCCTCGGCATTCATTTCTCCGAGACCCTTGTAGCGCTGAATCGTAATTTTTTGAACGCGCTTGCCGCTGCTTTTCACATCTTCCTGATCACTATCAACGTCTGTTTCTGAATCGTCATTGTCTCCACCGTCAGTTTCATTGATATCTTCATTGGCAAGAATCTGCTGGCCATTTATTTCTTCTACAGCCTCACTCGGAGCATCCTTGCCGACAATTTTGTCTCTCTCTTCATCGGAATATGCATAAAAAACCTCTTTCCCCTTCTTTATTTTAAAGAGCGGCGGCTGGGCAATGTAAATATATCCTCCTTCGACAAGCGGCTTGAAGTAGCGATAAAAGAGCGTCAGAAGAAGCGTGCGAATATGAGCACCGTCAACGTCGGCATCGGTCGCGATAATAATTTTGTGATAGCGAAGCTTGCTGATATCAAACGTGTCGCCGATAGCTGTACCAAGCGCTATGACCAAAAATCTGATTTCAGCAAAGCCTAAGATTTTATCGAGACGTGCGCGCTCAACATTGAGCACTTTGCCTTTAAGCGGAAGCACAGCCTGGGTACGGCGATCACGCCCTTGTTTTGCTGTGCCGCCGGCGGAATCTCCCTCTACAATAAAGAGTTCTGATTCTGTTGGGTCTTTACTCTGACAATCAGCAAGCTTTCCCGGAAGACCGAAGCCCTCAAGCGCACCTTTGCGGAATACGGAATCTTTCGCGGCTTTGGCAGCCTTGCGGGCCTTAAGCGCCAATACCACTTTCTGGATAATAGCCCGGGCATCATCAGGATTTTCTTCAAGAAACATATCAAATGCTTCGCCAAAAATTGTTTCCACCATGCCGCGAGCCTCTACCGTACCAAGCTTTGCTTTCGTCTGGCCTTCAAACTGAATCTCTCTAATTTTTACAGAAATGACTGCGGTCAGTCCTTCGAGCACATCTTCACCGGTAAAATTGTCTTCTGATTCTTTTATCAAATTATTTTTTCGGCCATACGCATTGAGCGTGCGGGTGAGCGCAGTCTTGAAGCCCGTAACATGTGTACCCCCTTCAGCAGTATAAATATTGTTGGCAAACGGCAGGATGTGGGAAACGATATCATCAACATACTGCAATCCGACTTCTACAGATTCATATTCATTGGTATTTTTCTCAACGTAAAAAATATTCTTGTGGATCGGCTTCAGAAGCTGGTTTTGAAATTTTACGAGCGATCGCAATCCTCCCTCGAAATAAAAAGCTACTGATGGGACCTCAAGACCCAATTCTCTGAAGTAAAATACGTCGTCTTCCTTTATTTTTCCTTCATATTTTCGAGCATCAACGACAGTAATACGCAGGCCCTTTACAAGGTATGCCTGCTGGCGCATATGAGATACAACGCTATTGAAATCGTATACTATTTCTTTAAAAATTTCTTCATCGGCATCAAAGGTAGTAATGGTGCCATGAAGCTTTGATGTACCGATTTTTTTGACGTTAGCTTTCTTTTTTCCTCGAGAATATTCCTGCATAAATTCCCCGCCGTCGCGATGAACTCTTACTTTCATTTCCTTTGAAAGTGCGTTGACAACAGATGCGCCGACACCATGGAGACCGCCTGATACTTTATACCCCTCGCCGCCAAACTTTCCTCCGGCATGGAGCGTTGTCATAATTGTTTCAAGAGCAGACACTTTTGTCTGTTTGTGGGTATCAACAGGAATACCACGACCATTATCAGCTACGCGGACAATTTGTCCCGGAAGAAAGACGATTTCAATATCATTGCAAAACCCGCCCATCGCTTCGTCGCGGGAGTTGTCGAATATTTCGGTAATAAGATGATGAAGCCCATCGGGACCAGTCGTACCGATGTACATACCCGGTCGCTTTCTGACGGGCTCCAAACCTTCAAGTACCTGAATATCTTGAGCGCTATAACTGCCTTTTTTTGATTTTGATTCGTCTGATGTAGCCATAAAAACAGCGGTTTCTGTGAAAAACGTCCTCTCAGTATATCAAATTTTAAGAGCTTTATCTACTTCTTTATAAAGATCCTCTAGGCTGCTGTTATTGAGAATAACAATGTCAGCTTGCCGGATACAGGCCATCAAATTCATTTTCCACGGCTCGGTATTCTTAAACTCTGTTTTTTCATATTCAATAAAGTGTTCGTAGGTCACATTGTCGGTCGTGCTCTTTCGCGCATAAATCCGCTCATATCTTATTTTTGGATCTGCATCTATTGCTAGCAGCACGAAATCTTTTGCTTTTGATCGCAAAAAATCTATTTCTCCGACCGCTCGTATTGATTCTATGATTGCATTGCCAGAAAATTTTTCACGTTCTTTGAGAAGCTGCTCGGCAATAAATCCGGGAGAATTTTTTCGGAAATCATCAGCAACTAATTGCATTGATTCGCGCGTAGGAGGAATACCCCTTCGTTCAATTTCACTGAGCAATACATCGCGCACTGAGTAATGTTTAAAACCCTTCGTCTTGAGATAATCAACGATCGCCCCCTTGCCTGCTCCGATTGTACCCGTGATTCCAATTGTCATTGTAGTTATGCGTTAACTGTTGATTCAACCTGCCGAAGCTCCTTGTGAAGCATGTGGCCGTCACGATCGAGCTCATATATAAGAATGCCGCCAAACGGCATTTCTATAGTTACCATCCCCTCATCAGGCACATTTTCTATATATTTTATCAAGGCCCTGATGGCATTGCCGTGGGAAACCATGAGCACATTCTTTTCATCCCGCAAAAGCGGCAGCATGCTCTCAAGAAAAAAAGGCACCACACGGGCATATACCATTTTTAGCGTCTCGCCGTTTGGTATCGGACAGTCCCACTCCCGCCTGATTTTATTCCACTGCTCCTCACCCACAAGCTTTTGCACATCCCATTTATTCTTGCCGGTATAGTCGCCGTAATCGCGTTCATTGATAGCTGCAGAGTGAACTGTAGGCACATGGAGCAAATTGAGCGCTTCGAGCATGCACGCAAGCGTCTCGATTGCCCGCACCTCCATTGAGGCAAATGCGGCGTCAATAGGAATATCTTTTATGAGCAGCCCCATCTCAGCTGATTTTTTAAATCCATATTCGGTGAGATGACTGTCGTGAATGCCGGTCCACTGGCCAAGCTTATTCCATTCCGATTCGTGATGGCGAGCGATGATGAGTTTGGCCATGCTAGATGTTTATTTTATTTTTCGGTGTTTTTCCTTCAAAAAAATCAATAATATTTTGAGCAGCCACTTCTGCCATTTCGTCCCGAGTGCTTTGCGTTGCGGATGCAATATGAGGAGTAAGAATGACATTTGGCAGTTTAGCGAGACCCCGCGCAAGCTTTGGTTCAAATTCATACACATCAAGGCCGGCACCGGCAATAATTTTATTTTCTAAAGCTTCCACCAAAGCGCACTCGTCAATTACCGGTCCGCGGGACGTATTGATAAGGAAGCTTGTCGGCTTCATAAGCGCAAGATTTTCCTTATTAATGAGATGGTGAGTCGACGGCAACAGCGGCACATGGAGGCTTACAATATCGGCTTTCGAAAGAAGCTCGTCGAGCGTCGCGCATTTTTCCGCCTGGTATTCTTTCTCAATGCGCTCGTTTTTTACAAGGTCAAAATAAAGAATGTGTGTGCCAAATCCAAGATGCGCCATGCGCGCCACTTCGCTGCCAATATTTCCAGTACCCACAAGGCCGATTGTTGTGCCAGTAAAGTCGGTACCAATAAAAGCCATCGGCGCCCAGCCTTTGTAGTAGCCTTTCCGGGTAAATGCATCAGCCTCCACAATGCGTGTCGTGAGGCCAAACATAAGAGCAATGGTATGCTCAGCTACCGGCATTTCTGATGTGCCTGAAGTATTGGTAATAGTAATATTTCTTTTTTTGGCCTCCTGTATGTCGATATTGTCGTAGCCGACAGTATATGCCGCAAAAATTTTTGCTGCCGGCACGGCATCAAACACTTTTGCGTCTATGGTATCGGTGAGAAGGCAAATCACGCCGTCATACGGATTTTTTTTAAGGTAAGAAATAAGTTTTCGCTGGCTGATAATTGTGTCTTTCGGACATACGTCTACCCTGTAGCCTTTGTCGGTGAGCATCTTAATCCCGGCATCAGGAATTTTCCTTGTAACAAAAACAGATTTATTATTCATGAATATCATTTTACTTTTGTTATGGGCCAAATGCAAATAGCCGTCTTTTTATATACTTTTTGTGTGACTAGAGACTATTAAGAATTTGTCGGAGTTGGCGAGGAGGATGGTGATGCATCAGGAGTAGGTGTCGCCGTGGGTGAAGGTGAAAATGTAGGAGTAGGAGTAGGAGTAGCTGTAGGAGTTGGGCTTGGGGATGGAGTAGTTGACGGCAACGGACTTGGTGTCGGCTGCGGTGAACCACTTGCATCCGGAGCAGGAGAAACTGATGGAGCTGGATCAGTCGAAGTGGCGCTTGGTACAACACTCGGCGTAGGGACTACTGATGTTTGAGGGGTAGAAGTCGAAGAGGTCATATCTATTGATGATGTCGCTACATCAGTCGTTGAGGTTGAAATGGAGGATGAAGTGGATTCAGAGCCTGAGCCAACTGTCGTAATGACCACCGCAGACTGAGTGGTAGAAGCCGTAGCTGAAGTGGTAGTGCCCGCAGAACTGTTGGTTTCCATATTAATAAGATTCTGCAGCTGATCTTTTGTGAGACACACATCATCAAGACATAATGTCTGCGTTGTAACTTTGTTTGCCGTAATCGTATCTGCAAAAATATTTTTGAAGTATCCAGTAACAGCTGAAATATCAGTGAAGAGCCATTGAGTAGCTCCGTCTATATATGAATTCCATGTGGAAGAAAGAGATGAAAGATCGGTGACCTGGACCGTTGTGGATGAAAATTCTTTTGCTACAAGAGGAGCAAGCTCGCTATTGAGATTTTCAATTTTTGCTGTGGTGCTCGCCGTCGTGGAAGCGACCTGCTCGGACAGACCCTGGATAGCAACGAGTGCAACGCCGGAAGGATCGATAAATGAAATAGTTGTGCTTGAATCTCCAAGATTGAAGGCTGAATAGAAATCTTGAGCAAACGGACCAACATGGTTTATTTTAGGATCTGTCTTGTACGACCATTGTTCTATATTCATGCTATCCACTTTTTGGAGAACATCCGCCGGATTAAGTTTTACAAAATTTGTTTTCTTATTAACATCCGAAACACCGGTCAGCTGCGAACCGTCTCCGAAGAATGATCCGCCGATAAGACAGAGGCCGCATGAATTGATGCTGATTTTGTTTGCATCAGAAATACCGATTTCCACAGAGTTTGAGGTGCAGTTGTTGACATTTTCACCGATAGCGAAAGCGTGGCACGCGTACGTAGGAACGCAGGAAGTTCCATAGACACTGCAGGTTGTGCACGTAAGAGGCACATATACAGAGCAAGTACCGCACTCATCGCCATTCTGGTAGCAGCAGGAGCCACAGCATCCCCAACAATACAAAGAGTATGAACCACAGCAATAGCAGCACGAACCGCAGCACTGGCCATATGTATCATACAAAGAACAGGTTGCGTACAAAGAGCATGAACCGCAGCAAATGTTTCCATAAAGAGAGTATGTTGCATATGTAGGAATATCATAACAACAACACGCATAGCAGCCGCCGCTGCAAACAACATATGTCGAGCATGTATTGGTGCAGCTGACACTTGGACAAACTCCGGCGGTATCATTGACCCCAAAAACCATATTGCCACAGCTCGAAAGAGTGTTGAGACATCCAAAGGCCATATCTCCGCAGAATCCCTGATAAGTACCGTAGCAGCATTGTCCACAATTACAATCCCACGACGGAAGACATATGTCACAAATACAGTTATTAAAACCGAAGGCAGAAGCGCAATTGTCACAGCCGTAGCACCCGAAGCAACTGGTAATTGTATTACCATTACCCCAAGTCAAAGAATTGTTTGTATTGATATTGTTTGCCGCACCATAGATTCCAATACCGCCTCCGCAGGCGATGTTATCATAACCAACAACGGTACCGCCAGAAGCACTCGAGACAAGATTGTTATTATATCCCAGAGCAGATGCATAGTTTCCACTGACAGTATTACCCACACCTATTGCCGAACTATGGGGGCCACAGGCAAGATTTTCGAAACCAATAGCTGCACTATCTACCCCACACACACCATTACCTAAACCAACCGCTGAACTACCATTTCCGCAAGCAAAATTACTTATACCCAATGTAACTGCTGAAGAAGCACCTGAAACAGTATTATAATAGCCCATAGCCACATCACCCGTATCACACGTTGAAGTGACCTGGTTATTACCACCTATCAGGTAGTCATTAGTGGATCCGTTAGCATGATTATCGTAGCCTATCGCTGCACTGTATTGTCCATTTACAGTATTTTGAAGACCTATCGCTGAACTATCATAAGAACTGGCAGAATTAAAAATACCGAAAACTGAGTCCTCGTAGCCCGAAGCAGTATTGTCAGAGCCAAAAGCTGCACTGAAGCGTGTCGTAGCGCAATTACCAAAACCGAAAGCAGAGGCATAATTTCCACTGGCAGAATTACATTGACCTACCGCTTGAGCCCAGCAGACCGCTGAAGCATTGTTGCGATTACCTACCGCAACATTTCCCAAGTTGTAAGTTGTGTTGCAAAAACCAAATGCGGAATCTTGGCACCCAGCGACTGTATTATTTACACCAACAGCCGTACCACACATTCCGGTAACGTAGTTGTGATAGCCGGAAGCAGTGCTTTCAGCAGCACAGGCAGTATTGCGCGTACCTACCGCCAAGCTGGAACTTGCACTAGAAATATCAGAAAAACCGATTGCACCGGAATAACACCCAGAGGCAGTGTCTGAAAGACCAACAGCTAAAGAACCATATGAGGTACTGCAATCAGTCCGGCCAAAAGCCGAGGATGCAACGCCGCAAGCTATGTTGTTGCTCCCCACTGCTGTTACGCTTGAGACGCTAGCAGTGTTGCAAATTCCAAGAGCAACACTTGTAGCACCAGAGGCAGTATTGTTGATACCGAAAGCAGTAGAGGTAGCTCCACTGGCAACATCGGTGGCTACTAAATGGCAAGACTGAACATCAATGGAATGCAAACCGCGAGCATTGCCGGTAATATCACCCATCACTGTCGCATAATTTAAAGATGAAGGAGCAACAACCTCTAATGATCCGGCAACATAGGCATTGCCACTCACAGATAATGGCTGTGTCGGCGAGGATGTACCGATACCTACATCGCCTGTAGCGTAATTTATATTTGATCCATTCGTCGTCCACTGGCTCCCTGAAATTCCAAGCGACGAGGTTGCCATGAGATTGAAACCGCTTGAACCATTTCCCACTAATAGCTGTCCATATGCAGGAGTAGTTGAGAGGCCGGTACCGCCAGCAATAACACCGAGCGTACCACCAAGCGTAAGCGTACCTGAAGAAGTGATTGGTCCGCCGGTAAACGTGAGGCCTGTGGTACCACCTGCTCCGGAAACTGAGGTTACTGTTCCGTTGTTTGTATTTGTGGCACTCAGTGTGGTGCCTGTGAGCGAGAGGCCGCTACCTACCGTGAGCGAACTAACGGGAGATGTACCGTTTCCAATAAGAATGCCCGATAGTGTGGTCGATCCTGTACCACCATACAATACACCGATTGTGGAAGCATGCCAGGTACCGCTTGCAAGCGTACCAACCGTAGAAAGATTTGCGGCACTCGTGAGATTTGCGAGCGTACTTGTCGCATCAATGCGCGCATCGGCCCGGGCATTTGTATAATAAAGATTTGAACCCTCAGTTATATTTGTCGTGAGCAACCCAAGCGATGAAGTGCCTGTAAGACTGTATCCACCGGCATTATTTCCCACTAATAGCTGTCCATATGCAGGAGTAGTTGAGAGGCCGGTACCGCCGCCGGTGACCGCAAGCGTTCCGCTTCCTCCACCTGTCGCATTAAGCGTATTACCGCACCAGGAAAGTCCTGTACCTGCGATAATTTGTGAGGATGGCTCATTATAAAAATTGTCCCAGTTTGTAGTTGACGCCGTGAGCGGAATAGTGTGGCCGGCTGCCACCGAAGCTGTAACCCCCGTCAGCTGCGAGCCGTCGCCGACAAACGACGCAGCTGAGATAGTTCCCGATGCAGAAATAGTTTGAAATGTTCCCGTATTTGATGAAACATTTGTAAGATTTGATAGCTGAGTAGGTGTTGCCGGCACAGTATAGCCTCCGCTTGACGTAGGAGTCGCCACGCGGGGAACATCTGCAATTTCCTGAGTAAGTGTCGCCAATAAAGCGTTGAGCTGCTGATTAAGTTCGTCTTGGGTTACACCTGTTGGGACATAATGATCGACAACCTGATTCACAATTTTTGTCGGACCTTCAACAGTTATATATTTACTGGTTCCTGATGATGACCGAACGGGCGGCTCCGCAGCAATCGGCTGCGTAGGTGGAACAAGACCTGCCTGCGGCGGCTGCGGAGGTTCTGTTGCGACAGGCTGCTCAGGCGGCAATGATTGTACACTTGTATTCTGGCGAAGTTGTACGGGCGGAACAACAGGCTGAACACTTGTACGTGGTGATGAATTCGATCCAGCAAAAAGACCAGAGAAAAAGTCTTCCACTGCCGACAGAATACTTGCAGTTTGATCCTGTACCGATAATGTCACATTTCCAAAAAGCTGCGTATAAAATGATGTATTGATTCTTGGAATATTTTCCGTAATGCCCGCGGCGATTGTTTCAGAATTTGGAATATTTATTTCCGGAATATTGAGTGCAAGCAGTGAGGCATCATTTTTCGTAATCGGATATTTTTTCCATCCGACAGGCTGCACTACCAACGATGTCAAAAATTCTTTTTTTGCCGGTGCAATTGCAGCCCGTACTTCATTTGCAGAAAAAGCTCCGCGGACCACAAGACCAGTGACAAGAATATATGCAGTCCCCTTGATCAACTTCTGCTTGGCTGAAATATTATTTTTTCTGCGCGGAGGTAGTACCATTAACAGCTATTTTAGCATAAAAAGCTCATGTTAAATCAATAAAATAATCTTATATCTGGGGATAACTCGCCTTTTGGCGCTGTTGGCATATGCACCCTTTACGGTCTATTATACGTACTGTAGGAAAGCAGTGTTCAGTCAACCTGCATCGTTATCATAATCATTAATTTAATTTTATTCATGAATACAAAAAGATATATCCCAGCGGTCATGGCATTAGCTATTGTCGCAAGTGTTGGAGTGGCTGTTCCAGCTTTCGCCGCTACTAATTCTGCACAAGCAGGCTGGTATGGAGGGGCACAAAATGGAGGCCCCCAGCACAGACCGACAGGCGTCCGCAATAATACAAACATGATGCGGCCATCTGTCGTAGGTACGGTATCAGCCATCAGCGGCACCACCCTCACCGTAAGCGGCAGACAAGGATTTGGCAGCACATCTGCTACCGTAACTTTCACGGTTGATGCATCAAATGCTGTTGTTATGAAAAATAACGCGACCACTACTGTTTCCAGCATCGCTACCGGCGACACTATTGCTGTTCAAGGCACGGTAAGCGGTACAAATGTTACTGCCACTACCATCCGCGATGGTATTATGATGCGTCCTGGAGGTGCAAGAACACCTAGGCAGCCTGGACAAATGGGATCTTCAAGCCCAAGCATCGGCAATGGACAGCCTGTTGTTGCCGGTACAGTATCAGCCATCAGCGGTTCAACGCTCACCATTACCAATAAAAGCAATGTGACGTATACAGTTGATGCATCGAGTGCAAAAGTCCTTAAGGGAGCGCCTCAGGGCACCACAAGCTCGCTTTCAAATGTGGCTGTAGGTGATTCTGTGCTTGCTCAAGGCACCATCAACGGAACTTCCGTGACTGCTTCCACAATTATTGATCAAACAAATTCCACAACGAGCACTCAGCCTCACCAGAGCTTCTTTGGCGGCATCGGCAGCTTCTTCATGCATCTATTCGGATTCTAATTTTGAAGGAGAACAGCCTAACAGAGACAAGGAGGTCAATAAAAAGCCCGTGAATAATGATATTCACGGGCTTTTTAGTTTTATAGTATACTGAAATCATTATGATTATTACATATGTTCAAGCAGTTATTCTTGGTTTATTTCAGGGTATTACAGAATTATTTCCTATTTCAAGTCTCGGCCACAGCGTTATCTTGCCTTCCCTTCTGGGTTGGAGTATTGATCAGCAAAATAATTATTTTATCGTCTTCCTTGTCGCAACACATTTGGCCACATCGCTCGTTTTGCTTGGGTTTTTCTTCAAAGACTGGATATTGATTGTCAAAGGCGTATTCCGATCATTAAAAAACAGAAAAATAAACCACCGCGACACCTATGAAAAACTCGGCTGGCTCATCATTATTGGAACAATTCCTGCCGGTATTCTCGGTCTTCTGCTCCAAAAAAAATTAGGGGTTCTTTTCGCTTCACCACTAGCTGCAGCAGCCTTTCTTTTTCTCAACGGTTTGCTGCTGTTGGGAGCTGAATTTTTAAAAAATAAAAAGAGCGGTACGGGCAGTGCAGAGCAACAACGCACAGCCATATCTGAAAACAGTTCGACAGAAAATGATCGGACAATTTCAAAGCTTTCATGGCTTCAATCTTTTAAGATTGGCTGCGCTCAGGCGCTTGCTTTGATTCCCGGATTTTCCCGTACCGGCTCAGCGCTTTCAGGCGGTTTGGCAGTCGGACTCAATCACGAAGATGCTGCACGGTTCTCATTTTTACTTGCCACACCCATCATTTTTTCTGCAGCAATCCTCAAGCTTCCTGATCTCATTCACACAAGCAAGGAGGGTGTCGGTGCGATTATTGCGGGAGCTCTCACTGCCGCAATTGCCGCATACGTATCAGTCAAGTTCCTGACAAATTATTTCAAAACAAAAACTCTTACACCTTTTGCAGTATATTGTATGGCAGCCGGCGCGCTTGCGTTTGCAATTCTTGTGATAAGGTAATAAATTTTCTATCCAAACGTGAATGTGTAGGCATCTAAACCAGGACCATCGACCTCAATTTTCATCGTGTGAGCCCCATAGGAAGAGCCAGAAATAAGGGTGTAAAGCGTATTGCCGGTAATAGTGAGCGAATTAACAAGTGTGCCGTCTTCGTACACCTTAATCGGCGTACCGTTTGGATTTTCTGAACTGGCTACCATGTATACATTTTTTGCATCGTATTCGAATACAATAGACGAAGCAGGACTGGTGCTTTCAGCATATTGATCCTTAAAATTCCATGTACCGGCAAGATAGAGTTCGTTTGACTGAAAATCGGAGGGCAATGAGAGCGTTTGTAGGCCGGCTTGACCTTGGATGCCATCTGCCAGATATTCGTTTCGTGCCGAGCCAAAATATGTCTCGGGACTTTGTACTTTTGTCGAATCCATGCTCACCGCATCGGATGGATTGACAATTCCTGTCGGCACATTGTCGGACAAACCAAGGGCTGCATCACGCTCCTTCAAGGCCGCCTGAATCGCTATTTCCGTCTGTGAATATTCCCCTTCACCGATGCTGTTGTGGACAATAAAACCATCGATATCGATAAGATATTCTGCCGGCCAATATTCGTTTTGGTATGCATCCCATGTACCCATATTGCTATCAAGCACGACCGGATATTGGATACCAAGCTGCTTCACGGCAGTTTGAACATTGGAGATATCCTTTTCAAAATCGAATTCCGGCGTATGCACACCAACAATTTCTAAACCATAATCTTTATATTTCTGATACCAGGCATTCAGATACGGAATTGTCCGCTGACAATTGATGCAGCTATACGTCCAAAAATCGATAAGTACAACTTTCTGCCCGACAATATCGGAAAGTTTGAATGGTGCCGTGTTGATAAAACCAGTTGGGTCGACAAATTCCTTAGCTCGCGGATACTGAAGAGCCTTTTGTACTCTTATCGCAGTCCTATCTGCTGTAGTTTTTAAAGCAGATGACGGAGTAGTTGTCGCTGTGGTCGTTGCGGAAGCTGAATAATTTGATACAGAGGTCGTACTGCCGACAAATGTACCGGCATTGGTAACGATAATATCCTGGCCGGGAGCTTCGTGGGGTTTGACAACCTCCAAGTATGAAATCGTACCGATAATCGCCACTATTACGATTGCGAGAATTATGTTTTTCGTCTTTTGATTCATATTTTTTTAATTATCATTGCTTATTTTCTGCCGACCGATTAATTACTGAGTGGCCGTAGATGCAAGATAGGAAAGAAAACCAGGAATGATTGGCAAAATACACGGACTGAGGAATGAGCCGAGACCGGCCAGAAATGCAATGCCGAGGTTGATGATAGTAAGCGAATCAATATTTCCACCGGCAGTTGTTGTGAGGTGGAGAGATGTCAAAATTGTCGTAAAAATCTGAATATTAGCAATTGCGCTTAAATCACCGACAAAAATAAAGATACCCATAACAACGAGCAAAGCGCCAAAAACATACTGAATATATTCCAGCCATTTTCCTGCTTTATCAACGAACGCCTGAGCCTGGCTGGTGAAAAACCCCACCAAAAGAAATGGAATACCTATGCCGAGCGTGTAGAAAAAAAGGAGAAGAAATGCACTTGCAGCCTGTGTGGCCGCAAGCGCCAAAATTGCGCCGAGTGCGGCACTCACGCACGGCGTCCAACCGACGGCAAACGCCGCTCCAAAGACGAATGATGTCAGATAATATGACTTAAATTTTTTCTTTACGGCAAATGTATGATCGCGCACAAGAAATTGTGGCGTAAAAAGATTAAGGAGAAAAAGGCCGAAGAGAATGATGATAGTGCCGCCAATCCGGCCAAGCCAGATTTCTGTCGCTTGCGAAGCATGAGCAAGGACTGTTTGAAGCAATATTCCTACAAGCGAGAAAATTACAGAGAAACCGAGAACGAAGAAAACACTGCTCAAAAACACCCCCCGGTTCTTTTTTTCAGGTTTTTGCTGTGGTGTATCCATAAAAGTTTATATTATTGGTGCTCCGGCCTCATGAGCGGAAAAATTTGAGTTTCGCGGATCGGCCTGTTGGCAAGAAAAGAAAAGAGACGCTCGCTGATGCCAAAGCCGCACGTTGGCGGCATGCCATACTCAAGAGCTTCGACAAATTCTTTGTCGTTCATTTGAGCTTCTTCATCCCCTGCTTTTCTGAGCTTGTCCTGCTCTAAAAATCGGTTGGCCTGATCAATCGGATCGTTTAATTCGCTGTAGCCTTTGCCGAGCTCGCTCCCAGCAATCAGCGGCTGGAACTGCTCTACAACAGACGGATTTTCTGGATTAGCTTTCGCAAGCGGCGACAAAAATTTTGGAACATTGACCAAAAAACCAGGGCCGGCAATCTGCCTTCGGCAATATTTCCAAAGCGTGTCGATTGCACGGCTTATATTCCAGCCCTTTTTATCATACTCCACTTTGAGAGCCTTGAGCTTTGCTTCTATATCCTCCAAACTCGCAGAAGAAATATCCGTGTCTGTAAATTTTTTGATAGTTTCTATATAGTCAAAACGTTCCCATGTTTTACCCAAATCGACGTCGAATTTTCCAATGGTAAATTTAAGTGTGCCAAATGTTTCCCGCGCGACATATTTATACATCCGCTCTACCAAATCCATGCCCTTGAGGTGATCGGCATAACCCCAATAAAATTCTATCTGGGTATAATCCTGAGCATGCTCGGCAGACATCCCTTCATTCCTAAAGATTCTGCCAATTTCAAAAACTTTCGGGAAACCGGCAACCATGAGCCTTTTCTGCCAGAGCTCTCCGGCTGAAATCCGCAGGTACACATCAATATCGAGCGCATGGTGATGAGTCACAAATGGCCGAGCATCGGCGCCACCAGTCGTGTTTTCTAGTATTGGCGTCTCCACCTCCAAAAAACCTTCTTTAATGAGGAATTCCCGCATTGATTGCCAAAAACGAGCTTTTTTAATAATAAGTTCGCGCTCTTCTGGATTCATCAGAATATCAAGGTAGCGTTTGCGGAAACGCTCATCAATATCCTGCAGACCGTGCCATTTTTCAGGAAGCGGCACAAGAGATTTTGTCAGCATTTTCCAGCTTTGCACCTGTACGGTCTTTTCGCCGCGCTTCGTGGCAAAAACCCTGCCCTTTATTTCAATAAAATCGCCGATATCGACGGCATTATTGAAAAGATCCCACAGTTTTTGATCGATTTCTTCTTGCTTGATAAGCCCTTGAAATTTTCCCGTACCATCGAAAATGTGAAAAAAAGCCAGGCTGCCTTGCGAGCGCAGCGACATGATGCGCCCAGCTACGCATATTTCTTTGTGCTCTTTTTCAAGAACTTCAAATTTTTCTATAAGCTCCCCGAGCGAAAATTCGCGATCGGTGCGAGCCGGATACGGCTCCATCCCGTTTTTCCTGAGAATATCGATTTTTTCAAGACGGGTTTTTCTGATTTCTTCGAGGGATGCCATTGATGTATGTGGTAAAAATACTATTTCAGCTGGCTTGAGATGAGCTGATCAAACGCTGAGTATGCAGGAGCGCCTGAGAGAAGCTGGGTACCAATAATAAATGATGGGGTGCCCGTGACGCCGAATGCCGTGCCTTCATCGCGATCTGCATTGATTTCTTGAGTATACGCCGCTTCGTTCGAGACCACCGCCTGATCAACTTTGGCCGGATCAATGCCTGGAATCGAAGCGTCTATTTTCTGCACATGCGCTTTATTGTCTGCGGCGCTTAGGCTATTTTCCTCAGGCTGGGCTGTAAAGAGCGCCGTACGCCATGCAAAATACTGATGTGGATAGAGAGACCATATTGCCCGGGCATAGAGCGCGTCAGTGGTTGAATCGGGACCAAGAAATGGAAAATCCTTGAAGATAATTTTTACTTTTCCAGAAGCTACATAATTTTTAACAATGGTTTGCAAGCTTCCATCTTCAAATTGCTGGCAAAACGGACACTGGTAGTCGGACCAGTACGCAATAGAGACCGGCGCATTCGGATTTCCGTAAAATGGTTCATTGGCCGTAACAACACTTTTAATATCGACTGCTTTTGCCGCACCAGAAGCAGGCTGCTGCGTATTTGTCGCTACCGCAGGTGCCTGCTTATTTGAGCCATACATCAACGCAAAAGCAATAGCAGCAGCAATAATGACGCCTGCCACAAGAATTGATCCAGGCACGAGCCACATTTGCATACTATTATTTTTTCCCGGATTCGGATTACTGAGCGGAGCATTTTCTTGCGGAGAATGTGTATCCATATGCGATAAAAATTATTATTGTTAAATACAATGTATGTAATGTGTCAAAGTATAGCAAAAACACCACATTAATGCTATCATGTATGACTACTGCATGGGGAAAGCCGAAGGCTTTTTGAATGAAAAAAACTCTTAAAATTGCTCATATTTCATCCGAGGTTGAGCCGTTTTCAAAAAGCGGCGGTCTCGCCAACGTTGTCGGGGCACTTCCCCGCGCTCATTACGATCTCGGCTACAATGTTATTGTTGTTACACCTTATTATGAAGGCTGTATCAATCTAGACAACCAAAAATTTGAAACGATTGCTGAACATGAAAAAATAGAGGTTACCGAGGGAATTTTTGAGGAGGTTACCTATCTTCGCGCCACACTACCCTACAGCAAAGTACCAGTCTATTTTATCGCCAATAAAAAATACTTCGGCGAGCGATATTCCCTCTATGGCGCAATCAATGACAACGCCCGTTTTTTTCTTTTTGATGTTGCGGTCCTCCACCTCCTGAAAATATTAAATTGGGCACCCGATATTCTTCATTGTCACGATTGGCACACAGGTCTCATTCCCTATTTTCTCAAGGGCCGCTACAAAAAAGACGCTTTCTGGGAAAATACAGCCTGTCTTTTCACCATTCACAATCTCGCCTACCAGCTCGGCCACGATTGGTGGCTCATCAATGAAAATGAACGCGACGCCGGGCGTGCGCAGCTGCCGCCATTCGACGATATTGACCGGATTGAAAAAATAAACTTTGCCAAACGGGCAATTCTTAATGCTGATGCTATCAATGCTGTCTCAGAAACATATCGGAATGAAATTATGACAAAAGATTTTGGCGAAGATCTCCAGAAAATTCTAAAAAATCGCGAGGAAAAAGTTTTTGGCATTGTTAACGGCATCGACTACAATGATTATAATCCCCTCACGGATCCAGGCCTCCAAAAGCACTACAGCGACAAGTCGGCCAATCGAAAAGAGGACAATAAATTGTGGATTCAAAAACACTACAAATTGAAAATCGGTGCGCAGATTCCGCTCATCTGTATGACGTCGCGTATTACCGAACAGAAAGGATTCGGCCTCATCATTCCGCTTCTCCCCATACTCCTAAAACAGAATATCCAGATTATTATTATGGGCGACGGCGATCAGGAAATTACCGAAGCTTTAAATTCTGTTCAGAAAAAATACCCAAAGCATCTCATATTCACGCCATTTGATCATCGCCTCGAAACATCCATGTATGCCGGATCAGATTTTTTTCTGCTGCCATCGCGCTTTGAACCATGCGGTATCAATCAAATGATTGCTCTCCGGTACGGCTGCATTCCGATCGTCCATCATATCGGCGGATTAGCCGACACTATCATTGATTTTAATCCGGAAAAGAAGGGCGGCAACGGATTTACCTTCAATTATTATGATACGGAACATCTACTCGTCGCAATCATCCGGTCGCTTGAAACATACAAATACAAAGAGGTTTGGAAAAATCTTGTTATCTTCGGCCTCCAACAGGCAAATTCATGGATCATTCCGGCTCAAAAATATATAGAGCTTTACAAGACAACCGTGCGCCTTAAAAATTCTTAATTGTATGCTCTACTGGATCGATATTCTTCACCTCTATCAGCCGCCCACGCAGTCTAAAGAGGTTGTCGATAAAGTGGTTCATGAGAGCTACGAAAAAATTCTAAATCTCTTTGAGACATATCCTAATCTTCGCCTGACAATAAATCTTTCGGGGTCGCTTATAGAGCTTCTCGAAAAATACGGATATCAGCACATCATCAATGGCTTCAGAAAATACGCAGGCGAAGGCAGGCTCGAGCTTCTCGGCAGCGCAATGTACCACCCTATTTTGCCGCTCTTGACCGGCAAAGAAATCGAGCGCCAGATCAACTTGAATACCGCTATTTTAAAAAAACATTTCAAGGCCTTCTTCAAGCCCCGCGGCTTTTACGTTCCCGAAATGGCGTACGGGAAAAATATTGAAAAAATTATCAAAAAAAACGGCTTTTCGTGGATTGTCCTCGATGAAATTCACAATAAAAATCCTGTTCATGCTTCAGTTCGCTACACGAGCACCGGAGGCCTCGGCATCATTTTCAGAAACACTTCATTTTCAAAAAGCTTTCCTCCAGAATCAATATATACAAACCGCGGAAAAATAACCGGCAATTATTTGGTTACCGCTCACGATGGCGAGCTCTATGGGCATTGGCATACAAATGACTACGGATATTATGATAAGAGCTTTACCGATCCGGCGATTACCATGCTGACAGCATCCGAATATCTACATCGCCTCACCACAGCTGAGACCGTATCCCTGGTTGAAGCAAATTGGGAGTCGACTGCTGAGGAACTTTCGGCACATATTCCATATGGGCTATGGCAGCATCCCGCAAACGGTATTCATAAAAAGCTAGAATCGCTTAAAAAATATGCACTTAAAATTTTGAAGGAGAATCAGGAAAATAGCCATTACGACCGGGCACGCAAGCATGCCGACAAGGGTCTAGCAAGCTGCGCCTGGTGGTGGGCCAGCGAGCGGCAGATAGGCCCGTTCTCGCCGCTTGCCTGGAATCCTGAAGAAATTGAAAAAGGTGCGCAAGCATTACTCACTGCGGTCAGGTCACTCCGAAATATTGATGAAAAAATATATATGGATGCCGAAGCTTTATTCAACAAAGTCCATGAAGCGGTGTGGCAAAAACATTGGAAAAAACATCCCAACGGATAATAAAAAATTTATGAAAATTGCTCAAATAACCTCTCTTGCCGAAAGCGTTCCTCCGCAGTCGCAAAACGGCTTGGAATTTGTGGTGTCATGGCTCGCTGAAGAGCTTATACGCCGCGGCCATGAAGTGACTCTATTTACACCTTCAAATTCTAAAACAGCCGGGCGTCTTGTGTCCCTGCTTCCGGCCGGCACAAACAACGACCCTGCCACAGGAAAACTATCAGTACTCTTCAATTATTGGAACGCAGCTTTGGCCGCCTCCATGCAAGATGAGTTTGATATTCTTCATTTTCATAATGCCGAAAGCTCCTGTCTGGCGCCTTTCGTCAGGATTCCAATGATCCAAACGCTTCACCATCCTTACGAACATGATTCTATTGCTGTCCTCTCAGCCACAAGCGAAGCATATAGAAAAACAATATCTTCAGTTTTTCCTTTCCTTGAAAAAATCAACTACGTTGCCGTCAGTAATTCCCAGCTCAACAGCTTTAAACATGCGGAGCCTTATTTTTATAAAAAATACTCGATGATTCACAATGGTATTCCTGTGGAGAAATTTGATTTTAACAATACATCTGGCGACTATCTCCTCTATATCGGCTATATAAACAAAGATAAAGGTGCCGATGTAGCCGTAAGCGTAGCTCGGAAGCTTGGCATGAAGCTCATTCTCGCCGGCAACAATTATGGCCAGGAGAAATTCTTCGATGAGTATATTAAGCCTTACCTAAATGACAAAATTACGTATATAGGGCCAGTTGATTTTAAACAAAAAAATGATCTGTATAAAAATGCACTGGCCAAGCTCGCTCCACTGCAATGGCACGAACCGTTTGGCCTCACAATTGTAGAGGCACAGGCCTGCGGTACACCCGTGATAGCTCTCAATAAAGGGGCTGCCAAAGAGCTTATCATTGAAGGTATCACCGGCTATGTTGTAAACACAGAAGAGGAGATGGTAGAAGCAGTAAAAAAAGTTGGACTTCTTGATCGAGCGGCGTGTAGAAAAAATGTTGAGGAAATTTTAGCGTCATAAAAATGGTGGATGAGTATGAAAAACTCTACACTTCCCTGCTTAAAAAATAACTTTGCATATGTCTGTAGAAACACATATATACGACAGCAATTTTTTTGATAATACGAAAAAATTTGAGGCTGATTCAGCTAAGGCTTTCGTGAATAGTATCGTCAATCACCTTTCATTCAGCTCAGTTGTTGATATTGGCTGCGGTGTAGGAATATATCTTGCTGAATTTAAAAAGATTGGTAAAGAGGTGCTTGGCTATGATGGCGCGCCTGCTGCCATTCATGGCTCGCTTGTCGGGGACAACATAAAACTTCATGATCTTTCATTACCATTACATGTTGATAAGAAATTTGATATATGTTTGTGTATGGAAGTGGCTGAACATCTTCCGGAATCGGCAGCTGAAACTCTGGTAGATACTCTCACCGGTCTTTCCGATACTATTATTTTTACTGCCGCCACACCAGGCCAAGGCTCGCGGGAAATTGGCCACATTAACGAGCAACCTCATGAATATTGGATTAAATTTTTTGCTACAAAAAATTTTACATTTGAGAAAGAACTTTCCTTTTCGATTCGTCACGAACTTAATGAAACCGGCGTAGTCTGGTGGATCGCAAAGAATTTTATGCTCTTTAAGAGAGGGAAATAATACTTTTGCCACATTTTGATAAAAAAGCTATTCCCAGGATGAGTTCCTGCCGTGCTTGCGGTGGGAAACATCGAGAGTAGAATGAATCGCAAGGATGTTTATTATCCTTTCTCCTTCTTTAATTATTCGTTCATTTCTTCATTTTAGATATGCCCACAAGCACAAGCCGTAAAATTAGCTATCCCTCACACAAAGGAACATCCGGCATCGCCGCGCCATACATACCCTCGCCCAAAAGAACCATTCAATGGATCGGAGCGATTGGAGGCGCACTCCTCACTGACATCACCGAACAAATTAAAGCACTGGTTCTTGAAAACCCCCTTGAACCAATCAATCTTGTCGTCACATCGCACGGCGGACCGACCGGCATCGGCATGAGTTTCTTTGATTCCATGCGCGCGGTCTACCGGCCAATTCTCCATACCATCGGCTCGGGCGATGTTGATTCAAGCGGCATTATCGTTTTCCTTACAGGCGAGCGCCGTTTCCTCACACCCCACACAACACTCCTCCTTCATCTCGCCGGCCGATGCTTTGATGCCGGCAAACGCTTTACTACAAATGACTTGGAATGCATGCTCAAAGAAGACCGGCTCAAAGATTTTCATTATGCGTCAGTCATTGCCGACCAGTCATCCGGACGATTGTCGGCACGCGATGTGCTTAATCTCATGGAAAAAAATACCGTTCTTACTGCCGAAGATGCAGTGAATTACGGCCTCGCCCACGCGATTTTAAATTAACTATTCTTACGCCATCTCCACCAGATCAAGCTCGGGAATCTTGATTGAACCGCCGGCATTATCAACCATAATCGATATGGTATTTGTAGAAAGACTCGTATTGGATTTCAGACCAAAATAGCGGTATGTTGGCGAAGCAATGTGCATCAGTGTCCGCATAAATTGCGCGCGAAGAATAGTTATAAAAGAGGAGTGTTTTCGATCGATCCGAATTTCGTCGCCGCCGGCTTTGATGAGATAGCGGTTGAAAGAGGACCCGGCAGCGCAGCCGTGTCGCGCAAGTATTCGATGACTCTTTCAACATTCATATCTTCCATAAAACCAAAGCGAGCCTCGACGCCGTACGTCATATGGCCAAAATCCTGTCGCAATACATTTGTGAGTCCTTACGTATGGTTTTTTATCTCTGGCAATATGAAGAAGAATGGTGTGGCGAGGAATTGAACCGTTGTGCCGCATATGCGATCGGAGAATGACCGGAATCGGATCTTCGAGGCTCATGACCGGATTGTGCACAAGGAAAATGATCACCCGGTCGGCTTCGACAAATTTACCGCGCTCATCAACAACAATTCCCGAACCCTCTTCAACTTTTGACTTAAGCGCCATCAAATCGGACATTTTTTTATCAGCATAATTGTCGTAGGCGCCATGAATTATTTTTCAGCAAGACGGGTGGAACGAGTAGAG